>DRKS01000082.1 GCA_011051655.1 Sedimenticola sp.
GGCATTGCGAAACCGGCGGGGCGGTGTTTTGATACGCCGGCTGCGCAGGGGCGCCCTTGATTTGCTCTCCCGGCGGACGCCGCTCAAAATCGCCGCCGGCCTGCTGGGACTGTTGCCACGGCGGGGACTGCCGGCCCCAGGGGGCACCAGGATGCGGCGGCTGGCCGGCCTGCTCCCGGAGGTCTCCCGCCCCCCCCGCTGGCGGGCCTTCTATCCCACCCCCGGCGAGAGTCGGGGACAAGTCGGACTCTTTACCGGCTGCATCAGCAGCATTGCCGGCCAGGGGGCGCTGTCGGCGGCCATCCGGGTGCTGAACCGGCTGGGCCGGGATGTTATCGTGCCCGCCGATCAGGCCTGTTGCGGGGCCCTGCATCTCCATGGGGGGGAGCCCCATGCGGCCCGGGCGCTCGCCGGGCAAAACCGCAAGGCATTCGGCCATCGGCCCGTGGAGGCCATTGTCTCCATCGCCAGCGGTTGTGGCGGCCACCTGAGGGAGCATGCCGGGCTGTCTGCGCCGGTTCTCGATATCAGCGCCTATCTCGGCGAGCTGGCCTGGCCTGAGGAGGTTGGACTGAAGCCCCTGCCGCGGCGGGTGGCGGTGCATGATCCCTGCAGCCTGCGGAATCTGCTGGGGACGGCGGATGCCGTTTACCGGCTCCTGGGGGAAATCCCGGGGATCGAGCTGATCCCCCTCCCCGGCAACTCCCTGTGCTGTGGCGCCGGCGGCACCAATTTGCTGACCCAGCCCCAAATGGCGGATGCCCTGCTCGCCCCCAAACTGGACTCTTTGCGGGAATGCCGCCCCGATATTGTGCTCACCTCCAACACCGGCTGCGCATTGCACTTTGCCGCCGGCATCCGAAACGCCGGTCTGGATATCGAGGTGCTGCATCCGGTTCAGCTACTGGAGAGACAGATTGAAATCTAAAGTTTCCGGTCTTCAGTTGACGGTTGACAGTAATTGGCGCCTGAAGCAATTAGCTATCAGCCAATAAATGCAGAAAAATCCAAACTGACAACAGCCGGCTACCGCTCCTGCTATCGCCCGGCACCTACATCCATGCAGGCAACAACTGATAACTGACAACTGATAACTGATAACTGATAAATGACTGACTCTTTTCTCACTTTCGAGCAAAACTGGCGTGCTTTCGAGCATGAACACGTCTGGCACCCTTATGCCGCCATGCCCGCCTCCATGCAGCCTGTCCCGGTCGCCTCCGCCCAGGGCGTGCGCCTGATCCTGGAGGATGGGCGTGAATTGATAGACGGCATGTCGTCCTGGTGGGCCGCCATACACGGATACAATCACCCGGTTTTGAATAAGGCCGTCCGGTCCCAACTGGAGAAGATGTCTCACGTCATGTTCGGCGGCCTGACCCACCGCCCCGCCGCTGAACTCGCCGCCCTGCTGGTCGGGCTGACGCCGGAGCCGCTGGACCAGGTGTTCTTTGCGGATTCCGGCTCGGTGTCGGTGGAGGTGGCCATCAAGATGGCCTTCCAGTACTGGCAGGCCAAGGGCAGGACGGAGAAGCAGGCGCTGCTGACGGTCCGCGGCGGCTACCACGGCGACACCTTCGGGGCCATGGCCGTGTGCGATCCGGTCACCGGGATGCACCATCTCTTCTCCCATGCGCTCCCCCGCCACTATTTCGCCCCGGCGCCGGACTGCCCCTTTTCAGGCGACTGGGATGACGCCTGCATTGCCGGATTCCGGGCGCTGTTGCAGGCCCATCACAAACAGATAGCCGCGGTTATCCTGGAGCCCATCGTTCAGGGCGCGGGGGGGATGCGGTTCTACGGCCCGGAATACCTGCGCCGGGTGCGGGCCCTGTGCGATGAGCATGATGTGCTGCTCATCTTCGATGAAATCGCCACGGGCTTCGGCCGGACGGGAACCCTGTTCGCCACGGACCGGGCCGGCGTCTCCCCGGATATCATGTGTGTGGGCAAGGCCCTCACCGGCGGCTACATGACCCTTGCCGCCACGCTGACAACCCGGCGGATCTCGGGACAAATCAGCAAAAACGGCGGGGCATTCATGCACGGGCCCACCTTCATGGCCAACCCGTTGGCCTGCGCCACGGCCGTGGCCAGTATCAAATTATTGCTGGACAGTCCCTGGCGATCCCGCGTGGCGGAGATCGAGGCCGGCTTCAAGGCCGGCCTGGAGGATTGCCGCAGCCTGGAGGCCGTGCGGGACGTGCGGGCGCTGGGCGCCATCGGGGTCGTCGAATTCAAAGATGACCTGGATATGAACTGGGTGCAGCCCGGGCTGGTGGACAAGGGGGTGTGGCTGAGACCCTTCGGCAGGCTCCTCTACGCCATGCCGCCCTATGTCATCGACAGCAAAGACCTGGACAGGATCATTTGCGCCATGAGGGAGGTGGCGGCCGAAGTGGCCGCTAAAGCGCCACAATCTCGAAATCGTGGCTGATTTCAGCGGTGGCACCCAGCATGATGGAGGCCGAGCAGAACTTCTCGGCGCTCAGCTTCACCGCCCGCGCCACCGCCTTCTCGGTCAGGCCGGGGCCAGAGACCTTGTAATGCACGTGGATGCGGGTAAACACCTTCGGCTCGCTGTCCGCCCGCTCGGCCTCCAGTTCCACCACGCAATCGGTGACCTCATGGCGCCCCTTGCGCAGAATCAGCAACACATCGAACTGGGTGCATCCCCCCAGGCCGAGCAGCAGCATCTCCATGGGGCGCACCCCCAGATTGCGCCCGCCGAAATCCGGCGGCCCATCCATGACCACCGAATGACCGCTGCCGGATTCGCCCACCATCATGGCGCCATCCACCCACTTTACCCGTGCTTTCATATAAAAACCTCGACTGGTTAACAGTTTTTGCAGCCTATCATAATTCGACAACCTCCCGGGGCTTGCCTAGACTTTGTCCATATAGGCCCGAAAAAACATCCAAACTGTGACAAACGCCCATGAGTATTGTGAAACCGCCGCCAGTAGAGCCTGAATATCTGAAGCCTTTCCTGTCGTTTTGCCATAAGCGGCGTTATCCGGCCAAGGTGGAGATCATCCGTCCCGGTGATCCCGCCGATATCCTCTATTATGTGATCGAGGGCTCGTTGACAGTTATTATCGAGGACGAGGAAGGGCGTGAAATCATCCTCACCTATCTGAACAAGGGTGAATTCATCGGCGAAATGGGCCTGTTCGTCTCCAAGGCCAACCGGAGCGTGCTGGTGCGCACCCGCGTCGACTGCCAGCTGGCGGAGATCTCATACTCCCGGCTGGAGCAACTGCTCGACGGCGACCTGCGGGAGCACTCCAAGGCGCTGCTTTACGCCATTGGCGCCCAGCTTACGCAGCGGCTGCTGCAAACCAGCCGCAAGGTGGGCCACCTGGCCTTTCTGGACGTCACCGGCCGTATTGCCGGCACCCTGCTGGAATTGTGCAAGCAGCCGGACGCCATGACCCATCCCGACGGCATGCAGATCCGCATCACCCGCCAGGAGATCGGGCGCATCGTGGGCTGTTCGCGGGAGATGGCCGGCAGGGTGTTGAAAACCCTGGAGGAGCAGGGCCTGATCTACGTCAAGGGCAAGACCATCGTGGTGTTCGGCACCCGATAGGAGCGGTGCCTCGCCGCGATTACTCCGTGGGCAGCCAATCGCGGCGAGGCGCCGCTCCTACTCAAACAGCTCGGCGAGCTTTTCTCCCGGCTCTCCCGCCCGCATGAAGGCCTCGCCCACCAGGAAGGCATGCACGCCATTCCCCCGCATCAGGGCCACATCCCCCCGGGTATGAATACCGCTCTCGGTGACCACCATGCGGTCGCCCGGAATATGGCGCAGCAGATCGATGGTGGTCTGCAACCTTGTTTCAAAGGTGCGCAGATCGCGATTGTTGATGCCGATGAGCCGGGTGTCCAGCACCAGCGCCCGCTCCAGCTCTCCGGCGTCATGCACCTCCACCAGCACATCCAGCTCCAGCTCGGCGGCCAGCTCCGACAGATCCCGCAGCCGGGCGTCTTCCAGGCAGGCCACGATCAGCAGAATGGCGTCGGCCCCAATGGCCCGGGCCTCGTAGACCTGGTAGGGATCGATGGTGAAATCCTTGCGCAGCACCGGCAATGAACAGGCCGCCCTGGCCTCCTCCAGATAGGCATCCGCCCCCTGAAAGAAATCCATATCGGTCAGCACCGAGAGACAGGCCGCCCCGCCCCTCTCGTAGCTGCGGGCGATCTCCGCGGGCCGGAAATCCTGCCGCAATACACCCTTGCTGGGCGAGGCCTTCTTGACCTCGGCGATTACTGCGGCCTTCCCGGCATTGATTTTTGATTCGATGGCCTGCACGAAGCCCCGGGGTGGCCCCCTGTCCTCCAGCCCGGCGATAAGGTGTTGCAGGGGTGTCCGCTCCGCCCGGGCCGCCACCTCCTCGGCCTTGCGGCGGATGATTTTTTTCAGGATATCCGGGGTGGCGGTCATGGCTGCCGGGCGCTCAGTCGAAGCTCTGGGTCAGGATGACGAGCTGGTCCAGCTTGTCGCGGGCCGCACCGCTGGCGATGGCGGTGTCGGCCCTTTTCACACCCTCCGCCAGGGTCTTGGTCAGGCCGGCGGCGTATACCGCGGCCCCGGCGTTGAGGCAGACGATGTCGTGGGCCGGGCCGGGCCGGTCCTCCAGGACGGAGCGGATCATTGCCAGGCTCTGCTCTGGGCCGTCCACCGCCAGCCTGGCGATGGGATTGCGCGGCATGTCGAACTGCTCGGGGGTGATGGCGTAGCGGCTCACCCGGCCGTCTTTCAGCTCCGCCACCTCGGTGCTGCCGCCGATGCTGATTTCATCCAGCCCGTCACGGGAGTGGACCACCAGCACATGGCGGCTGCCCAGGTTCTGGAGCACCTGGGCCAAGGGCTCCAGCAGCTCATCGCTGAAGACGCCCAGCACCTGATTGGGGGCGCCGGCCGGGTTGGTCAGGGGCCCCAGGATGTTGAAGACGGTGCGCACGCCCAGCTCCCGGCGAGGGCCGATGGCGTGTTTCATGGCGCCATGGTGGGCAGGGGCGAACATGAAGCCGAGGCCGACCTCTTCGATACAGTAGGCCACCTGCTCGGGGGTCAGGTCCAGGCGCACCCCGGCGGCCTCCAGCACATCGGCGCTGCCGGATCTGCCGGAGACGGAGCGGTTGCCGTGCTTGGCCACCCGGGCCCCGGCGGCGGCGGCGACGAAGGTGCTGGCGGTGGAGATGTTGAAGGTGCCGGAGGCGTCCCCGCCGGTGCCGCAGGTATCCACCAGATGGCTGGCGTTTGCCTGGACCCTGGTGGCCAGCTCCCGCATCACCCGGGCGGCGGCGGTGATCTCCCCCACCGTCTCTCCCTTCATGCGCAGGGCCACCAGGAAGCCCCCGATCTGGGCCGGCGTGGCGCCGCCGGTCATGATGACGCGCATCACCGCGGCCATCTCTTCGCCGCTCAGATCATGGCGCTCCAGGAGCTGGTTGAGGGCCTGTTTCATGTCCATTTTCTTGGTCTCTGGCTTCTATTTTTCAATGAAATTGCGCAACAAATCATGCCCTTGCCGGGTGAGGATGGACTCGGGATGGAACTGCACCCCCTGGATGTCCAGATCCTTGTGGCGTATCCCCATGATCTCGTCCAGCGAGCCGTCGGCGTTGCGGGTCCAGGCGGTGATCTCCAGGCATTCCGGCAGGGTCTCTTTTTCGATCACCAGGGAGTGGTAGCGGGTGGCCTCGAAGGGGTTGTCCAGCCCCCTGAAGACGCCCAGATCCCGGTGATGGATCATGGAGGTCTTGCCGTGCATCACCCGCCGGGCATGCACGATGCGGCCGCCGAAGGCCTGGCCGATGGACTGGTGGCCGAGGCAGACCCCGAGTATGGGGATGCGTCCGGCGAACGCCTTGATGGCGTCCACCGAGATGCCCGCCTCCGCCGGGGTGCAGGGGCCGGGGGAGATGACCAGATGATCCGGCTTCATCCGGCCAATCTGCTCCAGGGAGATCTGGTCGTTGCGATAGACCTGCACCTCCACCCCCAACTCGCCCAGGTACTGGACCAGGTTGTAGGTGAAGGAGTCGTAGTTGTCGATCATCAGGAGCATGATCAGTCCTCCCCCTGGATGTCCAACCCGGCCTCGGCCTGGGCCACGGCGCGGAAGATGGCCCGCCCCTTGTTCAGGGTCTCTTTCCACTCCAGTTCGGGGATGGAGTCGGCGACGATGCCGGCCCCGGCCTGGATGTGCAGCGTCCGGTCCTGGATCACGGCGGTGCGGATGGCGATGGCGGTGTCCATGTTGCCGTTCCAGGCCAGATAGCCCACGGCGCCGGAGTAGACCCCGCGCTTCACCGGCTCCAGCTCGTCGATGATTTCCATGGCGCGGATCTTGGGGGCGCCGCTGACGGTGCCCGCCGGGAAGGTGGCCCGCAGCACGTCGATGGCGTTCATGCCGGCTTTCAGCTCGCCTGTCACGTTGGAGACGATGTGCATGACATGCGAGTAGCGTTCCACGATCATCTTCTCCGTGAGCTTCACGCTGCCGATCCTGGCCACCCGGCCGGTGTCGTTGCGCCCCAGGTCGATGAGCATCAGGTGTTCCGCCAGTTCCTTGGGATCGGCCAGCAGCTCCGCCTCCAGGGCCTTGTCTTCCTCCTCCGTGTGGCCGCGGCGGCGGGTGCCGGCAATGGGGCGCACCGTGACCACGCCGTCCTCCAGCCGGGTCAGAATCTCCGGCGAGGAGCCCACGATATGGAAATCCCCCAGGTTGAGAAAGTACATGTAGGGGGATGGGTTCAGGCTGCGCAGGGCCCGGTAGAGGTCCAGCGGCGGCGCCGCGAAGGGAATGGAGAGGCGCTGGGAGACCACCACCTGCATGGCATCGCCGTCCAGGATGTATTCCTTGACCCGCTTCACCGCCTGCTTGAAGCCCTCTTCGGTGAAGCCGGAGACGAAATCGGATTCATCGATGCGGCGGGGCGGCCTTTGGGGCCGGGGCGCAATGCCCCCCTGCATGCGCTCCACCAGCCGTTGCAGGCGCGCCCGGGCGGAGGCGTGGGTCTCGCCCCGGGACGGATCGGCATGCACGATGACGTAGAGCCGGCCCTTGAGGTTGTCGAACACCACCACCTCGTCCGATACCATGAGCAGGATATCGGGGGCGCCCAGGGGGTCGGGATTGGGACACCGGGCCAGGCGGGGCTCGATGTAGCGTATGGTATCGTACCCGAAATAGCCCACCAGGCCGCCGGTGAAACGGGGAAGCCGCCGGTCGGCGGCGACCCGGTAGCGGGACTGGAAGTCCTCGATCCAGGCCAGGGGATCCGCCGTTTCCGCTTCTTCCACCACCTCGCCGTCGGTTTCAACCGTGATGCGGTGGCCCCTGACCCGCAGCAGGGTGCGGCAGGGCAGGCCGATGATGGAGTAGCGCCCCCATTTCTCACCCCCCTGGACGGACTCGAACAGGTAAGAGTAGGGGCCGTCGGCCAGCTTGAGATAGACGCTGAGGGGGGTGTCGAGATCCGCCAGGACCTCGCGCATCAGGGGGATGCGGTTATGGCCTTGGGCGGCCAGGGTTTCGAATTGCTCGGGGGTCATGTTCTTCTCCACACAACGGAATAGGGCAGGGGCGGCGGTGATTCACCGGCGCCATCGGACGCCTGTCTTCCATATCTTGTCGTGCAGCAGAAGGTACATTGTCGTTCCCGGTTTTCGGTGGCGCTAACAATAATCTAAATCGGGCAAAGTTTCGAGTTTCCCTCGAAGGCCGGCGGCAACTCGGCCAGGGAGTCGACGACGGCATCCGGCTCCGCCTCCCTGATGTCACGGCCATGGTTGTAACCGTAGCTCACACAGGCCACTTGAAAGCCCGCGGCGCGGGCCGCCCTGACGTCGTTCACGGAATCCCCCACCATCAGCGACCGGGCGGGTGAGGCGCCGAAATGCCGCGCCCCATGGCACAGGGGCAGGGGGTCCGGCTTTTTCCTGGGCAGGCTGTCGCCGCTGATGACGAGATCGAAGTAATCCGCCAGCCCCAGGTCCTGCAGCAGGGCAGCGGTGAAGCGGCCCGCCTTGTTGGTCACGCAGCCCATGGGGTATCCCGCCGCCTTCATCCGATCCAGCCCCTGGCGCACGCCCGGGTAGACCACGGAACGCTTCGAGGTGTTTTCGGCATAGAGCTCCAGGAACATGGGAAAGGCCTTTTGGAACAGGGCCTCATCCGGTTCGCCCTCCAGGGCCCCCACCAGGGCGCGGCGCACGAAACGCTCGATGCCGTTGCCCACCCAGCCCCGCACCCTGTCCTCGCCATGGGGCGGCCGGCCCAGGGCCCGCATCATGGCGTCCACGCAAAAGGCCAGGTCCGGCACGCTGTCCACCAGGGTGCCGTCCAGGTCGATCAGGATCAGTTCGGGCTTCCTCAGCATGGGGAAACAGGGCGCGCGGGCCGGCGCTCAGCGCCCGGCCTTGGCCAGCTCGTCGCGCATGGACCGGATGATGCCGTCGTAGCGGTTCGGGTCGCGCTCATCGGCGGCGCCGAAGATGGCGGAGCCGGCCACGAAGGTATCGGCCCCCGCCTCCCGGATCTCGCGGATATTGCCGGTCTTTACGCCACCGTCGATTTCCAGCCGGATATCCCGTCCGGAATCGTCGATGATCTTGCGCACCTGGCGCAGCTTGCCCAGGGTGGAGGGGATGAAGCCCTGGCCGCCGAAGCCGGGGTTCACGGACATGAGCAGGATCATGTCCAGCCTGTCCAGGACGTACTCCAGGCAGGAGAGGGGCGTGGCCGGGTTGAAGACCAGGCCGGCCTTGCAGCCCTCGTCACGAATGAGCTGCAGCGAGCGGTCGATATGCTCCGAGGCCTCCGGGTGAAAGGTGATGTAGCTGGCGCCCGCCCTGGCGAAATCGGGGATGATGCGGTCCACCGGCTTGACCATCAGATGCACGTCGATGGGGGCGGTCACCCCGTGCTTGCGCAGGGCCGCGCACACCAGCGGGCCTATGGTGAGGTTGGGCACATAGTGGTTGTCCATGACGTCGAAGTGCACCATGTCGGCCCCCGCCGCCAGGACATTGTCCACCTCTTCGCCCAGCCGGGCGAAATCCGCCGACAGGATGGACGGGGCAATCAGGTTATCGGTCATTTGTGATCTCGTCAAAACGGCAGGGTCAGAATCCCCGCGCCTCTTTTACCATTTCGTAGGCCTGGCGGATTTCATGGGTCTTCTTGGCCGCCATTTTCATCATTTCCTCAGGCAGGCCCTTGGCCACCAGTTTGTCCGGATGGTGCTGGCTGAGCAGCCGCCTGTAGGCCTTTTTCACTTCGCCGTCGCTGGCGTCCGGGGAGACATTGAGGATGGCGTAGGCATCCTCCAGGGTTGCCCCGGCGGGCCGGCGGGCC
>DRKS01000083.1 GCA_011051655.1 Sedimenticola sp.
ATGACCGCTTTCCGGCTGGCCCGAAGGGAGCGCCCCAGGCCGGCCAATGCCGCGTTGCAGTCCTTGGAAAGGGCATGCCATTCCCTGCGGACTGCGCCTTGCCTTGGCCGGCCTGGGAAGCTCTGCATCCCAAGTTATCACCTTGGCGGAGTACTAGTACTCCGGCTGCCCTGCCGGATCAGGGGGCGCCTTACTCCTCGGGCGCGATGGTCAGCTTGATGACCGCATTCACATCGGTATGCAAATGCACGGTCACGTCGAATTCGCCGGTTACGCGGAACGGGCCTTCGGGCAGCCGCACTTCCTGCTTGGCCAGTTCCACACCCGCATCCGTTACCGCCCGGGCGATGTCGGCGGTGCCGACGGAGCCGAACAGGCGCCCCTCATCACCCGCCTTGCAGGAGATGGTGACCGCCAGTCCATCCAGCCTGGCCTTGCGCTTCTCGGCGGCGGCCAGCCTTTCGGCGGCCTGCTTCTCCAGCTCCGCGCGGCGCTCCTCCAGCTCGGCCAGGTTTTCGGGCGTGGCGGGGACGGCCCGGCCGGAAGGGATCAGGAAATTCCTCCCATAACCCGCCTGCACACTGACCTTTTCACCCAGATCGCCCAGGTTGTCTACTTTCTGTAACAAAATTACATCCATCGTCTCTACCTCTGATAAGGTTTTGTAATCAATAGGCCCGTCATCCGCCTTTCCCCTTGGCCCGGAGACGCGCCCGGAAATCAAACCAGGCATCCGCATAGCCCGCCGCGACCAGCACGCCCAGCAGGTTCGGCATGGTCAATATCAGCACGACGTACATGGCGACAAGCCAGCGGGGGCTGGCCCCGCTCTGCGCCACCAGCCCGTGTACCAACGCCAGCCCCTGCAGCAGGTATGCCGCCATCAGCAACAGGACGGCATGATTGATCAACAGGCCGACCCCATCCATTTCGGTGGCATAGGCCAGCGCCAACACCAAAAGCGTGGCATAGGCCAGCCTGGGGTCCAACCGCAGCTCATGAAACTCCCGGCGGAAGCCGCCCGGGTTATACAACAAGGCCTGCCACCAGCGGGCCAGCATCAGGGCCGCAATCAACTGCAGATACAAGACCGCCGCCAGGATGCCGGTCATCCAGGGCGCAACGGATGCTATCAGCCCGGCCCGCTGAGTGTCGTTCAGCACGCCCGATTCCAGCAACGGCTGGCTGAACGTTTCCAGAATGCCGCGCCATTCGGCAACCGGATCCGGAGAAATGCCGAAATAGGCCAGGATCACCGCCACCCCGAACAGCAAGGCGCCCTGGACGGCCAGCGCCAGGGAGCGCGTCACCCGCAACACCATGGCGACGAGCCACATGGGCGTCCACAAGAGCCCGAGCGTCCCGAAGGCGGGGGTGAAGCTTCCCACCACAAACAGCCCCAGCACACCGCTGGCCACCGAGGCCAGGAAGGCCGTGAACAGGCCCTCGTGTGGGCCCTGCCGAAGTGTGATCAGGCCAATCACGGCGGCGCTCAGGATGCCGATGAGCGGCATCAGCCATGACAATACGGCGAGGAACGCCGCCGCCATGACTGCCTGCGGCCTCCCCTGCATCACAAAGGATGCCAGCAAACGCATGATCAGTGCCCGGCCCGGCCTGACGGCGCAGAGGTATTCAACCCCTGCGCCGCCAAAAGCCCAAGCCTCAGTGCTGATCCGTGTAGGGCAGCAAGGCCAGATAACGCGCGCGCTTGATGGCCGTGGTGAGCTGGCGCTGATACTTGGCCTTGGTGCCCGTAATACGGCTTGGCACTATCTTGCCGCTCTCGCTCACGAAGGCCTTCAGCAGGTTGATATCCTTGTAATCAATCTCGGTAATGCCTTCGACGGTGAAACGGCAATATCTTCTACGGCGGAAATAACGCGACATGATAATCCCCTAAAAAATCCTGATTCGGCCGTTGATTACACGGCCCTGAAAAGTATCTGATCGCCGCCGGCTCAGGCGGACTCAGGCTTGGCGTCGCCCTCTGCTTCCGGCTCGGGATCGGGTTTGGGCGCGGGCTCGGCGCTCTCCTTCTCATCCGCCGGCTTGGCCAGCGGGGAGGTCTCGGTAATGGCCCTCTTCTGCTTGATAATCAGGTTGCGTATCACCGCGTCGTTGAAACGAAACGCCTTTTCGAGCTCCGCCAGGGCCTCGCCATCGCACTCGATGTTCATGAGCACGTAGTGGGCCTTGTGGATCTTGTTGATGGGATAGGCAAGCTGGCGGCGCCCCCAGTCCTCCAGGCGGTGAATCACGCCGCCCTTGGCCTCCAGGTTCGAGCGGTAGCGCTCGATCATGGCCGGAACCTGCTCGCTCTGGTCCGGGTGGACCAGGAATACTACTTCATAATGTCTCATATCAGCTCCTTATGGCTTCATAGCCTCCCGCCGGAAAATCCGCCGGTGAGGCAAGGAGTCAGCACTGAAACCAAGGCATCAGCACATAACAAAGCAGCGTATTGTACAACCCCCGTTACAGGGCCGCAACCAATGCCCCCTCTCGTAATTTCACCCAGGTGAGCGCCGGACACTCGCGAGAAAACACTTTAGCTTTGATAAATAGCGCACTGAAATAACGATTGTTTTTTATTATCAAAGGTCGTTGTGCAGATCGATGCCAAAATCTGCGGCTTCCTCGCGGCTGCCCTTGGCCTCATCGCTGCGCAGCAGTTCTAGCTGTTCCAGGTATTGGGTGCTCACATCGCCGGTCACATAGTCGCAGTCGAAGCAGGAGGTATCGAAGCGGTCGATCTTGCGGTTGCCCTCATGCACGGCTTCGACGAGATCATCCAGGTCCTGATAGATCAGTTTGTCGCAGCCGATGATCTCCCGCACCTCATCCTCGGTGCGCCTGTGGGCAACCAGTTCGCTGGCGGCCGGCATGTCGATGCCGTAGACGTTGGGGAAGCGCACCGGCGGCGCCGCCGATGCGAAGTAGACCTTCTTGGCCCCGGCTTCCCGCGCCATCTGTATTATCTGCTGGGAGGTGGTGCCGCGCACGATGGAGTCGTCCACCAGCAGCACGTTCTTGCCCCTGAATTCCGAGTCGATGGCGTTCAGCTTCTGGCGCACCGATTTCTTGCGCACCTGCTGGCCGGGCATGATGAAGGTGCGGCCGATATAGCGGTTCTTGATGAAGCCTTCGTTGTATTTGACGCCCAGGGTAAAGGCGAGCTGCAGGGCGGCGGTCCGGCTGGTGTCCGGTATCGGTATCACCACGTCGATATCATGATCCGGCCATACCCGCTTGATCTTGTTTGCGAGCTTCTTGCCCATGCGGGAGCGGGCCTTGTGGACGAAAACGTTGTCTATGATGGAATCAGGCCGGGCGAAGTAGACGTACTCGAAGATGCAGGGGGAAAGGACGGTGTTGGCCGCGCACTTGCAGCTGTGGGGGTTGCCCAGCATGTCGATGAATATGGCCTCCCCCGGCTCCAGGTCCCTGACCAGGTCGAAGCCCAGGGCATCCAGCGCCACGCTCTCGGAGGCGATCATGTATTCGCACCCCTCCTGCGTCTCCCGCTTGCCGAACACGATGGGGCGGATGCCGTAAGGGTCGCGAAAGCCCAGGATGCCGTATCCGGCGATCATGGCCACCGCCGCATAGCCTCCCCGGCAGCGCTTGTGCACGCCGGCGACCGCCTGGAAGATATCCTGCTCATTGATGCGCAGCTTGCCCTGGGATTGGAGCTCGTGGGCCAGGATGTTGAGCAGGATTTCCGAGTCCGATTCCGTATTGATATGACGCAGGTCGTCCTGGTACAGATCGCGCTTGAGTTCATCGGAGTTGGTCAGATTGCCGTTATGGGCCAGGACGATGCCGTAGGGCGAGTTGACGTAGAAGGGCTGGGCCTCGGCGGAGGAGGAGCCGCCGGCCGTCGGGTAACGCACATGGCCGATGCCCATCCTGCCTTTGAGATTGATCATGTGGCGGGTGTGGAAGACGTCCCGCGCCAGGCCGTTGTTCTTGCGCAGATGCAGTTTGCCGTTGTCATAGGTGACGATGCCCGCCGCATCCTGGCCCCGGTGTTGCAAAACCAGCAGGGCGTCATAGAGCGACTGGTTTACCGGCTGTTGTCCCACGATTCCTACAATACCGCACATAAGTAAGATCCCGACTGTTCAAACGTACCTGAATTTAGCGGCGATATCCGGCGGCAACAGATCCCGCAGCCACAAGGCCAGATCCTGGAAATAGCCGATCAGGAGCGATTCATGCCACCAGGGATCGGCGGGGATCGCCGTCAGCCCCGCCAACAGCACCATGATACCCACCAGCAGGGCCCCACGGGCGGCGCCGAAGAGCACGCCGATCATCCGGTCCGTGCCCGTCAGGCCCGTCTTTTCCACCAGCTGGCCCACCAGATAATTCACCAGCCCCCCGACGATCAGGGTCGACAGCAGCAACAGCAGGAAAGCCACCCCCAGGCGCACCGAGGGAACGTCGATCCAGGGTTCGAAATGGATGGCCAGGTCGCGAAAGAAGGTCCAGCTGACCCAGAAGGCGAGGATCCAGGCCGCGAGGGAGAGGGCCTCGCGCATGAAGCCCCGCACCAGGCTGATAAGCGCCGACAGGGCCATGATGCCGATAATGACGTAATCAACCCAAATCATTGGTCGGACCGGAAAAACAATGGAAGCGGGGATTCTAACAAAGGGCCGGGGTCAGGGATATCGTTCAATCTTGCCCTTTAGCTTGAAGCCCTTCTCGATCCGGGCCCGTATGCCTTCCGCCTTTTTGCGGTCGACCTCCGGACCCACCCGAACCCGGAATATCCTCTTGCCGTCCACCGAGGCCTGCTCCATGAAGGCGGGGAGTTTCTTGGCGCGCAGCCGGTCCACCAGCTTGTTGGCGTTCTCGCGCTTCTGAAAGCTGGCAACCTGAATGACCCAGGCCGACAGCGCGGCCCGCGTCTTGGGCCCGGGCCTGGTGGAGGTCTCCGGCGCTGCCTCAACGACATCTGCCGGCTCGATCCGGGACTGGGGAGCAACCAGCGGCTGCCTGGCCTCTTGGGGCAGGATATGGGAAGAAAACCCTGTCTTCGGACGCGGAGGGATATTGGTTTCGGTGATGCCGGAGGTAACCATCGGATCTTCATCCAGCAGCATGGGCACGAAGATCACCACCAGCGATACCAGCACGATGGCGCCCACCAGCCGTTTTTTCATGTTCTCGTCCACGCGCGGCCCCGTTGTGGATAGATACCGGACAAGGGGTGATTATATACCCATCAGGGATGGGTTTTCATGGCATCGAATGCTTCGCCTATCGAAGCATAAGGGAGCTCTGATCAATCCATGGCGGTCTTCTCTCACACCATATTCAGTAATTCTCTAATAGGCTTGACTAAGACCACCCTTTCCTTTGCCCATTCAGGAGCTCCCCGCTGAGCGGGATCATCAAAGACCGGATTCCTTTGCGGCCGCCAAGTCAGTTTCTGAGCGATGTTTACAGTATTCCAATTGCCTGGGCCACCGATGGCCCCGTTATTGCTTCCAATGCAGTTGCCAATACCATCTATTGAGATCATCACGTGGCTGAGACTGAATGGCTGGTTCTGCAACTGTTTGCGAAAAATCCCAACAACACAATCGGCGCGAATCCGGCTGTGCTGGACAGGATTAGGCGCCTGCGTGAAAAGGACTCTCGTAGCTTCATCTGGGCTCGCAAAATCATCCCGGTTATAAAACCCATTCATGCTAGCGACCCTGAGACAATACAGAACGGCGTTATAACAAATCTTCCCCGTCATTTTCTGTTGGAAATAGGCATTGCTCATAAAAAACCTGGCAAGCGCCTGCACACTACCTTCCACGTACATACCATTCCCCCATGAGATTGTGTATAGCCGGGGAAAGCCCAAACCCGCGAGCTCTTTCCCAGCCTGCCCCATAACAGATCCGCCTTGTCTAACCTTGGCCGCCAGGAAAGACAAGCACACCAAAAGCATCGTTAGTTTACTGCGCACCCTGGCCTCACGGCAAAAGCCAAGACTCTGCCGCGAGGCATTCGAGGGCGCTCGCCACGGTCAGGAAAGAGCCGAACACCAGCAATCTGTCTCCCGGTTGCACTTCTTCTTTGGCGGCCTCAAAGGCGCCTTTCATGTCCTCGAAGGCCTTGGCTTCACGGGTGATTTCCGCCGAATCCATCTGCTGTAACATATCCTCCGCCGGCAGGGCCCGCCCATCCTCGAGGGTCCCCAGGAACCAACCATCCACATGAGGGGCCAGGACCTCCACCACACCCCTGACATCCTTGCCCGCCAGCATGGAAAACACCGCCAGGGTCCGGCCGTCGCAAGGCGTTTGCGCCAACGTATCCGCCAACGCCAGGGCCGCGGCCGGGTTGTGGGCCACATCCAGTATCAGGGGCACGGGGCCGGGAATAATCTGAAAACGCCCCGCCAGGCTCAGGTCCGCCAGTCCCGTGCAAACGGCATCCCGGGACACCGGGAGCCTGTCGCTGATCAGGTCCAGGGTTTTCAATACGGCGGCCGCATTTTGGAGCTGAAACCGGCCCGGCAGGGAAGGCAGGGGCAAATCCAGCAGGCTGCGCCCTGCCGTGCGCCAGTCCCAGGCCATGCCCCGCTGGTCGAAGCTGAAATCATCAGCCGCCACCGACAGCGGCGCATCCAGTTCCTCCGCCCGCCGCCGCAGCGACAAGGGCGGTTGGGGGCCGCCGAATACCGCCGGCCGCTTCGCCCGCAGGATACCCGCCTTTTCCCGGGCGATCCGATCCAGATCATTCCCCAGCCAATCCATGTGGTCCAAGGCCAGGCTGGTGATGAGGGCCACGTCGGGGTCGATGATGTTGACCGCATCCAGGCGACCGCCGAGCCCCACCTCCAGAATCACCACATCCGGCGCCTCGGCGGCGAAGATGTCCAGGGCCGCCAGGGTGCCGAATTCGAAATAGGTGAGGGAGGTCTCCCGCCGGGCCCGGTCCACCCGCCCGAAGGCCCGGCAGATGCGCTCATCGGCGACCTCTTCGCCATCGACACGGATGCGTTCGTTGTAGCGCAGCAGGTGAGGAGAGGTGTAACAGCCGGTGCGATAACCCGCCGCGCCCAGGATACCCTCCAGCATGGCGGCGCAGGAGCCCTTGCCGTTGGTGCCGGCAACGGTGATGACAGCAGAGGGAAAGGGGTTGGGATGGAGACGCCGCCAAACGGCCGCCACCCGGGTCAGACCCAGTTCGACGGCCGAGGGATGCAGCCGGGTCTGCCAGTCGAGCCAATCGTCGAGACGCTGGAAACGCAAAATCAGGGCTTGGGCCCGGCCTCGGATTCGGAGCCGGACTGGTCCCCGGCCTGGGTTTCGGTCCGGACCTCAGGTTCGGTCTTTTCGGCTTCGGCTCCCGCCTGGGCCTCCTCTGCCGGAGCGCCCCCTGCTTCCGCCTCCCCGGCCTCAGGCTGGGGCTGAGACGGAGGCGGCTGCCTGGTCAGGATGCCCAGCAAGCTGGCGATGCGGTCCCGCAGTTCGCCCCGGGGTACGATCATGTCGATGGCCCCCTTTTCCAACAGGAATTCGCTGCGCTGAAAGCCCTCCGGCAGTTTTTCCCGCACCGTCTGCTCGATCACCCGGGGGCCGGCAAAGCCGATGAGGGCGCCCGGCTCGGCGATATTCACGTCGCCCAGCATGGCCAGGCTGGCCGAGACGCCGCCCATGGTGGGATCCGTCAGCACCGAGATGAAGGGAATGCCGCGCTCGGCCATGCGCCCCAGCACCGCGCTGGTCTTAGCCATCTGCATCAGGGAAAAGAGGGACTCCTGCATGCGGGCGCCGCCGCTGGCGGAAAAACAGACCAGGGGGATACCATGCTCCAGGGCCAGGTTCGCCGCCCGGACGAAGCGCTCCCCCACCACGGAACCCATGGAGCCGCCCATGAAACCGAACTCGAAGGCCACCGCCACCAGGTCCATCCCCTTGAGCCGGCCCCGCATGCCCACCAGGGCCTCGTTTTCGCCGCTGCTCTTCTGGGCCTGGGTCAAGCGGTCCTTGTACTTCTTGCTGTCCTTGAATTTCAGCGGATCCACCGAGACCAGATCCCCCGCGATTTCCTCTCCCGAGTCCGGATCCAGGAAGCTGTCCAGGCGCCGGCGGGCGCTGATGCGGTTGTGGTGGCCGCACCTGGGACAGACGTCCAGGTTGCGCTCCAGCTCCGCCCGGTAGAGAACGGCCATGCAGCCGGGGCACTTGGCCCACACGCCTTCGGGGACCGCCCCCTTGGTGCCGCCTTCGGTGCGAATGCGGCTGGGCATCAATTTTTCGAACCAGCTCATATTTTAGTTATCAGTTGTCAGTTGTCAGTTATCAGTTGTTAGTTATCAGTTATCAGTTATCAGTTGTCAGTTATCAGTTGTCGGTTGTTGGTTGTTGGTTGTTGGTTGTTGGTTGTTGGTTGTTGGTTGTCGGTTGTCGGTTGTCGGTTTTTCAGTTACTCAAATTCTGCGCCAAACGCTTTTACTGACAACTGAAAACTGAAAACTGATAACTGATAACTGATAACTGATAACTAACAACTGACAACTGACGACTGACAACTTTCATCTCTCATCCATCGCCTTGCGCATTTCCGCCAGCAGCCCGGCCAGGGCGGGGGCGATGGCCTCCGGCCGGTCGGCCAGGGCCTCGACCCGGGAGACCAGGGCGCTGCCCACCACCACGGCGTCTGCCAGCCCCGCCACCGCCGCCGCCGTGGCCGCATCCTTGATGCCGAAGCCCACGCCGACGGGGAGATCGGTAGCGGCGCGAATGTCGGCCAGTTTGGTTTCGACCTCACCGAGGTCCAGGTGGCTGGCGCCGGTCACCCCCTTGAGGGAGACATAGTAGACGAAGCCGCTGGCCGCCCGGCAGATGCTGTCGATGCGCGCCCCGGTGGTGGTGGGGGCGAGCAGGAAGATGGCGTCCAGGGCGTGCCGTTTCAAGGCGGCCAGCAGCTCGCCGGCCTCCTCCGGCGGGATGTCCACGGTCAGGACGCCGTCCACCCCGGCCCCGGCCGCCGCCGCGGCGAAGGCCTCGTACCCCATCACCTCGATGGGGTTGAGATAGCCCATGAGCACCACCGGGGTCTTCTGATCCTGCTCGCGGAAGCCGCGCACCATGCCCAGCACGTCCCGCAGGCTGGTATGGTGCTCCAGGGCGCGCTCGCTGGCGCGCTGAATCACCGGGCCGTCCGCCATGGGATCGGAGAAGGGGACGCCCAGCTCGATGATGTCGGCCCCGGCCTCCACCATGGCATGCATGAGGGAGACGGTGACGCCGGGCCGGGGGTCGCCGGCGGTCACATAGGGGATCAGGGCCTTGCGCCCCCGGGCGCGCAGTTGCTTGAAACGGGCGGCGATGCGACTCATAGCCTGATCCCCTCCCGTGCCGCCACGGTGTGCATGTCCTTGTCACCGCGGCCGGACAGGTTGACCAGGATGATCCGGTCCTTGTCCAGGGTGGGCGCCAGCTTGGCGGCATGGGCCAGGGCGTGGCTGGACTCCAGGGCCGGGATGATGCCCTCGATCCGGGTCAGGGCGTGAAAGGCCGCCAGGGCCTCATCATCCGTCGCCGCCACGTATTGGGCCCGGCCGCAGTCCTTGAGCCAGGCGTGCTCCGGGCCGACGCCGGGATAGTCCAGGCCGGCCGAGATGGAGTGGGTCTCGATGATCTGGCCGTCGCCGTCCTCCATCAGATAGGTGCGGTTGCCGTGCAGCACGCCGGGCCGTCCGGCGCACAGCGGGGCCGCGTGGTTGCCCGTCTCCAGGCCGTCGCCGGCGGCCTCGACGCCGTAGATGGCTACCTCTTCATCATCCAGGAAGGGATGGAACAGGCCGATGGCGTTGGAGCCGCCGCCCACGCAGGCCACCAGGGCGTCCGGCAGGCGGCCGGCCTGCTGCCGGATCTGCTGGCGGGCCTCGCGGCCGATCACGGCCTGGAAGTCCCGCACCATGGCGGGATAGGGGTGAGGGCCGGCCACGGTGCCGATGATGTAGAAGGTGTCGTCCACGTTGGTGACCCAGTCGCGCATGGCCTCGTTCAGGGCGTCTTTCAGGGTCCTGGAGCCGGACTCCACCGCCCTCACCTCGGCCCCGAGCAGGCGCATGCGGTAGACGTTGGCCTCCTGGCGCACCATGTCCACCGCCCCCATGTAGATCACGCACTCCAGCCCCAGGCGGGCGGCCACGGTGGCGGTGGCGACCCCGTGCTGGCCGGCGCCGGTCTCGGCAATGATCCGGGTCTTGCCCATGCGCCGGGCCAGCAGGGCCTGGCCGATGGTGTTGTTCACCTTGTGGGCGCCGGTGTGGTTCAGGTCCTCGCGCTTGAGATAGATCTGGGCGCCGCCCAGTTCCCGGCTCCAGCGGCGGGCGTGATAGAGGGGGGACGGGCGGCCCACGTAATGGGCCAGGTCGGCGTCCAGCTCCGCCAGGAAGCTCTCGTCCTTCAAATACTTCTCATAATTGACCCGCAGCTCGTCCAGCGCCGCCATGAGGGTCTCCGCCACGAAGACGCCGCCGTAGGGACCGAAATGGCCCTGCTCGTCAGGCTGATTGCAATAGGTTTCTCGATTACTGGTCGGCACACTCGACTCCACGCATAAAGGCCTCGATCTTGCGGGCGTCCTTGATGCCCTTTTCCTGCTCCACCCCGCCGCTGACGTCCACCGCATAGGGCCTTACCCGCCGTATGGCCGCCTGCACATTCTCCGCCGAGAGGCCGCCCGCCAGCACGACGGAGGGCGCCAGGTCAGCCGGCACCCTGGACCAGTCGAAGGCCTCACCGGTGCCCCCCGGCCTGCCCGGCCGGTAGGCGTCGAGCAACAGGGCGGCGGCGTCCGCGTAGCGCTGCCTCGTGGCGTGCAGATCGACAGCCTCCCGCATGCGCACCGCCTTGATCCAGGGACGGCCATGGCCGGCGCACGCCTCGGGGGACTCGTCGCCATGGAACTGGATCAGGTCGATGCGCACCCGGTCCAGGACAGCGGCGATGCGTTCCCGCGAGGCATCCACGAACAGGCCCGCCACGGTCACGAACGGCGGCAGCCGGCGGACGATCTCCGCCGCCTGATCCACCGTGACCGCACGGGGGCTGGGCGGATAGAAGACCAGGCCGATGGCGTCCGCGCCCAGGCGCACTGCGTCCAGGGCGTCCCGCTCGCGGGTGATGCCGCAGATTTTAACCCGTGTTCGCATAAGGCGGTAGAAGATACAGGATAGCGGCTGGCGGAGAAAGGGCTTGTCTTTGCCATAGAGGCGCAGAGAACCCAGAGGCCTTCTCTGCAGGCTCTGCGCCTCTGGGGCAAATTACAATGGCGGCGGTTCCGGGATCCGGAACTGATCCGGATAGCCCACGCGCATGAGATAGAGCCCTTCCGGCGGCGCCGTGACGCCGCCTTGGGTCCGGTCCCGCCGCTCCAGCACCTCCCGGCTCCAGGTCACCGGCTCATCACCCCGGCCGATGGCCATGAGCACGCCGGCGATGTTGCGCACCATGTGATGCAGAAAGGCGTTGGCGCTGACATCGATAATGACCCGGTCCCCCTGGCGGCTCACATCCAGCCGGGTGATGGTGCGCACCGGGCTCTTGGCCTGGCAACCCAGGGCCCGGTAGGAGGAGAAATCATGGGTGCCCACCAGCAACTGCGCGGCCTGGCGCATGCGGTCCTCGTCCAGCGGGCGGTGGGTCCAGACCGCATGGTTACGCCACAGGCTGGAGCGGGTCATGCGGTTGAGGATGATGTAGCGGTAGTCCCGGCTGGTGGCGGAAAAGCGCGCATGAAAACTCCCGTCCACGGGCTGCGCCCAGGTGAGGTTGATATCAAACGGCAGGTTGGCGTTGGCCCCCAGCACCCATGAGCGGGGGCTGCGCCGGGCCTCCGTATCGAAGTGCGCCACCTGCCCCACCCCGTGCACGCCGGTATCCGTTCGTCCGGCGCACTGTACCCTTACAGGCCGGTCGGCCACCCGGGAGAGGGCCTTCTCCAACTCCTCCTGCACCGTCCGCACGCCGGGCTGGATCTGCCAGCCGTGAAAATGGGCGCCATCGTATTCGACACCCAGGGCTATTCGCAACATTTGATCCCGCCGATATTTCTCAACTGATCTTTTAGGGATGGGGACACAACAAAAAGGCGCACTCTCGTGCGCCTTCCGGGGCCTGTTTCGGCAAAGGTTCAGGAAAACCGGTCGATCAGGTCCTGCGCCTCTTTCTTCTGGGCTTCATCGCCCTCGGCCATTACTTCATCCAGGATATTGCGGGCGCCCTCTTCGTCGCCCATCTCGACATAGGCGCGGGCCAAATCCAGCTTGGTATTGACCTCATCGATATCCTCTTCATCCTCGGCCAGCTCGGAAAGCAGATCACCGCCCGATTCCTCTATTTCCAATTCGCCGCTCAGCAGGTCTTCTCCCTCCGGCAGCTCTGGCAGGACATCTTCCGGCTCCGGGGGAGCGATATCCTCCACCTCCTCCAGATCTCCAAGCTCGAGGTCATCCAGCGATATGTCCGAGAGGGCGTCGTCCAGTTCCTCGGACGACGGAAGTTCATCGCTGAGACTGGAGAGCGCATCCGCCAGTTCATCGGAATTGCCCAGGCCTTCAGTAGCGGCCTCTCCGGTCTCGGCGGCCGTCATATCGAGTGCAGCCTCCAGACCGGGACTTTCCGGGGCCGCCGTCTCATCAGCCTCGGGGGGGACGCTCACATCCAGCTCGGCCTCCAAATCCCCGAGGTCGAGTCCTTCCAGATCAAGCAGGTCCGATTCTTCCACGGCGGGCGCTTCAGGCTCTTCCAGTCCTTCTGTCCCCGGCACAGCTTCCGCCAGGCCCTCGTCCTCCAGGTCAAGGCTCAAGACGCTTTCATCCGCGGCCGGCTCTTCGCCACCCGTGGTTTCAAGGTCCAGATCGAAGGTCAGCTCGTCACCGCCCTCTTCGGATGCCTCCGGCCCTTCATCCTCAGCCGCCGGCTCCTCGCCCAGGTCAAAATCGGCCGCGAGGTCGCTGAGATCGAGCATGTCCAGGTCATCCGCGCTTTCCCCTGCGCCCGCCAGCGACGCCTGATCTTCCGCTTGTGCGGACAATGCTTCCCCGGCGGCGCCCACTGATCCGCCCGCCACCGCGGCGGCAAACAGGGCATGCCCCGGATTCAGCTGACGCCCCATGGAAACGATCTTTTCCCAGGCGCCGGAATCCGCTCTTGCATTTTCGTTCTGCGCCAATTTCTCCGCCAGCTTCGTGAACTCCGTGGCGTTGCCGGATGCAGACAGGATCTCCAGCAGCTTGTATTGAAAATCCAGCCGGTCCGGTTCCCGCTCAATGGCCTGCCTGACCAGCTCTTCCGCCTGCTGGTAACGGCCATAGGCAATATAAACATCGGCTTCGGCCAACGGGTCCACTTCCCCGGTGTCATCTTGGGCAACGTCCAGATCGCTGTGGGAGAATTCGCTCAGGAAAGAGGTTTCCACGGTCTCGGATAAAGGACCTTCCGTGTCCCCGCCAAGATCCGAAGCCGGCGGTTCCTCATCCTCCATCTCATCGGCGCTTACCAGGATGCTCTCCTGGAATTCATCGCTGCTGGCCCTGCGCCGGTTCAGGATCAACAGCAGAACCAGCAGAAGCAGAACCCCGCCGCCGGCGCCGGCCACGGCAATGGGGTTATGCTCGAGCTGATTCTTGAGAAAGGCCAGCAGCTTATCGGCGGTGGACTGTATGGAGCCGGTCCAGGATTCGGCCGGCTTCGGCCCGGGCGCGGCATTCTCCTGGGCCGCCACGGGAACGATATCGTCCCCGGCGGCGGGGCCGGCGGGGCCTTCATCCTGGGCATCTGCAATCTCCAGGTCGATCTCTTCTTCGACGGCCGGTTCTCCCGCGGACGTTATTTCTTCCAGCGACTCGTCTTCCGCCGATCCCGCAATCTCCAGCTCGGGCTCTTCTTCCGCTTCCCCGGCAACAGGCTCATCCGTGACCTCATCCATCCCCTGCGGCGGCTCATCAGCTCCCAATAGTCCCGCGACTTCCTCTTCAGCCGCCTTTTTATCGAACGCGGCCTCCAGGCGGGCCAACTGCTCGTTCCTGATGGTGAGCATCTCCTTCAGATCGGAGAGTTGGCTTTCCAGCTCCTTCACCTGGGAACTCAGTTCATCCCGCTCCTGCCGGGCGCTTTCATTCTGCTCCCGGGCGAGCATGAGTTCATTTTCCAGCCGGGCGACGACGGCTTCGGTATCTTCACCTTCACTGGGGCCCGCTTCCCCCTCGGTCTCCGGCCTGGCGGACGCAAGCTTGAGGGTGTCGCCTTTTTCCTCCGGCGCCATGGGCTCCGCCCCGGCGGTTCCCGGCGCCGCTTCAGGCCCAGCCGCCGGGCCAGGCTCCTTCCACCGGGCCAATTGGCTGCTGAATTCCACCCGGGCCTCCTGCTCGGAAAGGAGGTCTATCTCTTCCTGGGTGGGAATACGCAGGATGGAGCCCCGCTTCAGATTGTTCAGATTGCCCTCGAAAAAGGCGTGGGGATTTTTGCGCTGGAGCGCAACCGCCATCTGTTGCGCGCTGACGCCTTGGGGCTTGGTGGCCATGGCGATTCGCCACAGGGTCTCATGCGCCTGCACCGGGCCGTACTCCGATGGACCAGCCAGTCCCGCCGGTTCGGATGGCGTGAATGTCGCCTGCGCCGGCGCCGGTCCGGGCGCCGCGGCCACCCTCTCCTGCGCCGGCTGCGCAGCCGGCCGGGCCGCTGCTGGCGGGACTACGGGCGGCGGCCTGCGGTCCAGGGTCACCGGGGGATCCAGCAAGACGGTGTATTCACGCACCAGCCGGCCCTTGGCCCAATTCACTTCGAGGAGAAAATTGAGAAAGGGCTCGCGTATCGCTTCGCGGCTGGTGACATGGATGACGGGCTTGCCTTTGGCATTGAGATCCGGCTTGAAGCGCAGCCTGGTCAGGATGAATGGCCGGTCGACGCCGGCCTGCTGGAAGGCCTCCGGGGAAGCCAGGGTGACCTTGACGCCATCCAATTCATCGGGCTTTACGGAAAGCAGGTCAATCTCGGCATCGAAATCCTGGTTCAATGCCGACCTCAGGTGAAGCTCACCCAGGCCAAGCGCAAACACGCCATATGGGAATATCAGCGCTGTAAGAACCAATACCCGGGTTAGTCTTCTAACCATCTTTTCTCCCCGTCTGGCCGGCCCGTCTCTTAACTGGAGGCAGGAGTCCTGAATGTAAACAAAAACGATACAAGGCTTCTATTTTGCACCTGAAAACCCGATGGCACACTATAGAATAAGCTTAATATTTATTCGCTAAGTATAGCTTATAAATAGTCTTTTACCAAAATTTCAGCAATCTGGATACTATTCAGGGCAGCCCCTTTACGCAGGTTGTCGGACACCACCCAGATATCCAGTCCGCGGGGGTGGGAGATGTCCTCCCGAATACGTCCCACGAAGGTAGCGTCCTTTCCCACCGATTCTGTAACGGCTGTGGGGTAGCCGCCGGGACGGCGCTCATCCATGACCGTTACGCCGGGCGCGGCGGCCAGTAGTTCTCTGGCCTGCCCGGCCGTGATCTTGTCGCGGGTTTCGATGTGGACCGCCTCGGAATGCCCGTAGAACACGGGAACCCGCACGGCGGTGGGATTCACCCGGATGGAGTCGTCTCCCATGATCTTGCGGGTCTCCCACACCATCTTCATCTCTTCTTTGGTGTAGCCGTTTTCCTGGAAGACATCGATATGGGGCAGGCAATTGAAGGCGATCTGTTTGGGGTAGACCTCGCAGCTGATGGACTTGCCGTTGAGCAGCCTGGCGGTCTGCGAGGCCAGTTCCTCGATGGCCTCCTTGCCGGTGCCGGATACCGCCTGATAGGTGCAGACATTGATGCGCTCGATGCCCACCGCATCGTGGATGGGCTTCAGGGCCACCAGCATCTGGATGGTCGAACAATTGGGATTGGCGATAATGCCCCGGTTCGTATAGTCGCCGATGGCCTGGGGATTAACCTCCGGGACGACCAGGGGAATGTCGTCCTCATAACGGAAGTGGGAGGTGTTGTCGATGACCACGCACCCCGCCTCCGCCGCCTTGGGCGCAAACTCCGCGGAAATGGAGCCGCCGGCCGAGAAAAGCCCGATCTGCGCCTTGCTGAAATCAAACCCGGAAAGATCCTCCACCGTAAGGAACTTGTCGCCAAAAGGGACGCGCTTCCCTTCGGAACGGCTGCTGGCCAGGGCATAGACATTGCGCACCGGAAACTTCCGCTGCGCCAGGATTTCCAGCATGGTTTCACCGACGGCGCCCGTGGCGCCGACTACGGCCACATCAAACTGCTTGGTCATGTTCGCTTTCCTGTTCGGTCAAGTAATAATAGAACCAAGATCTCGCCGATATTGGGAGCTCAGTCGCATTCCCGCAGGGCAGCCACAACGGCCTCACCCATTTCAGCGGTCCCCACCTCGCGGGCGCCTTCGGCATGGATATCGGGGGTGCGCAGTCCCTGATCCAGCACCCGGTCCACCGCCTTCTCGATCCGGTCCGCCAGGGCGGGCTCATCCAGGCTGTAGCGCAGCATCATGGCCAGGGACAGGATGGTCGCCAGAGGATTGGCAACGCCCTGCCCCGCGATATCCGGTGCGGAGCCATGGATCGGCTCATACATGCCCTTGCCGTTCTCATCCAGCGAGGCCGACGGCAGCATGCCGATGGAGCCGGTCAGCATGGCGGCAGCGTCGGAAAGGATATCGCCGAACATGTTGGTGGTCACCATGACATCGAATTGCTTGGGGGCCTTCACCAGTTGCATGGCTGCATTGTCCACGTACATGTGGCTGAGTTCCGTACCGGGATAATCCTCGCCCACCCGGATGGCCACTTCACGCCACAGTTCGGTGCATTCCAGGACATTGGCCTTGTCGACGGAGCAGACCCGCCGGCCCCGCTTCTGGGCGATATCGAAGGCCACTCGCAGGATACGGTCAATTTCTGACTCCCTGTAAATCAAGGTGTTATAGCCTTCTTTTTCACCATTTTCTAGCTCTCGGACGCCCCGGGGCCGGCCGAAATAGATGCCGCCGGTCAGCTCCCGCACGATCATGAGATTCAGGCCGGAAACCACCTCGGGCTTGAGGGTGGAGGCATCCGCCAGTTGAGGGTAGAGGATGGCGGGGCGCAGATTGGCGAACAGCCCCAGCCCGGAGCGCAGCCCCAGCAGGCCCTTCTCCGGCCGCACGGAAATATCCAGCGGCTCCCACTTGGGGCCGCCCACAGCCCCGAGCAGTATGGCGTCGGCCTCTTTGGCCAGCTCCAGGGTGGCATCCGGCAGCGGATGACCCGCCGCATCATAGGCGGCGCCGCCCACCAGGGCCTCGTCCAGGTCTATGTCCAGTCCGAAATCGGTGCGCAGGCAGTTCAGGACACGAACCGCCTCGGCCACGATCTCGGGGCCGATACCGTCACCTGGAAGTATCAAAATTTTCTTGCTCATGGCTTGTTAAACCTTTCCTCTTTTAGAGATCTATATACTTATTCAGCGAATAGCCACGGAGCTTCTTGCCGCCGCCGGGCCTCGTAGGCCCTGATTGCGTCCACGTGCTCCAGGGTAAGGCCGATATCGTCCAGCCCGTTGAGCAGGCAGTGCTTGCGGAACGCATCCACCTCGAAGCCGATGGTTTTGCCATCCGGCAGGCCAATGGTCTGGTTCTCAAGGTCCACCCTCAGCTTCAAGGGCTCGTCCCCAACCGCGCGCCGGAACAGATCGTCAATTATTTTTGCATCTAAAACAATTGGTAATATTCCATTTTTAAAGCAGTTATTGAAAAATATATCGGCAAAACTAGGGGCGATGACAACCCGGAATCCGTAGTCCAGCAGGGCCCAGGGGGCGTGCTCGCGGGAGGAGCCGCAGCCGAAGTTGTCCCTCGCCAGCAGGATGCGGGCGCCCTGGTACCGGGGGTCATTGAGGACGAAATCCGGGTTCAGAGGGCGCTTGGAGCAATCCATTCCAGGCTCGCCCCGGTCAAGATAGCGCCACTCATCGAACAGGTTCGGACCGAATCCCGTGCGCTTGATGGACTTCAAAAACTGCTTGGGGATGATGGCGTCGGTATCCACGTTGGAGCGGTCCAGGGGGGCCACGATGCCGCTAAATGTCTCAAATTTTTCCATAATGAAAACCCCTTAACGCAAAGGCGCTAAGTTCGCAAAGGTTACTCTGATGAAAACGAACTTTTTGCGTCTTTGCGTTGATTAATTCAATTTCCGCACATCCACGAAATGGCCGGTTACGGCGGCGGCGGCCGCCATGGCGGGCCCCACCAGGTGGGTGCGCCCGCCCGCCCCCTGGCGTCCCTCAAAGTTGCGGTTGGAGGTGGAGGCGCAGCGCTCGCCCGGCTCCAGGCGATCGGCGTTCATGGCCAGGCACATGGAGCAACCCGGGTCACGCCATTCGAAACCGGCCTCGATGAAGATCCGGTCCAGCCCCTCCTCCTCCGCCTGTTTTTTCACCAGGCCGGAGCCGGGCACCACCAGGGCCTGCCTGATGTTGGAGGCCACCTTGCGGCCCTTGGCCACTCCGGCGGCAGCCCGCAGGTCCTCGATGCGGGAGTTGGTGCAGGAGCCGATGAAGACCACATCGGGACGGATCCCGGTGCAGGGCGTGCCGGCCTCCAGCCCCATGTACTCGAGCGCCCGGCGCATGCCGTCCGCCTTCACCGGGTCCGGCTCCCGGGCGGGATCCGGCACCCGGCCGGTCACCGGCACTACCATCTCCGGGGAGGTGCCCCAGGTCATCTGGGGTTCGATGGCAGTGGCGTCGATCTCGACCACCCGGTCGAAACGGGCGCCCTCGTCGCTGTGCAGGTTTCTCCAGGCCGCCACCGCCCGCTCCCAGGTCTCGCCCTTGGGGGCGTAGGGGCGCCCCTTTACGTATTCGATGGTGGTGTCGTCCACGGCCACCAGCCCCACCCGGGCCCCCGCCTCGATGGTCATGTTGCAGACGGTCATGCGCCCCTCGACGGAGAGATCCCGGATGGCCTCCCCCGCGAACTCGATGGCGTAGCCGGTGCCCCCGGCGGTGCCGATCCTGCCGATGATGGCCAGCACCAGGTCCTTGGCATCCACCCCGGGCCCGAGCCTGCCCTTCACCTCGATGAGCATGTTCCTGGATTTCTTCTGGATCAGGCACTGGGTGGCCAGCACATGCTCCACCTCGGAGGTGCCGATGCCGAAGGCCAGGGCGCCGAGGGCGCCGTGGGTGGCCGTGTGGGAATCGCCGCAGACCAGGGTCATGCCCGGCAGGGTCGCCCCCTCTTCGGGGCCGATCACGTGCACGATGCCCTGGCGGATATCATTCATCTCGAACTCGGTGATGCCGAAATCCCGGCAGTTCCTGTCCAGGGTCTCCACCTGCAGGCGGGCCACCGGGTCATCGATCCCCTTCTCCCGGTCCCGGGTGGGCACATTGTGATCCGGCGTCGCCAGATTAGCCCCGGTGCGCCAGGGCCTGCGCCCGGCCAGGCGCAGGCCTTCGAAGGCCTGGGGGGAGGTCACCTCGTGCACGAGATGGCGATCGATATATAAAAGGGAGGTGCCGTCCGCTTCCGAGCGGACCACATGGTCTTCCCAGAGCTTGTCATAGAGGGTTTTCATGCCGGCTCCGGTTTCAAGTGCAAAAACAGCCAAAGCATAGCCCCGGTCATATCATTACACAAATTCATATTTTTCATCTATTCGATTCCTTTCGTTTATACTTCAACAATGGACATCTGTCATCTTCAGGCCTTTGTGGAAGTGGCGGAGCAGGGGTCGTTTTCCCTGGCCGCCGAGGCCCTGCACCTGACCCAGCCCGCGGTCAGCAAGCGGGTGGCGGCGCTGGAGTCGGAGCTGGACACCCGCCTGTTCGACCGTATCGGCCGCCGGATCAGCCTCACCGAGGGCGGGCGGCAATTGCTGCCGCGGGCGCGGCGCATGCTGGATGAGGCGGCGGACATCCGCCGCACTCTGGCCTCCCAGACCAACAGGGTGGCCGGCACGCTGGTGATGGGCACCAGCCACCACATCGGCCTGCACCGGCTGCCGCCAATATTGCGGACATTCAGCCGCCGCTACCCCGAGGTGCGGCTGGATATCCGCTTCATGGGCTCGGAGAGCGCCTGCGCCGCCGTGGAGCAGGGCCGGCTGGAGCTGGGGGTGGTCACCCTCCCCACCCGGCCATCACCCCGGCTGGAGCTGACAGCACTCTGGGACGACCCGCTCTATTTCGTCGCCGGGCGGGAGCATCCCCTGGCCCGGTCGCCGCGGCCGGGCCTGGAGACTCTGGCCCGCTACCCGGCGGTCCTGCCGGGCGTTGGCACCTACACCCGGGGCATCCTGGAACAGGCGCTGGAGCCCTTCGGCATACAAGTTCAGACGGGGATGTCCACCAACTATCTGGAGACCCTGAAGATGCTGGTCTCCATCGGCCTGGGCTGGAGCCTGCTGCCGGGGACGCTGGCCAAGGGGCCGGAACTTCAGATCCTGGAGATCCGGGAATTGAGCCTGTCGCGGACGCTGGGGATCGTGCGCCACCGCCAGCGCACCCTGTCCAACGCCGCCCGGGCCATGCTGGAGGCATGCCAGGTTTGATGGGTTGGGTTCTGTGCTGTGCACACCCTACGGGCCGGGCTTCTCTTCGACAACCTCACCATTTCGATAAATCACAAGATACCCTGAAGCACAGCGGGCACGCTCTCTGGCACGCAGCGCCGCACGGCGAAGCGCCTCCTCAGAGTGGACCAAATCAGGATCGCGCCTCTTTTTCACCCTCTTTGCCTTACCCATATTTCTTTACCCTTCGTCCAGCCTCACGGCGAAGGCCTCCTCGGAGTGATAAATTTCCATGCTTTTACAGGGCTATCCTTTTGCCCATAGTTTCCGATCACCTGGAAAAACGAAGCAATACATTATCAGCCCGAGGAAAAAAAGCAGTATAGTTCGCGGCTCTGGGACCTGTTGGGAACCATGAACCAAAAGGCCAAAACTCGTTGAATCATAGATGGGCTCAAAGAAAAGACCATTACCAATATCCATGCCGGTAAAGCTCGCAAATTCACCGTCAAAGGAAGAGAAGCTCATTATCTCGAAGAAATCCCCGACGGCTGGCAGAAAATCGTTGATAAGACTTACCGCGAATATCCCATCGAGAAAAGCCGTTCCGCTAACAAGGAGTTGATCAAACTCCAAATCCGCAATATACCCTCCTATCTCGATGCCCAATACCGCCGAGGCAGTCTGCGTATAATCACCGATGATCTCCAGCGTACCCGGTGAGGAGCCAGGGCTTACGATACCACTGGAGATTATGGACCCGAGAATATCACCGCTCCCGCCGATACCACCACCTTGTATGTCCAAGACACCCAAGGCTTCGAGGGTTCCATCCACGTAGGTAAAACCGGCCGTTTGCGTATAGTCCTCAATAGCGGTAAAGGTACTGCCTGTCCCTACGTTCATATTCCCACCATTAATGAACCCCCCCGCTGTAGTAAAGTTCCGCCCATTTTGGATTGTGAAGCTGCCTGCGGAGGAGTTTGTAGCGAAACCTGCCAATGCATCCGAGTTTGCCTGATTAACAATCCTTGACGCGACACCGTCCAGTACGATATCGGCTGCATTCGTCACAATGTTTGCGTTATCGAACTTAAGGGTGCCCGCTACCTGATATTCACCTCCAGTAAGCGTCGAGGTTGCGGTAGAAAAATTCGTGAACGAGTTTGCTGCACCGGTGACTATGAGAGTGCTGCCAGCATTAACTCGCAGTGTCCCATTGTTTGTTAATCCAGAGGCATTGGGCCTAATAGTCAACGGCGTGGCCGTGGTCGCCTCGATCAAACCGTCATTGGTCAACCCAAGCTGTCTGTTGTGGTACGGCCAGCTGTTCATCCCAAGTTGACCCCCGCCCCGGATCGTGTGGTCCGCCTGGTTAATCAGACGATCAGTACCCGCATCCG
>DRKS01000084.1 GCA_011051655.1 Sedimenticola sp.
AATTTATACTCTGTCCTATTTGGTTTTTGGAACAATCTGGCTTCGCATCTTGAACGATCAGCCTTGAAGCATAGCTACGGCTATGCTTCGGCGGCCGATCGTCCAACCTGCTTCGCCAGCTTGCCCCAAAAATCCAAATCCTGGTAAGAAATGCGGGTTAGCCCCCCGGCCGGAAGGGGGCGGTCCGCCGGCCGGGAATCCGGCCGGTGTCCCAGTTTTCGAGGGCCCATTGCCAGAATTCGTCCAGGCTTGCCGGCTCTTCCTCCGGCGGCGCCTGGTGGAGAAAGAGGAAGGCGGCCCTCAGGGCCGGCAGCGGCCGCCGGATATCCACCGGCATGGATTTCGCCTGCTTGCTGAGCTTGTTGCCGGCATCGTCCACCACCACCGGCAGGTGGGCATAGCCGGGTGAGGGGTATCCCAGCAGGGATTGCAGATAGAGCTGGCGGGGGGTCGACAGGATGAGATCCGCTCCCCGCACTATGTGGGTGATGCCCTGCCAGGCGTCGTCCACGACCACGGCGAGCTGGTAGGCGAAGAGGCCGTCGGCCCGGCGGATCACAAAGTCTCCCGTCTCTTTCTCTATGGATTGCCGCACGGGTCCCTGGATGCGGTCGTGGAAGCCGATGACCCCGGCATGGGTGCGGATGCGCAGGGAGCGTGGCTGCCGTCCCGCCGGCAGGCCGGGGCGGCAGGTGCCCGGATAGATGGGGCCTTCCTCGCCCATGCGGCCGGCCAGGGTGATTTCCCTCCGGCTGCATGCGCATTCATAGGCATGGGCCTGCTCCAACAGTTGTTGCGCCGCCTGCCGGTAGGCCTCCTGGCGCTGGCTCTGGTAAACGACGGGGCCATCCCACTCGAACCCAAAGGCCTCCAGGGTGCGCAGGATGTTGTCAGCCGCTCCCGGCACCTCCCGTGGTGGATCCAGGTCCTCCATGCGCATCAGCCACTGCCCCTGCCGGGTGCGGGCATCCAGGTAGCTGGCGACGGCGGCCACGAGAGAGCCGAAATGCAGCGCGCCGGTGGGAGAGGGGGCGAAGCGGCCGCGGTAGGGACGTGGATCGGTTGTCATTACGAAAAAGCCGGCGGGCGCCGGCTTTTTGGGAGGTGCTGTGTCCGGGGATCAGCCCATTTGCTTTTCCCGGATCTCATCCAAGGTCTTGCAGTCGATGCAGAGGGTTGCGGTGGGGCGCGCCTCCAGGCGGCGAATCCCGATTTCCACGCCACAGGACTCGCAATAGCCGTACTCGTGGTTGTCGATGTTGGACAGGGTCTCCTCGATCTTCTTCAGCAGCTTGCGCTCCCGGTCGCGGGTGCGCAGCTCGATGCTGAACTCGGACTCCTGGGAGGCCCGGTCATTGGGGTCGGGGAAATTGGCTGCCTCGTCCTGCATGTGATGGACGGTGCGGTCGACCTCCTCCATCAGTTCCCGCTTCCAGGCATTCAGGATTTCCCGGAAATGAGCCTCCTGCGCTTCACTCATGTATTCTTCGCCTTCTTTGGCCTCGTAAGGCTTGACGCCAAACGAGCTATTTGCCTGTTCCGATGTTTTTTCAGCTGCCATCCAACAACTCCTGTGGGCCACTTCTTAAAGAAGGGCGCTATCTATACCAGAATAGGCGGAGGCGGGCAAGAAAACGTTGGCGGGAGCGGTTTGCGGTTGACGGCCCTTCAGCCCGGACCTTGTCGCCCCGGGAACGCCGGCCGTAAACTGTAAACCGTAAACAACCATCTGATTTGATTGTCATGGAAAAGAAAAAAAAGCCCCCTGTCGCCCGCCGCATGGCCCATATTCAGCCGTTTTATGTCATGGAGCTGCTGGCCCGCGCCCGTGACCTGGAGGCCCAGGGACGGTCCATCGTGCACATGGAGATCGGCGAACCCGATTTCATTACCCCCGATCCCATTATCCGGGCCGGACACCAGGCCCTGGCGGCGGGGTGCACCCACTACACGCCGGCGCTGGGGCTGGTGCGGCTGCGGCAGGCGATCGCCGGGCATTACCGGTCGGCCGGGGTGGCGGTCGACGCCTCCCGCGTGCTGGTGACGCCGGGCGCATCGGGCGCCTTGCAGCTGGTCATGAGCGTCCTGGTCAATCCCGGCGAGGCGGTGCTCATGGCGGACCCGGGATATCCCTGTAACCGGCACTTCGTCCGTCTGGTGGAGGGCGAGCCCATAGGCGTGCCCGTGGGGCCGGAAACCGCCTATCAGTTGAACGCCGATCTGGTGGAGGCCGCCTGGACGCCCCAGACCCGCGCGGTCATGGTGGCCTCGCCTTCCAATCCCACGGGCACCCTGCTGTCTCTGCAGGAGCTCCGCAAAATCCACCGGCTGGTGCGGGCCCGGGGGGCTGCGCTGATCGTGGATGAGATCTACCAGGGGCTGGTGTACGAAGGTGGAGGCCGCTCGGCGCTGTCGGTCTGTGATGACATCTTCGTTATCAACAGCTTTTCGAAATTCTTTGGCATGACCGGCTGGCGCCTGGGCTGGGTGGTGGCCCCCGAAGGCTATGTGGAGGCCATGGAACGGCTGGCCCAGAATATCTTCCTGGCCGCCCCCACGATTTCCCAGCATGCGGCCCTGGCCGCCTTTTCCCCGGAGACTATGGCGATTCTGGAGCAGCGCCGCAGCGAGTTTGAACGGCGGCGTGATTATCTGTTGCCGGCGTTCCGGGCCTTGGGGTTTGAATTTCCGGTTGTGCCGCAGGGGGCCTTCTATCTCTACGCGGACAGCTCCGCGCTGACGCATGACAGCTTCGTCTTTGCCCGGAAATTGCTGGATGAGGCGGGGGTTGCGGTAACGCCGGGGCGGGATTTCGGCAGCCATTGCCCGGACCGGCATATCCGCTTCGCCTATACCACGGGAATGGAAAACCTGAAGGAGGGGGTCGAGCGCATCCGGCGTTTCCTGGGTCGATAGCTATGGCGTTTGACCGGTCTTGCCAAACTGCTCGTGCCACAGCACCGCTGCGCCGGCCACTGCCGCCGGCATGGCCAGGAAATTCAGCAGCGGGATCATCATCAGCAGGGTTGCGCTCCCGCCAAAACCCAGTGACACGAGCCGGATCTTTTTCAGGCGCAGATGCTGTTGCTGAAAATTCAGTCCGTTGTTCGCCATTGGGTAGTCGGCATATTCCAGGGCCAGGAACCAGGCATTGAACAGCAGCCACAGGAAGGGTGCGATAATGTTTACGCCGGGGATCAGGAAGAGCGCCAGCAGGGGAATGGCCCGGACCAGGAAATAGCCCAGCTTGCGCAGCTCCGAACCCAGCGTGGGAAGCAGCTCTTTTAACGGGTTGCCGTCCGTCCGTCCCGGAGGGGCGCCGGAAAGAATAAGTTCGACCTGTTCCGCCAGCAGGCTGTTGAAAGGGGCGGCGATGAGATTGGCCAGCACGGTAAAGCTGTAGACGATCACCAGCAGCATGGTCAGGACGAACAGGGGCCACAGCAGCCAGCGTAAAAAGGAAAGCCAGCTCGATTCCGGCAGCAGCCAATCCATGAGTTCCTGAAATTGGCTGGCCCCCAGCCAGGCAAGAAGGGAAAAGATGATGATATTTACCAGTAATGGGATCAGGACGAAGCGGCGCAGCCCGGGGCGCAGGATAAGGCCAAATCCACGTATCAGATAATTCGCGCCGGTAAGAGGGTTGTTCGTCATTGTGCGGGGGCTCCATTCAAGGTGCGGGCCGGGTAATCAATGCCGGCCATTTTATAGTGGCGGGGGCGGGGCTGTCTTCAATCTCTTGGGGTTTTATTCCCCGCCCCTTGGGGCGTATAAATTAAAGCTTACGGATCAATACCCCGCTTTCGAGGAACGAGAAAGTCGAGCGGAAGCGAGAGAGCTTGCTCCGGGGATGTTTATTTTGGAGTGCGGGTGATTACATATCTCGCACCTGCCGCCGCTACAGAAGGCGGGACTGCCGGCATTTAAAGTGGCGGGCGTGGCATCTTTGGACTAGAATGCGCTACAAGATACGAAAATTTAGGAATAAATATCCCTAAAAGTCATTGGATTAGATAACATTCTTAATGAATTTACTTTGTGGGCTCCGGGGTCGTGGAATCAGACCGGCGGCCCCGTGTTAACCGAATGGCATTGGCGCCTGTCCACGGACAGGCTGCCTGCACTGTTACAACGGAAATATAAAGGGGGGGCACAGTGAGTATTTATCACATGATTCACAAAACCTATTCATGGGTTGTTCTGCTGTTGGCGTTGTCGTTTCTGGGGGGCTGTGCATCGACCCATCCGGAGCTGCCGACCGCCAGCGGTGATGCCAGATACTCCACCCAGTACCGTATCGGCCCCGGGGATTCGGTACAGATTTTCGTGTGGCGCAATCCGGATGTTTCCACTTCCGTCCCGGTAAGGCCCGACGGCTTTCTGACCGCCCCCCTGCTGGAGGACATACCCGCCGCTGGCAAGACCCCAACCGAACTGGCGCGGGATCTCGAAAAGGAACTCTCCACCTATTTGCGTGATCCCCTGGTGACCGTCATCGTCGGCGGCTTCGTCGGCACCTACAATCAGCAAATCCGGATCCTCGGGGAGGCGGCCAGCCCCCAGACGTTGCTCTATAAAGACTCCATGACGCTGCTTGATGTGATGATCGCCGTGGGCGGAATCACGGATTTTGCCGACGGCAATAAAACCACCATCGTGCGTGTCGTTGATGGGGAAATGAAGCAGTTCACCGTGCGGATCGAGGATCTGCTCAAGGATGGTGATATCACCGCCAATGTGGACATGAAGCCGGGCGACATCATGATCATTCCGGAAGCATGGTTCTAGCGTGGTGTTAGCGTGGTGTTACCGCCGGTTTTTGCCGGTAGCCGATTATGCATGAGCTGATTGTTCAACTGCTGTCGTATGTCCGCGGTACCTGGCGTCACCGTTGGCTGATGCTGGGGGTGGCCTGGGTCGTCTGCGTCGTTGGCTGGGTTGCCGTCATGTACATGCCGGACCAGTATCGGGCATCGGCCCGGGTCTTCGTTGATACCAACTCCGTGCTGAAACCGCTCTTGCGGGGGCTGGCGATACAGACCAGTGAGAGCCGCCGGATCGCCCTGATGACCAAGACCTTGCTCAGCCGCCCCAATTTGGAGAAGCTTGCGCGGATGACGGATCTGGATTTGCAGGCGAAGACGCCGGAGGACATGGAGGAACTGCTCAACGAGCTCGGCAAGAAGCTCAGGCTCAGGGGGGGGCGGGATAATTTCTATACGATTTCCTATGTTGACAAGGACCCGGAGCTTGCCAAGCTGCTGGTCAAATCGCTGCTGACCCTTTTTGTGGAGGGCAACCTGGGCGAGAGCCGCAAGGAGCAGGATTCCGCCCATCAGTTTCTGGAGCAGCAAATCAAGGAATACGAGGCCCGCATGCTGGAGGCGGAACACAAGGCCACCCTGTTCAAGCAAAAGAATCTGGGCTTTCTCGGTGGAGATGCCGGGGGTTACTACGCCAGGCTGAACAACGCCAAGGCACAACTGAAAGCGGCCAGGCTGGATCTCAAAATGCAGCAGGACAGACTGAAAGTGCTGCGGGAGCAACTGCAGAAGGAAAAGGAGAATCCCGGCTCTGTTACGATCGACCAGGGCTCCCTCAGCCCCCCCTCTGAAACGGATCTCCGTATTTCCAACCTGGAGATGAAGCTGGATGAACTGCTGCTGAATTATACCGAACAGCATCCGGATGTCATCGGGATCCGCCGTACCATCGAGAACCTGAAAAAAAGACAGGCGGAAGAATCTGCGGCGCTGGATGAGTCGGAAACCACGGAGGGAGGCCCGGAAACCAGCGTGGTCTATCAGCAAATGAAGCTGATCTACTCGGAGGCGGAGGCGGAAGTGGCCTCCAAAAAGGCCATGGTGGATGAGTATGAGAAGCGGGTAAAGGATCTGGCGGCGGCAGTTGACCGGGTTTTGAAGGTCGAAGCGGAATCGAAGCAATTGAACCGCGACTTCGGCCTGATAAAGAAGACCTACAATACGCTGGTTGCGCAACTGGAGAAGGCGCGCATGGCCCGCAAGGTCGATACCCAGGCGAACACGGTGCGCTTCCGGGTTGTTGATCCTCCCAGGGTGCCGCTGGAGCCGTCGGGGCCCAACCGTCCTCTCCTCAGCAGCGGCGTTCTGGCGGTCGGGCTGGGGCTTGGAATTGCACTGGCTTTCCTGTTGTCCCAATTGCGGCCGACCTTTGATGACCGCCGCTTGATGGGGGAAACCATCGGGTTGCCGGTATTGGGCAGCGTCGACATGGTATGGACCGGTGCCCAGAAAAGAAGGCGCACCCTGCGCAGTATGACTTTTTTGGTGACATTCCTCGGGTTGGCGGGTACCTATGGTGCTGTAATGAGCCTCCACCTCCTGGATATCGATATCAGTTCGCATCTTGATCAGATACGCTCACATATCGATGCGAACATATTGTCCCGCATTACCGGCATCTAAGCGGAAGTTACCATGAGCATTATCGAGAAAGCGGTTGACAAGCTGATCAGTGACAAACCTGTTGCAAAACAGGAAAAGCCGCCTGCTGCGTCGACTGAATCTCAAGATAAAGGGGGGAAGCGGCCTGGTGTAAAACCGGAAACGGATTCCCCGCAATCAGCGCCAGCCGGCGCTCCGGCAGATAAAACGGCCACGGGCCAGGACATCAAGCCGGATATTTGCCTGCAGACCCTCAATCTCGATGAGGTGATAACAGCGCAATCGAAGCGAATGCGGCTTGCAGAAGAGATGCGCATGATCAAGCGTCCGATTCTGCTCAATGCCTTTGGGAAAGGGAAGAAACGTTCGGATCATTCCAACATGGTGATGATAACCAGCGCGGTTGCTGGTGAGGGCAAGACCTTCACCGCCCTCAACCTGGCGCTTTCCATTGCCATGGAGATGGACCGCACCGTGCTCTTGGTGGATGCCGATCTGGCCCGCCCGGGCCTTTCAAGGCTATTGAAAAAAAGTGACAGGCCGGGATTGACGGATCATCTCCTGGGCGACAAAAGGAATGTCGGAGAGCTTTTCTTGCGCACGGATGTGCCCAAGCTGACAATATTGCCAGCGGGGCGTCCCCATGCGCACTCTACGGAATTGCTTGCAAGCAACAGCATGAAATGCCTGTTCGATGAGTTGGCGGAACGCTACCATGACCGCATCGTACTGTTTGATTCCCCTCCCCTGCTGGTCACCAGCGAGGCGAGTGTATTGGCCGGTTTCATGGGGCAGATCGTGCTGGTCGTGGAATCGGCGGTCACACCGCAGTATCTGGTTAAAGAGGCCGTGGCCCAGCTTGATTCGACGGATAATGTCTCCCTGATCCTGAACAAATGTAAAAAAGACTTTTTTTCCGCCCGCATGGCCGGTTATGGCTATGATTACGGCTATGGCTACGGTTATGGCGAGGGATACGGTAAGGAAGGTGACGGCTAGAACCAAAAAGACACAATGGCTGCGTTACCGGCCGGGCCGAAAAGCCACGGGCCTGCTTTTGCTCGGGTTGGCGCTGGCGCTGATCTCCGTGCCGTTGTACGCCAGCAAGCTGAGGATAATGCCGGGTGTCTCAGTCAGGGGGATCTATACCGACAATGCCGACTTGAGCAGCTCGGACAAGAAGAGCAAGTTCTATTATCAGGTCAGGCCGACCATCAAATTGGATACCGGTGAAGAGACCGGCGGCCGGATTAAAACGGACCTGGATTATTCCCTGGTCTATACCGATGACGTGCCTGGAAACCGGGGGCGCACCATGGCCCACAGACTAAAGGCCAGGGTGCAGGCGGAACTCTATCGGGACATGGTATTCCTGGATGCCAGCGCGGGCGCAGGTCTTGGCGCCAGAACCGCTGGCGGCCAAACCGGATCAGGCCTTGGTTCCTTTGGAGGGGTCGGCCAAACGGGGTTGGGTTTTGGCTCCTCCGGGGGCGGCCAGACGGGGTCGGGTTCTGGCTCCGCTAGAAGTGTCGGCCAAACCTGGTCGAGCGGTATCGGCGATACCCGCAATCCCGTACAAACCTATACGCTCTCCCTCAGCCCTTATTTCAAGCACCACCTCGGCCGCTATGCAGATCTGCTGACACGCTATACCTTTGATCAGGTGATCAACTCCGGCAGGTCATATGACAGTTTCAGTAATGCGGTGCTGATGTCCATAAACAGCGGCCGCTATTTCAGCCGCATGCCCTGGAGCCTGAGCTACCGCAGCAGGAAGACGAACAGGCAGGATGGCGCGAATGACAGCGAAACTACCAGCGTCAATGGAAACGTCAGCTACATCCTCAATCGTAAATGGCGGTTGAACCTGGGATTGGGCAAGACAGACAACAATTACACCACCAACCGCCGCTCATCTACCGACAGCGTCACCTGGAATGCCGGCGCAACCTGGACGCCGACCCCCCGCACCAATCTGGATTTCTCTTACGGCCGCCAGTTCTTCGGGGAAAACCTTGCGTTCAACTTCAACCACCGGTGGCGGCGTGCCGTATGGACAGCGCGCTATACCAGGAGGCTGACCAGTTGGCGGACGCAGCAATTGGCACAGAGGTTCGACACGGCCATCTATGACACCTTCCAGGGCTATAATTATCTTTTTCAAGACAAATACACCTATAACCTCGTAGGTTTTACGCCGGATGGAAAATTTGTTTATGGGGCCTTCTTCGATATGCCTACCCTGACTGATGAGCAATATGTCATCAGTACTTTCAATACGGGTTTTTCTCTCAATGGGCGCCGCAGCACTCTCAGCATCAATGCGCATTACACCAAACGAAGGTACGAAGTGTCCCTGAACAATGGCCGGGATTATGGCCTGAGCGTCAATCTGAATAGAAGGCTTACCCCAAAAACGACAGGCAATATCGGCCTGTTCTGGCAAAAGAACCGCCGAACGGAAAACGGACCCGAGGATACGCGCTTAACCCTTAACGCAGGGCTGACCAAGCAGCTCACCGAAAGAACCAATGCGACTTTGCGTTACCTGTACAGGCGCCTGGATTCGGACTCGTCAGGCGGCGCCAGTGAGTACCGGGAGAACCAAATCAGCTTTTCACTGGGTACTTACTGGAACTGATTCATGTACGAAGATTTTTATGGGCTGACGGGCAAGCCCTTCCAACTCAGCCCCGATTCCAGGTTTTTCTTCAACAGCAAGGGCCATAACCGGGCCATGGCCTATCTGCGTTATGGCCTGGAGCAGGGCGAGGGTTTCATCGTTATTACCGGTGGCATCGGCACCGGCAAGACTATGCTGGTGCGCAACCTGTTCGACGAGCTGGACAGTACCCGGGTGGTGGCCGCCGAGCTGGTAACGACTCAGGTGCAGCCCAACGACATGCTGCGCATTGTCTGCGCCTCTTTCGGCCTGACCCACAAGAGCGCCTCAAAGGCCACCTTGCTGAATAATCTCGAGGAGTTCCTGAGGTCGCGCTACCGGGAGGGCAAGCGTGTCCTGCTGGTGGTGGATGAGGCCCAGAATCTGCCGGAGCGTTCTATTGAAGAGCTGCGTATGCTGGCCAATTTCCAGATCGACGGGACGGCGCTGTTGCAGTGTTTTCTTCTGGGGCAGGACGAGCTGAAGCATACCCTGCAAAGTCCCGGGATGGAGCAGTTCCGGCAGCGCGTCATCGCCTCCTATCATCTGCGGGCGTTGAATCTGGAGGAGATGCAGCACTACATCATGCACCGGCTGCGCCTGGTGGGTTGGCGCGAGGATCCGAAAATCGCGGATGGCGTATTCGGCAGCATCTATGAATTTACCGGCGGGGTTCCCCGCCGCGTCAATACCCTTTGTGACCGCATGCTGCTTTTCGGCTGCCTCGAAGAAATGCATGAAATTGACCAGGATGCATTGGAAAAAGTGAGTGATGAAATGAAGGAAGAGGGCTGGTCGGAAACCGCAAGCCAGGCGGAGCGGCCCATCCGGCTGAGAGGAAAGAAGCGCAGATTTGCAAGGACTGAAGACTCAGACCTGATGCAGCGGCTTGCGATCCTGGAGGCGGAGATCGATGCGCTCAAGGCTGGCCTGCAGGCGGAGCGGCGCATGGTGGAGGCCATCCAGTTAAGGATAGACATGAGTGAGGATGACGACGACGAGTATGAGTAAGGCTTTGCTCAGTGTCCTGTGCGTCGTCGGGGCGCGCCCCAATTTCATGAAGATCGCACCTGTGATGCGGGCCTTCAACCAGCCGGGCAGCGGCATATCGGCCCGGCTCGTGCATACCGGCCAACACTACGATGCCGCCATGAAGGCGGCATTTTTCGATCAGTTGGGCATCCCGGAGCCGGACCTGGACCTGGAAGTGGGGTCGGCCAGCCACGCGGTGCAGACGGCGGAAATCATGAGACGCTTCGAGCCCGAACTGGATGCGCGCCGGCCCGATCTGGTACTGGTCGTGGGGGATGTGAACTCCACCATCGCCTGCGCCCTGGTGGCGGTCAAGAAGGGTATCCCCGTGGCGCACGTGGAGGCCGGCTTGCGCAGCTATGACCGGGATATGCCGGAAGAGATCAACCGGGTGCTGACCGACCAGATATCCGAGCTGTTGCTGACCACGGAAAAGAGCGCCCGGGCCAACCTGGAGCGGGAGGGCATCGATCCCAAACGCATCCACTTCGTGGGCAACGTCATGATCGACACCCTGTTCGCCAACAGGGTGCGGGCGGTCCCGCCGCAAAAGGTGCTGGCCGGTCTGGAGAATCCGGAGAGCTTTCTTCAGCCGGGAACCGGCTATGGGCTGGTGACGCTGCACCGGCCATCGAACGTGGATGACCCGGAGGTGCTGAAGCGGCTGCTGGAGACCCTCGCCGGCATCAGCGAACGCCTGCCCCTGCTGTTTCCCGTGCACCCGCGCACCAGCGCCAGGATCGAGGCCGCCGGACTGGCCCCCCTGCTGGACAACAACCGCATCGCCCTCCTGCCCCCCCTGAGCTATCTGGAGATGCTGGGGCTGATGGATTCCGCCCGGGTGGTGCTGACGGATTCCGGCGGCATCCAGGAAGAGACCACGGCGCTGGGCGTACCCTGCATCACCCTGCGTGAGAATACCGAGCGGCCCATCACCGTGGAGCAGGGGACGAACACCGTGGTGGGCTCGGATCCCCATCGCATTCACGCCTGTTTCGAAGAGATACTGGCCACCGGTGGCAAGCGGGGCCGGGCGCCGGAACTCTGGGACGGAAAGGCCGCGGAGCGGATCGCCGCTGTGCTGCGCCAGTGGGCGGCGGAACGCAGTCCCGGGAATCACCGGCACGAGAACGCCTGATGCCGGCGCAATCCCCGCCGAACCATAAGGGAGCCCGGATTATCAACGCCATGAGCGTTGACGTGGAGGAGTATTTTCAGGTCTCCGCCTTTGAAAAACATATCGACCGGGGGGACTGGGAGCGGCTGCCGGGACGGGCGGAAGCCAGTGTCGACCGCATCCTGGCCCTGTTTTCGGACCAGGGCGTCAAGGCCACATTCTTCACCCTCGGCTGGATGGCCGAGCGCCACCCCAAAATGGTGAAACGCATCGTTGACGATGGCCACGAACTGGCCAGCCATGGCTGGTCCCACGTGCGGGTGACAGAGCAAAGTCCCGGGGAGTTCCGGCAAGACGTGGTGCGCACCCGCTCCCTCCTGGAGGACCTTTCCGGGCAGCCGGTGCGCGGTTACCGCGCGGCCAGCTATTCCATCGGCGCGGACAACCTCTGGGCCCTGGACATCCTGGGGGAGACCGGGCATCGCTACAGCTCCAGCATCTTCCCCATCCGCCATGACCTCTACGGCATGCCGGAGGCGCCGCGCTTCGCCTTCCGGCCCGGAGAGGGCGGCCTGCTCGAAGTGCCCATAACGACCGTCGAGCTGATGGGGCGCAAGATCCCCTGTGGCGGCGGCGGCTGGTTCCGCTTCTTTCCCTATCGATTCAGCCGCTGGGCCATAGACCGGGTGAATCGCCGGGAGCGGCAACCGGCGGTTTTCTATTTCCATCCCTGGGAGATCGATTCTGAACAGCCCCGGCAGCAGGGCCTTGGCCTCAAGACCAGGTTCCGGCATTACCTCAACCTGGAGCGCATGGAGCAGCGGTTGACCAGGCTGTTGCAGGATTTCAGTTGGGGGCGGATGGACAGTATCTTTTTGGAATCAACGGAGAGCAATGCGTAGGAGCGGCGCCCCCGCCGCGATAAGGACTTAATATGTTCTCGGTGTTTGAGTATGGTACAGCGCTCAATCGCGGCGGGGGCGCCGCTCCTACAAATCAGGCTGAAATTTACGGCCAAATCCGTTTACCTTTAACGAAGTACAACGATGGATAACATGGCCACAGAGATTCAAACCGAATCCCGGCTCAAAATCAGAGAGCTTGAAAAGGACGGCGGTGCCCGCTGGGACGCCTTCGTTCAGGGCTGTGCCGAGGCCACCTTCTTCCACCGGGCCGGCTGGAAAGCCGTGATTGAACAGGCCTTCGGTCATCAGACCCATTTTCTCTATGCCGAGCGTGACGGGACCATCGAAGGGGTGCTTTCGCTGGGGCATGTGAAAAGCCTCCTGTTCGGGAACAACCTGGTCTCCCTTCCCTTCTGCGTGTACGGAGGGGTCGCCGCGAACACGGAAGAGGCCCGCGCCGCGCTGGAGCAGGCCGCCTGCGCCCTGGCTGAGCGCCTCCGGGTGGATGCCCTGGAGATGCGCAATCTCCGGCCCCGGCATGAGGATTGGCCCACAAAGGAACTCCACGTCACCTTCCGCAAAACCATCGACCCCGACCCCGAGGTCAACCTGAAGGCCATCCCCCGCAAGCAGCGGGCAATGGTGCGCAAAGGCATCAATGCAGGCTTGAAAAGCGAGTTGGATCAGGGCTGCGACCGCCTCTACCGGATCTATGCGGAGAGCGTGCGCAACCTTGGAACGCCGGTATTCACCAGGCGCTATTTTCAAACCCTGCGCAACGTGTTCGGGCCCGACTGCGAGGTGTTGATGATCACCCATGAGGGGCGGGATATCGCCGGTGTCATGAGCTTCTATTTCCGGGATGAGGTGTTGCCCTACTATGGCGGCAGCACTTTCGCCGCCCGCAACCTCAAGGCCAATGATTTCATGTACTGGGAGCTGATGCGCCAGGCGGGTGAGCGCGGCGTCCGCCTGTTCGATTTCGGCCGCAGCAAAAAGGGGGCCGGCTCCTACAGCTTCAAAAAGAACTGGGGTTTTACGCCCGAACCCCTGCATTACGAATACTATCTGGTAAAGGCCAGGGAGATGCCGGAGATCAACCCGACAAACCCAAAATACCAGCTTTTCATCAATGCCTGGAAGCGATTGCCCTTACCCGTGGCGAACCTGGTTGGTCCGATGCTGGCGAAGGATTTGGGGTGAAAAAGTTATCAGTTGTCAGTTGTCAGTGTTCAGTTATCAGTAGTGAATTGTTGGGATGTGTTTCTATGGAGGGAAGGAGGGAGAGTGAATGCAAAGTGAAACTGAATATCATTTGATATTAGCTCGGGATCTAGGGTTTATGACTACCGCAAACTGGGACCAAACGAATGTTAGCTGCCCTACTGAAAAAGGTAAGGTCTAATAATTCTGCCCACCGATAACTGACAACTGGATACTGATAACCGCCCTTCCAAATGAACCCCCCACTCCTCTTCCTCTGCCACCGCATTCCCTATCCGCCCAACAAGGGCGACAAGATTCGCTCCTACCATCTGTTGCGCTATCTGCTGGAGCACTACCGGGTCTATCTTGGCGCCTTCATTGATGACGAGGCGGACTGGGATCATGTGCAGCGCCTGGAGGGGTGGTGCGAGGAGTGCTGTTTCATAGGGCTGAATCCCAGGACAGCCAGGATCGCCAGCCTGCGCGGTCTCCTTCTGGGGCAGCCGCTGACGCTCCCCTATTACGCCAATGACAGGTTGCGGGCCTGGGTGGGCAAGACGGTAAGGGACAAGGATATCCAACGCCTGCTCGTCTACTCCTCGGCCATGGCCCAGTTTATCCTCGCGCCGGCGTATGAACCGATGCGGCGCGTTATCGACTTCGTGGATATCGACTCCGACAAGTGGCGCCAGTATGCCGGGCGCAAATCCTGGCCCCTGAACTGGATCTACCGGCGGGAGGCCCGCCACCTGCTCAGGTTCGAGCGGGATATCGCCTCCCGGTTCGATGCCAGCCTGTTTGTTTCCAATGCGGAGGCCAGGCTGTTCCGGCAACTGGCCTCCCGCAGCGCCGACCGGATCGGGTATTACAACAACGGGGTGGATACGGACTATTTCTCCCCGGATAACGTCTCCGCCAGCCCTTACGGGGAAGGAGAGCGGGCGCTGGTCTTCACCGGCGCCATGGACTACTGGCCCAACGAGGATGCAGTGGCCTGGTTTGCCCGGGACGTTTTCCCGCGGATCTTGCGCCAATATCCCGATGCGCGTTTTTATATCGTAGGCATACGCCCCACCGAGGCGGTACAAGGGCTTGAAGCCTTGCCGGGAGTCAGGGTGACCGGTGCAGTGCCGGATGTCCGCCCCTACCTCATGCATGCGACGGCGGCAGTGGCCCCCATGCGCGTGGCCCGCGGCGTGCAGAACAAGGTCCTGGAGGCCATGGCCATGGCCCGGCCGGTTCTGGTCAGTACGCCGGGGCTGGAGGGCATCAATGCCGAAGCCGGAACCGAAGTGCTGGTGGCGGATACTGCGGAAGAATTTATCGAACAGATCGGAAAAGTGTTTGAACAGCAAACAGAGGGCCTGGGCGCTGCCGCCCGCGCACGGGTTTGCCGTGACTTTAGCTGGGACGACAACCTGCCACGAGTGGGCGAGTTGCTGGAAACCGGCCTCACTGCTTCGCCAGACGCGAACTAACCGGCCATGTGCGGTCTGGTCGGCATCTTCGATACCCGGGAACGGCGCCCCATCGATCGGGACCTGCTCAGCCGGATGAACGAGACCCAGTTTCATCGTGGTCCGGATGAAGGCGGCCTGCACATTGAGCCGGGGCTGGGTCTGGGCCATCGGCGTCTCTCCATTATTGACCTGTCTGGTGGCCGGCAACCGCTGTTCAATGAAGACCGGTCCGTGGTCGTTGTCTACAATGGAGAAATCTACAACTTTCAGGCGCTCATGGAAGAATTGCGTGCCCTCGGGCATTGTTTCGGTAGCCACTCCGATACAGAGGTCATCGTCCACGCTTGGGAGGAGTGGGGTGAGGCCTGCGTAGAGTGTTTTCGCGGCATGTTTGCCTTTGCCCTGTGGGACCGAAATAACAGAACCCTGTTTCTGGCCCGTGACCGACTTGGCATCAAGCCCCTCTATTATGCCGCTCTCCCTGATGGTCACTTGATCTTTGGCTCGGAACTCAAGGCTCTAAGGGAGCACCCCGGTCTGCAGCGGGATATCGAACCACGAGCGGTGGAAGACTATTTTGCCTATGGTTATGTTCCGGAACCTAAAACAATCCTGAAAAGCGCCCTGAAGCTGCCGCCGGGTTTCACTTTGACGGTAAGAGGCGGCGAGCCATTGCCGGAACCCCGGCGATATTGGGACATTTCCTTTAAACCACTGGCTCCGCTGGCCGAGCAAGCCGCTGCCGAAGAGTTGATCGGCCGGCTCCGCGAGGCGGTAAAGATGCGCCTGGTATCAGAGGTGCCCCTGGGCGCCTTTCTGTCCGGCGGGGTGGACTCCAGCGCTGTGGTGGCCATGATGGCCGGATTGTCCAAGGAGCCGGTCAATACCTGTTCCATCGCCTTTGGTGATCCAAAATTCAATGAAGCCCAGTATGCCGAAGCCGTGGCGGCGCGCTATCACACCAACCACCATGTGGAACAGGTCAACCCGGATGACTTTGATCTCATAGACAAGTTGGCTTCCCTTTATGATGAACCCTTTGCCGACAGCTCCGCCATGCCGACCTACCGTGTCTGTGAGCTTGCCCGCAAGCGGGTAACGGTGGCGCTGTCCGGGGATGGGGGTGATGAGAACCTGGCCGGCTATCGGCGTTATCGCTGGCATACCTACGAGGAGAGGTTGCGCTCGATACTGCCACTGGGTATGCGCCGTCCTTTGTTTGGCGCCTTGGGGCGGGCCTATCCCAAGCTGGATTGGGCGCCGAAGATATTGCGCGCCAAATCCACCCTGGAAGCCATTGCCAGAGATTCCGTGGAAGGATATTTCCACAGCGTTTCCCTGATGGGAGACGCTTCACGGCAACAACTGTTCAGCCCATCGTTCCGCCAGAGTCTGCAAGGCTATAGCGCCGTGCAAGTATTGCATGACCACGCAAGACAGGCCCCCACTGATCACCCGATGTCCCTGGTGCAATACCTGGATATGAAGACCTGGCTTGCAGGGGACATCCTCACCAAAGTCGATCGCGCCAGTATGGCCCACTCGCTGGAGGTGCGCGTCCCCTTGCTGGATCATGTGTTGGTAGACTGGATATCCGGGTTGCCACCCCAATTGAAGCTAAGGGGCAGGGAAGGGAAGTATATTCTTAAGAAAGGGTTAGAACCTTTACTGCCAAACGATATACTCTACCGCCCCAAGATGGGTTTTTCCGTGCCGCTTGCAGCCTGGTTTCGAGGGCCTCTGCGCCAACGTGTGCGCGATGCCATACTGGGACAAACACTGCCCGATACCGGCATCTTCAATCAGAAATACCTTGAACAACTGGTGAACCAGCATCAGTCAGGGATGCGGGATTATAGTACCCCCATATGGGCACTGTTGATGTTTGAAGCGTATTTGGGGGTTAGTGATTAGTTATTAGTTATTAGTTATTAGTTATCAGTTATCAGTTTTCAGTTGTCAGCAAGGCATAAGGGAAGGGAGGCATATGCAAGACTTTAAGGATCTTCTAGTTTGGCAAAAAGCTCATAAATTTGTGTTGACGATATATCAAATGAGTAACTCGTTTCCAAGGGATGAGGTTTATGGGCTTACAAGTCAGTTACGCCGTTCATCAGCTTCTATACCAGCCAATATTGCAGAAGCATGTGGCAGGGATGGAAGTAAAGAATTTGCAAGATTTCTCCAGATTGCAATGGGCTCAGCCAGTGAAACTGAATATCATTTGTTATTAGCTCGAGATCTTGGATTTATTAATGTATCAAGCTGGGATTGTATGAATAGTTCAGTTATCGAAATTAAACGAATGCTAGCTGCCCTACTAAAAAAGGTGAGATCCAATAATTCTGACCACTGACCACTGACCACTGACCACTGAAAACTGACCACTGAAAACTGAAAACTGAAAACTGAAAACTGAAAACTGAAAACTGAAAACTGAAAACTGAAAACTGAAAACTGAAAACTGAAAACTGAAAACTGAAAACCAAGCGAATGCGCATTCTCCACATCCTAGACCACTCCATCCCCCTCCACAGCGGTTACACCTTCCGCACAAGGGCCATTCTGGAAAATCAGCGTGCATTGGGGTGGGAGACAGCCCACATTACGGGCATCAAACATATTGCCGAGAGCCCTGAGGAAGAGGAGGTGGATGGCCTCCATTTCTACCGTACCCGCTCTACTAATGGGTGGCTCTCCAAACTGCCCGTGGTCAACCAGCTTAAAGTGGTGTCAACCCTTGAGCGACGCTTGGACCAGGTAATCCCCATGGTAAAGCCCGATATTCTGCATGCCCATTCGCCCTGTCTGAACGGTTTGGCTGCGCTTCGGGCAGGCGGAAAACATAACTTGCCGGTGGTCTACGAGTGCCGCGCCTTTTGGGAGGATGCAGCGGTGGATCATGGCACCAGCTCGGAAGGGGGGCTGCGCTATCGGCTTACACGGGCACTGGAAACTAAAGTCTTTCGCCAGGCAAACGCTGTTACTACCATCTGTGAGGGCCTCAAATCCGACATTGTGAAGCGTGGCATTCCGGAGTCCAAGGTGACGGTGATACCCAATGCGGTGGATATCAAACGCTTCTCCAGTGCACACCGGCGGGATGAGGCCCTTGCGGCCAATCTGGGGTTGCAGGGCAAGACGGTGCTGGGGTTTATCGGCTCGTTTTACGCCTATGAGGGATTGCCGCTGTTGGTCCAGTCCCTGCCGGAGATACTGTCGGAGGTTCCGGATGTCAGGTTGCTGCTCGTCGGCGGTGGTCCGCAGGAGGCTGAAGTAAAGGCATCAGTAGAGCAACTGGGCCTTTCCAAGGTGGTCTGTTTCACCGGCAGGGTGCCGCATAATGAGGTGGGGCGCTACTACGATCTGGTGGATATCTTCGTTTACCCGCGCCAGCACATGCGGCTGACAGACCTGGTAACACCCCTGAAGCCGCTGGAGGCGATGGCGCAGGAGCGGCTCGTGCTGGCCTCGGACGTGGGCGGGCACAGGGAACTGATCCGGGACGGAGAGAATGGACGGCTTTTCAAAGCGGGCAGCAGCGATGCCCTGGCCGGCGTGGCGCTACACATGCTCCGGCACAAGGAGTCCTGGGCGGGGCTGAAACAGCGGGGGAGGGCCTTTGTCGAACAGGAGCGGAACTGGCCGGCCAGCGTTTCGCGTTATCGGGATGTATATGACTCTTGCCGAGATTAGAGTTGGTAATCGAGTTCCATCCCCCTTTGAAAAAGGGGGGCGAGGGGGGATTTAAACTCAATGCTTAAATACCATCCCTATTTGAAAACCCCCGCGCGCCGCTTGCGCGGCAACATGACCGAGAGCGAACAACTGCTCTGGTCACGATTGCGCAGGAAACAGATCCTGGGCGTGCAGTTTTATCGGCAGAGGCCCATTGGGAACTACATAGCGGACTTTTATGCGCCCAAGGCAAGGCTGGTGATTGAAGTGGATGGGTCACAGCATCTCGATGCGGATCATGCGCAGAAAGATGTGCAGCGGGACAGGTTCATGATGAATCAGGGATTGAAAGTGCTGCGCTTTGATAATATGCAGGTGCTACAGGAAACAGGGGCGGTTATGGAGGAAATTTTCAGGGTTGTGGAAGCCAGGCTGGGAGTGGGAAATCCCCCCTAGCCCCCCTTTGAAAAAGGGGGGAATATACTTTTTTAGATGCTGAGCAGGGCATACTGATTTATTCCCATGTCACTTATTCATTGGAACGGTAAAGATGCGAATCATCAACCAGCCTGTGGTAAAAGTGCCATAACCATCCCCCCCTTTTTTAAAGGGGGGCTAGGGGGGATTTAAAGGCCCCTGACGCAAGAAAAGTGAAATAGATGCTTTCCACATTGAAAACCGAACAACCCGTTGAAATCAACCCCCAGGGGCGCTGGCTGCTCTGGCTGGTAGCGGCGCTATTGGCGCTGCTCTTTGCACCAACGCTGCTGTGGCTGTGGGATCGATGGACGCTAAGCGTCTGGCACAACGGCCACGGCCTGTTGATCTTGGGGGTGGTCATCTATCTGGTATGGGAGGAATTGCGCAGACAACGGCATCGAAAGCCGGGCGCCAGCGCCTGGGGATTCGCAATTCTGCTGCCGGCGCTGGGGCTCCACATGCTGGATGCCGGAATTCATTCCCAACTCTTATCGGCGGCCGCGATGTTCATGGCGCTGCCGGGCCTTTCCCTCCTTTTTTTGGGGGCTGAGCGCACCAAGGCGATTCTTTTTCCCCTTGTAATGCTGCTGTTTACATTACCCATACCGCTGGTTTTTACAGAATCCATTCACCTTGTATTGCGCCATATAGCGGCCGACAGTGTTGCTGCTCTTCTCCCGTTATTTGGCATCCCAATATTTGTCGAAGGCACCACACTCGAAATCCCCAACGGCACCCTGCAGGTCGCGGACGCATGCAGTGGGTTTTCAACGCTTTATGCCGCTGTGACCATAGCCTGCATGACCGCCTATTTCTGCCCGGACAATCGCCGAAGAATGCTGGTGCTGCTGGTGGCGGTTCCCCTGGCCATAGGGGTTAATATCGTCAGGGTAATGGTACTGACCCTGCTGGTATATTGGTTCGGTCTCGATGTGCTGAAAACCTCTGCCCATGAGATATCGGGGTTATTGACCTTTATGGTGGCGTTGCCCATCATTTTCTGGCTGGGTCACGTTCCTGCCGGCGGGGAGGGTCACGAATGATTTCATCCCGCTTTGCACTAGCCGTTGTCTTTATCCTAACCGTGGCGCTGGTACCGACGGCCATACATAATTATTTCGGGTTGGTGGTGGATGACGGGAAAGCAGTAAAGACACTGCACCCCATTCTCGATACCTTTACCTCAACACCCACAAATCGAAAAGCACAGTGGGTCGAAGAGATGTTCGATAGCAACGACTGGTTAGAGCGTCTTTATACTGACTCCCATGGCTCCAAGGTACGTTTATTTATGGCTCGTTCGTATAACCATAAGCGCCTTTATCACCACCCGGAACTTGCGTTATCGTACGGTAGTGATATGAGGTCTGAAGGTATTGTTTTACTGCCTGGACAGCCTGAAATACCTGTCCATTTGCTGCGAAGCAAAACTGGGCTTGCAGCCTATGTCCTGTTATATGACGATGAGTTTGTAAGCAACCCGATTCTGCACCAGATTCGGGATTCATTGTCGCTGCTTTTCAGAGGCCGGAAGCCGCTGACGCTTTTGTACGTCTCAGCTCCAAATACTTCAAACGACTCAGACTTTACTAAATCAGCGGCCGCATCAATACTCATCGCGGCAATCCGGAGCTTCCGGTCTGAAGACTCACGCAAAGATGCAAAGGCGCGAAGGATGAATGAAAATGACGACAGAAGGACCCGTAACAATGATTTTCTTGGCGTTCCTGGCGCCTTGGCGCGATTTATTTCGGATAAAATAAACTAATGAAACTCATCGTCCAAATCCCCTGCTACAACGAAGAACACACACTGCCCGAGACCGTAGCGGACATCCCCCGCGAAATCCCGGGAATTGACAGGGTGGAAATCCTGATCATTGACGATGGCAGCACAGACAGAACGGTGGAGGTCGCCAGGGAGCTTGGCATCGAGCACGTCGTCCGAAACAAGAAAAATATGGGCCTGGCCCGCACCTTCCGGCGGGGGATCGATGCCTGTCTCAGGGCGGGTGCAGATATCATCGTCAACACGGATGGAGATAACCAATATGCAGGGCAGGATATACCTAAGCTTATAAAACCCATCCTGGATGGGAGAGCGGACATTGTCGTGGGTGATCGGCAGACCGATAAAGTCACTCATTTTTCAAAAAGCAAGAAGTTCTTGCAGTGGCTCGGCAGCGGCGTGGTCCGTAAACTGGCCGGCATCTGGATACCCGATGCAGTAAGCGGTTTCCGCGCCATATCGAGGGAAGCGGCGATCCGCCTCAATATCGTCTCTTCCTTCAGCTACACCATCGAAATGATCATCCAGGCCGGCAAAAGGGACATGGCCGTAACCTCGGTTCCCGTAAGGACCAACCCCAAAACCCGCGAATCACGCCTGTTCAAAAGCATCCCCAAATTCATCGAACGGCAGGTAAGCACCATTGTGCGCATGTACTCCATGTACCAACCGCTTAGAGTATTTTTCTATATTGGTACTGCATTATTTATTTTGGGGTTTATTCCAGTCATTCGGTTTCTCTACTTCTATATTTTTGAATCTGGTACGGGCCATATCCAATCGCTGATACTGGGTGGCGTTTTTCTGATAATGGGATTTATGACCTACCTCATAGGCCTGGTAGCAGATTTGATTTCGTTTAACAGGCAACTTCTTGAAATGACCTTGGAGAGGGTTAGGCGAATGGAAATAGACGACACGGCGAATAGCCCCGACCACCCTCATGAGTGATTGACAGGATTACTTTATGGACCTAGTACTCCGTCAAGGTGATAACTTGGGATGCAGCCAGCCGGAAAGCGGTTAGCTGCTAGGCGCGCGACCGCAGGACTAGCAGCGCTAATTCAAGGGAGCGCAACAACGCAGATGACCGCTTTCCGGCTGGCCCGAAGGGAGC
>DRKS01000085.1 GCA_011051655.1 Sedimenticola sp.
GAAGACCTTGCCCGAGGAGACCACGGGCGAGGCGTAGAGCAGATCCCCGGCGTCGAACTCCCACAACTGCTCCAGGGGCGGGGCGAGATCGGAGGCCGGCCGGGCGTCATGGGCGGGGTTGCCGAGAAACATGGGCCAGCCGGGGACCTTTTCCGCCGCTGCGGCCAGCGGGGCCGCGAGGGCGAAAAGCAGGACGAGCAGCCCGTCCTTCAGGGCCATTGTTATGATCCGGGTTTTCATGCGCCCGACAGTATACGAAACGCCAAGTCAATTAAAAACAGAGTATTTAGCTAGGAAAATCCGGCAGCGGGGAACTCAGTCGAAGTCGGGATTACGCCACTTTCTGGATGGCGCCACCAGTTCCTTCGGTGGCTTGAGCCGCGAAATATAGTCCACCACCGCCTTGGCGTCCCTCATGGAGAAATGTTCGATCCGGATGACCATGTCCGGGTGCGCATTGAGCCGCTCGCCCGCCTTGATCCAGTTGAACTGCCGCAGCATGTAGCGGTAATGCTGCCCCTGGATGCGGGGATAGAATTTTTCATTGTCCCCCTCCCCGTTGTCGCCGTGACAACCGATGCACTTGTCCATATAGAGTTCCTGGCCCAGTTCGAGGTCTTTCCCGCTCCCTTTCCCATTGGCGGGCGTCATGGGCAGTTGGGAAATGTAGGCCGACAGGTCCGTCAGGGCCTGGGCGTCGCCAAGGGCCTCGGGCATGATAAAGTGCTGCATGGAGGGGTTTTCCCGGTTGTTCGCCCGCATGTCCGCAAGCTGCTTGACCAGGACATTGAAGTGCTGGCCCGAGATCTGGGGGTATGAACCGTCACGCCGACCCCAGCCTTGCTTGTTGTGGCACTTGGCGCAGATGCGGTAGAGCTCGAGTCCCCTGTTGTAATCCGGCTTCAGCTTCAACGCCAGTTCCTGTTCGGCATTCAATCCATTCCACTCGGCCCAGGCGGCCCCGGCAGCGGCCAGACCCCATATAAAGGCGAGGCCTTTAACCATTAAACCCTTCTTCTCCATCAACACCTCAAAATGCCTGTAGAATAACGCCGCCATTCCGGCCGGGAACTCCAAGCGCCGAAGTATACTATGGCGAACGGATGCGCGAGAAGGCGGAGCACTGTTGGAAATCAAATACTTACCCGAGCTTAAAACTCGGGTAATTGCACATCTGAAATGAACGAACTGCTGCACCAGGCATTGGGTATCTTTGTTTGCATCGTTTCGGCGGGGGTGTTCATCTCGCGCTATGGCATACCGCCGGCGGGCACGGCAATCGGTTACCTGGCGTTCGGGACGGGCTTCGTGGCGGCCGGCGTGGGCATGGGCAAAATGATGGACGCCGATATCCTCGGCCTGCTCGTCCTGGAGCAGTGGAACTTCAACCTGTCGCTCATGGCCATCGGCTATTCCGCCGCCGCCTCGGGCATTGCCGGCATATCCGTTGCGCTGCGGGACTTTTTCAGAAAAGTCTGATCCATCCTCTCCAGGTTCTTTCTCGCCTGCGCATAGCCGGGCCTGATACGCAGCGCCTCATTGAAGCTGGCGATGGCCTGTTCAAAATCACCCTTGCGATAAAGGGCGACACCCAGGTTGTTATACACCTCTGCAAAATCCGGCCTGATGCGCAGCGCCTCCCTGTAGCGCCCGATGGCGGCGTCGATCCGGCCCTGGTCCGCCAGGGCCAGGCCGAGATTGTAATGGGCCGCGGCCGAGCCGGGCCGGAGACGCACCACCTCCCGGTAATGGCCGATCGCCTCATCGAGGCGGCCCAGCCGGTGCAATACGACGCCCAGTCTCTGATGCGCATTCACATGATCGGGGTTCAGCTCCAATGCCTTCTCATACTCCCTGATGGCCTCATCCGGCCGCCCCTGTTTCTCCAGGGCCAGGCCGGCGCGCATGCGCGCCGCCGCCGGATCCCCGTGCGGCGCTCTCGTTGGCTCCGCCGCCCGCTCCAGCATGGCGCGGGCCATGTTGAGCCGGCGTTGGGCCGGTTCGAATGAAGGGTAGATCCGGAGGGTCTCCGCAAACTGCTCTATCGCCTTGTCGAACCGCTTGAGTTGAAACAGGGCCAGCCCCAGGTTATAGCGGGCGCGGATATCGTAAGGCTGAATGCGCAAGGCCTCGCGAAAATGGCCCAGCGACTGTTCCAGGGCACCCTGCTCCGCCAGCGCCGTGCCCAGTTTGAAATGAGCAAAGCCGCTGTCCGGCGTGGCCTCGACGGCATGCCGGTAAAGCGTGATGCTGTCTTTCCAATAGCGCACCTGCTGCAGCGACAACACCATGGCCGCCGCGACGAGCGCCAGGCCCGCGGCGGCCATCCCCTTCTTCCATCCGGGCCGGCGCCGCAACAGCTCCGGCGCCCCCCAGGCGATGACGATGAAAAGGCCGATAAGGGGGACATAGGTATACCTGTCCGCCATGGACTGCCAGCCCACCTGGACCAGCCCGATGACGGGCACCAGCGTGCCGAGGAACCAGAACCAGCCGACGAAGAAACAGGGGGCGCGCCTGATGGCATAAAGCGCCGTCAGCGATACGACGCCGATGAGCAGGCCCGCTCCGGCCGCCTGCCATCCGGGCACGGCCTCCCGAAAGGGATAAAAGAAGGCGAGATCCCGGGGATAGATCATCTTGCCGAGATAACAGGCATAGGAAACCAGGGCATTGGAAATCCTTTCGCCGACGCCGACGTAATAGGTAACGGCATGGCCGCCTTCATGGACCGGCGCCCCACTCAGGGCGGTTACCGCACCACCGCTTTTCTGGGCGATGAAAGTGATGACGCAGGATGCGGCGGTCAGGGCGAAAAGGGGGATTTTCTCGACGAGCAGGCGGGCGACGGGCAGGCCTTGCGGCGAGCCGCCGCACAAGCGCCCGAGGGGCCAGTAATCCAGCATGAGCAACAGGAAGGGCAGGGTCACCAGCATGGGCTTGGACATGAGCCCCAGCGTGAAAAACAGCACCACCGGCAGGTAGCGGCCAAGGCCCGGCCGTTCGGCATAGCGGGCATAGGCATACAGAGTCAGCATCCCGAAGAAGGTGCTCAGGACGTCCTTGCGTTCCGCCACCCAGGCCACTGACTCCACATGGAGCGGATGAAGCCCAAACAGGGCGGCGACGAAGGCGCTCCGCCACATCGCCCCCGTCATCCTTCTCAGGACGAAAAACAGCAACAGGGTGTTGCCGAGATGAAGCAGGACATTGGTCAGGTGATGCCGCCCGGCATCCAGCCCAAAGAGTTGGACATCCAGCATATGCGACAGCCAGGTGAGCGGATGCCAGTTGGTCGCATGGAATGTGGTGAACGCCCAGCGCAGACCCTCCAGGGTCAGGCCCGCCTGAACATGGCGGTTGGCGGTGACGTACAGCTCGTCGTCCCAGTCGATGAATTCAAACCGGCCGGTCTGCCAATAGACAGTGATTACGGCAAGGGCGAGAAACAGGGCGGCCAGGGCGCCATGATATTTTCTGTATGGCGTCGCCATCTATTTTTCAGCGGGCTTTTTTTGGGGGTTGCCCCGCATGCGCGCCAGTTTTTGAATGAGCAGCTCTTCGAGCAGACGGCAGGCCCTGGCCTGGGCCTTCTGATAGGGCGTGACGGGCCTGCCCAGCAGGGACAGGCGGGCGTCGAAATAGGCTATGTCGGCCTCCAGCTCACTGATGCCCGGGGCGCTCCTTTTTTTCTTTTTATCACTCCGGCGGGGCATCCCGGACGTTTTCCATTATTTGTTGCAGGTCCCGGTTCCAACGCATGAATATACCGGCAAGGTCCGGCTGGGGGAAAAAGGCCTTGAGGTAGAGGGGGCTGAGCGCCACCAGCAGGCTCTCGTTGCGCTCGGCGAATATCACGATTTGCAAGGGCAGAAAGGGCGTCAGTTCAGGGTAACGTCTGGACAACATCTTGATCTCTTCCGGGTCGCCATAGGAGATGGCCCGGTAGGTGCCGCTGGTGAAACCGACGCCCACCAAATCGATATCCACCCTGCGCGCCTGCGACAGAGTATAGCCCAGGGCGACGATCTCCTCTTCCAGCCTGGGCTGGGCCTGGGGAAAAGGCAACTGGGACCGCACCATCAGCAAATCCCCTCCCCACAATGGGGTGGAGATCAGAAACAGCAGCGCAACCCCTATCCAACTAGCTGCAGCAGCGGGCTTTTTCATGGCGTAAAGTGGCCTCTTCGAAGATAGAGAGATAGGTCCTGAACAGCATCCTGCCGAATTCGTTGAGTGCGGAATTGTTGAACAGGGCGGCATACTGCTGCGGGTTGGCCGCCATCAGCTTTACGACGCCATCCTGTTCCACCACGGTGATCCGGCACGGCAGGAACAGCCCCATGCGGGGGTCGAGGGCCAGTCCATCGGAAAGCATGACCAGATCGACGAAATAAATGACCCGCTGCCTGGCGTTTTCCGTGCCCGGCTCCACTATCCCCTCCCCCAGGAATTCCTCGCGGAGAATACCCAGCCCCTTCGCGGCAATGCTGCGCCTGACCCTCTCAAGGGTCCTCTCGTAGCTGTAGGGCGACCGGCGCGCCAGCACCGCCTTGACGGGACGTTGCAGCATGGCGACGTCCGCCGGCGTCCGGTGCTGGAAGGAGCGGATATAGCTGACCAGATCATCGATATCCCGCTCGCTCAGCCCCTTGGCCAGGAAGGAGCGCATGGGGGTGCCGCGCCGGCCTTCCATCAAGGTGTGCTTGATCATCTGATCCGACGCGGCCGCCAGATAGCCCGGATTGTTCAGGGCCGGCGCCAGAATGGACAAATCCCGCGGCCTGGAAAAACTCAGCCCCGTGCCCTTGCCGCCTTCCCCGCTTGCCCCATGGCACTTGGCGCAAAAACCGGCATAGAGCCTTTCGCCGCGCTTTGGATCGCCCACCACGGGTTCGGGAGGGAATTCCGGCTCGCGCCCGTGGGTGAAGGACCTGATATATTCGACAATCGCCCGGACCTCTTCATCGCTGAGACGCGGGAACGGCGGCATTACCCGCCCCGGCCTGCCGGTCCGGATGGTCACTTCGATATACCTGTTGCTGATGCTGTCGAGAAAATCCGGCAGGGCCAGCGGCACCCCCACCCCGCCGAGCCCGAAGTCACCGTGGCAGGCGGAGCAATGGAGGGCGTAGAGCCGGGCGCCTTCCGAGCCGACATCCCTGTCCGAAACCCTTTCCCTGATTTCCGTGCAGGCGGACAGGAGCAGTACAAGGAGCGGCATCAGGGCCGGGAACAGGGCGCGTTTAAGAAATCTCATGCGTGCCACCTGGGGAAGTGGAATAAAACAATCTTTTCATTGCCGCCACTGCATCATAATCGAAAAGCATAAAAGGATTGTAGTACTCCGCCAAGGTGATAACTTGGGATGCACGCCAACAACTTGCGGGATCCGCCCGGGCAGAGGAAAATGCCAGGTTCCGATCAACAACCGCACAAAAACCCATTATGACCACCATCCGCCAAGAAGACTTTATCCAAAGCATCGCCGACGCCTTCCAGTACATCTCCTATTACCACCCGGTGGACTATATCAAGGCCCTGACGGCGGCCTGGGAGCGGGAGGAGTCTCCCGCCGCCAAGGACGCCATGGCCCAGATCCTGGTGAACTCCCGCATGTGCGCCGAGGGCCACCGGCCCATCTGCCAGGACACGGGGGCGGCCGTGGTCTTTCTCAAGATCGGTATGGACCTGAAGTGGGACAGCGAACTCAGCGTCACCGGGATGGTGAACGAGGGCGTGCGCCGCGCCTACAACAATCCGGACAACAAACTGCGTTTCTCCATGGTCAGCGACCCGGCCGGCGAGCGCAGGAACACCCGCGACAACACCCCCGCCATCATCAATATGGAAGTGGTCCCCGGCGACAAGCTGGAGGTGGCCGTGGCGGCCAAGGGGGGCGGCTCCGAGAATAAATCCAAGTTCACGGTGCTCAACCCCAGCGGCAGCATCGTGGACTGGGTACTGGACGTGGTGCCCACCCTGGGGGCGGGGTGGTGCCCGCCGGGCATCCTGGGCATCGGCATCGGCGGCACCGCGGAAAAGGCCATGCTGCTGGCCAAGGAGTCGCTGATGGAGCACATCGACATCCATGAACTGCGGGCCCGCGGCCCCGCCAACCGGATCGAAGAACTGCGGCTGGAACTCTACGAAAAGGTCAACGCCCTGGGCATCGGCGCCCAGGGGCTGGGTGGCCTCACCACCGTGCTGGATGTCAAGATCCGGGACTTCCCCACCCACGCCGCCTCCCTGCCGGTGGCCCTGATCCCCAACTGCGCCGCCACCCGCCATGTGGAATTCACCCTGGATGGCAGCGGACCGGCGGATCTTATCCCGCCCCGGCTGGAGGACTGGCCGGAGATCACCCTGGAGGTGAGCGAAAACACCCGCCGGGTCAACCTGGACAGCGTCACCCCGGAGGAGATCGCCACCTGGCAGACGGGAGAGCAACTGCTGCTCTCCGGCAAGCTGCTTACCGGCCGCGACGCCGCCCACAAGCGCATCGCCGACCTGCTGGCCAGGGGCGAGCCCCTGCCCGAGGGCGTGGACTTCCACAACCGCTTCATCTATTACGTCGGGCCCGTGGACCCGGTGGGCGACGAGGTAGTCGGCCCCGCCGGCCCCACCACCGCCACCCGCATGGACAAATTCACCGACATGATGCTGGAGCGGACCGGCCTCATCGGCATGGTGGGCAAGGCCGAGCGCGGCCCGGCCGCCATCGAGTCCATCAAAAGGCATGGCGCCGTCTACCTGATGGCCGTGGGAGGCGCCGCCTACCTGGTCTCCAAGGCCATCCGCTCGGCCCGCCTCATCGCCTTCGAGGACCTGGGCATGGAGGCCATCCGGGAATTCGAGGTGGAGGACATGCCGGTCACCGTCGCCGTCGACAGCCGGGGCAGCGCCGTGCACCAGACGGGCCCGGCCAAGTGGCAGGCGATGATAGGAAAAATCCCCCTCAAAAAGGGCTGAGGGCAGGGCCTATTGGATTAGTACTCTGTCAACCTGATAATTTAGGATACAAAAACATTTAACCGCAGAGGACGCAGAGGTGCCCAGAGAAATGAAATGCTGGCCAGCTTACTGATAATAAATAAAAACCTCTGCGAATCTCTGCGTCCTCTGCGGTTAATATTTATCTTTCACCAATCCTAATTTATAAAATTGATGAAGTATTAGTGTTAACAGCTAACGCTTTTTGCCCGGCTTTTCGCTTCCCTTGATCTGCCGGGCGATCAGATTCGGCACGAACTTTTCCGAAAAACCGGCAATGAAACACCACACCACCAGGAGGCCGAGGTGCTTGCCGTCGAACCCGGCGGACATCTTTTGCAGTTTTTCTATCCAGTCGTCCAGACGGGCCTGATCCGGCCTTTGCTTTAGATCCTTTTGTGCGCTCGTTGCAATGGAGCGCAGCCGCTCAAGCAGGTCCTCCTTCGTCTGCAGCGCCGCCGTTGCGGCGCTCTCGGCGCTTCGGACAAGCGCCTCGGCCTTGTCCTTGACCCGGTCGAGCCGGCCGCCTTCCCGCATGGCCTGCTTCACCAGGCCATCGAGCTCCACCAGCCCGTCCCGGAAATCCGCAATTTCCGCCGGCGCCCCCTCAGCGGCCCGGCTGTGCAGCCTTGTCATATCGGGAAACATGTTGCCGGAAACGAGCTCCGCCTTGAGAAAAAAGAACAGGATCAGGGCGCCCCCCAGGCCAATCAGGGGACGGGACAGGAGATAGGGGTAGCGGTACATCACCTTGAGGTCATCGATGGTGCTCTCGGCAAGACGCTTGCGCAGGGCGATCATCATGCTGAAGGCGGCGCCCCACAGCCCCGCCGTGCTGACCACGGCCAGCACCTGGATATCGAACTCCAGCCCCTTGAACCAGGGGCACTGGTAGAGCATGCCCAGCACGGCCAGGAAGGCGCCCAGGCAGAACATGAACACCCGCAGGGTCCGGCGGCGCACCAGCCGGGAGTATTCACGGTTTTCCTCCCGGTTGATATAACACCATTGCAGGTCGTTGAGCATGCGCGCCAGCAGGGCGCGTTTCTGGGCCAGGATGCCCTCCTGGTTGGCGCCCTTCTTCACCGCCGCGCCGTGCAGTTCCTTGTAGTTTTTTTCGAAATCGAACTTCTCCACCAATTCCGGGCGCAGGTTGAGTTCGACCTCGGCGAGGCGGTGCTTCAGCTGGACATCGAGGGTTTCCGGGTCATATAGATCCACCAGGTGCTGCTCCAGCTCGTAGAGCCTGTGCCAGGCCCGGCCGGTGCCATCCGCCCAGCGGCCGTCGGCATCCCCAGCAAGCTCCTTCAGCAGGGCCGGGATGCGGGGATGGTTCTCCCATTTGCGCTTGTCGATCCGCATCAGCTCCGACAGCAGGGTGCGGTAGAACTGTTCCGTCAACTGGCAGGGCTCAAGCCGCTTTCTCCACCTGTTCTTCCAGTCTCTCCAGGCCGCCAATAGGGTGGTTTCGTTATTATCGGGCATGAGGCGCTCCCTCCATCCTGTTATTCATTCCGGCTATTGTACTTGTTTTTCCTTGCCGCCCTGAAGGAAACGCCAGACCACTCCCCTGGGGCGGTACTCGCCGGTAAGAATGTAATCCAGGGCATGGGCGTTCTGCAGGGCCCAGTCCATTCTGGTCCTGGCCGCCCGGCGGCCGCAGAAGAGAATACGGTCGCCCTCTGCCAGGGGCGCATCCGGCCCCGGCAGCAGTATCCGCTTGCCCCCCTGCAGCAACAGCAAGGGCATGCAGGGCAGCCTGTGATCGTGCTGCCGCGGATCGCGCTGCAGATGTCCCAGGGTGATCCGCCATTTTTGATCCATTGCGGCGCAGACGGCATATGCGCTTTCCCGGTTCAGCTCCACTTCCCAGATTTCCGGTCCCCCGGCGCCGGCCAGGATGGTGATGCGGCTGATCAATTCGTAGGCCCAGTCCTCTTCCTGCCCCTGGGCCTGCTGAACGAATTCATACAGCAGGGGCGTGGCCAGCAGCACCCTGATCTTATTGGCGATAATGGCGCTGGAGCGCATCACCATATCCGCCTGCACGGCATCGATGATGGCCTGGTTCTCCATTTGATTCTGGCGGGCCACCACGAACAGCCGGGGGTTGAGCTGCCGCGCCGTCATGATGATAGAGAGGTTGTTGGTGTCGTCGGCCGTGCCCGCCACCAGGCCCACGGCCTGTTCGATCCGCGCCTCTTTCAAGGTGGCGGCCTCCGTGCCCACCCCCTCCACCCAAGGCGTGGCCGGCATGCCGGTCTTCTCCGGCACGGCCTCGACCACCACCGCCTCGATGCCTTCGTCCCGCAAACAGGCGTAGACCGCCTTGCCAAAACGGCCATAACCGCAGATCACCCACAGGCCGTCCCGGGGCGGGCAGGCCGGCTCCTCCATCTGCAGATGCCGTCTGCCCACCAGCCACTCGTAGAGCAGATAGACCCTGGGGGTGCGCAGGGCGGTGGCCAGGTGACCGGCAAAGACGTCGAAGGGGTCGATAATATAATCCGTGCCGAAGGAGGCCATATTGGCCCCCACATCGTGAGAATCGGAACGGCAGATGACCGTTATGTCCTTGTGCAGCAGCTTGGCGGTAATGGCGATCTTCAGGTTGACCTCGTTCACATCGGTCAGCGCCACCACGCCGGCGCAGCGCTGATGCTTCAGTCCGGCCTTCAGCAGATATTCCGGCCGCCCCGCATCACCGCACAAGACCGGCACATACCGGCGCAGGTTCTGCATCTGCAGGATACTGGCCCGCTCCTCGCGGATCTCCACCACCACGGCCCCCTGGTCGCGCCTGGTCAGATCCTCCACCAGGGCGCTGCCGGTATCCCCGTAGCCGCAGACCAGGAAAAAATCATCCTGCAAACGGCGCACCATGCGGGCAAAGCGCCGCTCCGTAACCGCCTGCCGGAATGCGGGATCCTGCACCAGGGTTATCAAGGTGCCGATGGAGTAGATCCAGGCCACCACCGTGGAATAGATGCTGAAGGTCACCCACAGGCGCTGGCCGCCACTGAATGCATAGGGGATCTCTCCAAAGCCGATGGTGCTGGCCATGAAGCTGACGAAATAGAAGGCGTGGAAAAAGTCCATGCGCCAGGGATTGCCATCCGGGTCCACACCGGGGATCAGCACCAGCCCCAGCACGGCGACGGCATTGGTGCAAATGAGCACCAGCAGGGGCGCCCGCATGCGCCGGAGGATGAGAAAGAAAATGCTGTTCATGGCGCGCCCTCGTACCCCGTCAATTTTATAAATTTAGGATTGGTAAAAGATAAATATTAACCGCAGAGGACGCAGAGATTCGCAGAGGTTTTTATTTATTATCAATAAGCTGGCTAGCATTTCATTTCTCTGCGAATCTCTGCGTCCTCTGCGGTTAAATATTTTTGTATCCTAAATTATCAAGTTGACGGAGTACTAGCGGCGTAGCATTACGGTCTCGACGACCAGCAGCACCACCGAAACCACATTGGCCAGCATGGCGCCCCCGGAAAGCGACACAATGCTGGCGGTCACCGCCGGCGTCAGGCCGGTGCCGGCGATATGTTCCGCCACCCCCCAGACCAATGCCGCCGCGAACAACTGCAGCACCGCCACGAAGCTGGTGGCCAGCATCACTGCGCCCATCTGGGTGCGGTCGCCATATTTGAGTACGGTGGCAATGAGGTTCACCACGATGACGGCAAACAGTTCATAGACGTCGTGGTGATCGGGGTTGTCGATATCACCGACGAAAAAGCCGAAATTCAGCGTCAGCGCCAATACGATGAAAAACCCGAATACAACCTTTTCCGGATTCATGCTTGATCTCCCCCCAACCCGGCAAAGCCGGAAGCTTATGGATTATAACGTCTGGATCGTCCCGCGGGCTCTCAATTCAGCAATCACCCGCAACGGCGCTTTTGTCTTCGCTCTTCGCACATGGTTTCTGGAACATTACTCAGCCTAAGCCTCATTCAGCCTCGTGGATCGAACACCGGCACCGCCTTTGCCCAGGCCACCAACTCATCCGCCGGCAGGGGAAGGCTTACAAAATAGCCTTGGATGACATCACACCCAAGCTCACTCAGGCTGTCCCAGACCATCCGGTCTTCAACCCCCTCCGCCACAACCTTCAATCCCAGGCTGTGGGCCAGGGCTATGGTCGATGAAACGATGGTCGCATCACTTTTGCTCTCCATCATGTCACACACGAAGCTGCGGTCAATCTTCAGCTCCTGCACCGGCATCCGCCTCAGATAGGCCAGTGACGAATAGCCGGTGCCAAAATCATCAATGGACAGCTCCACCCCCATGGCCTTCATCTTGTTCAGTATTGCAAGCGAGCCCTCCGGGTCCAGCATGAACACGCTTTCTGTCACTTCCAGGACCAATCTCTCGGGAGCCAGCTGCCTTTGCTGCAGCGCCTTGGACATTTCGGTCAGCAAGGATGAATCCACCAGATTGTGGGCCGAGATATTCACCGATATCTTGATGTCCAGACCCTCACGAAGCCAGGACTCACGCTGGCGTATCACTTCACCGAGCACCCACAGGGTCAGGGATCTGATCAACCCCGTCCTCTCCGCGAGGGTGACAAACTCGGTCGGATTGATAAAGCCATATTGAGGATGATGCCAGCGACAAAGGGCCTCCACCGCGACCAGGCAGCCGCTTTTGACATCCACCTGTGGCTGATAGTGAAGCACCAGATCATCCCCCTCGATGGCCTTGCGCAACTCGTCGATCAGCGACAGCCGGCGCAGGCTATAGGGATCATAGCTGCTGTCATAGACCTCACACCCCTTCTTCAAGCGCTTCGCCTGACGCATCGCCACATCCGCCCGGCGGATCAGCGTCGAGGCATCCCGGCCATGCTCCGGAAGCCGGACGACGCCCACCGTCACCGCAACGGCAACGGCTATGCCGTCAACCTTGAATGATGTCTTGAAAAGCGCCTTCAGCTTTTCAATGGGCTTGCCCCTCAGCTCGGGTGGCGGTGCGGGAAACAAGACGGCGAATTCATTTCCGCCAAAGCAGGCGATGATATTGGCGCCGGGCATACCCTCCAGCAGGCGGGCCGCCACCTCCTTCAACACGAGATCACCGATTTCATGGCCCAGGGTATCGTTGATTTCCCGCATCCGGTCCACATCCACCAAGAACATGACGAAACGCTGGTCCGTGTCCTGGATGTCCAGGATGAGCCGGCCCAGCTTGTCCTCAAAATATTTACGGTTCGGCAACCCGGTAAGGGGGTCATACAGGGCCAGGCGCTCGAGCTCCCGCACATGGGCCTCTTGCAGATCGAGCCGGGCCTGGGACTCCTCCATAATTCTGCGCTGGCGGCTCTCGAGCTGGCGCTCCGCCCGGTCGAGTATCAGATAGAACAGGCCAAACAGGGACAGTCCGACAACGATGGCGATGCCCGAGAGGGCCAGCAAGGTGGCGCGCGTGCCATGGACGCGCGGCGTCATGTCGCGCAGCACCAGGATGCCGCCAACCACACGGCCGCCGGCATCCGGAAGCGGCACTATGGCGCCATAATAACTCGATGCTTTATCGGGCATTTCCATCACCCGGACAGCACTCCCCGGTTGCGGCAGGGCAAGGCCGGCCAACTGTTCGACGGGGTAGTCCGACAGGGTGCGAAATGGAACGACCAGCTCCGGCAACAGATCCCAGTCGGCATGGCGCCCCATCATGCGCATGCCGGCCTCCCAATCTTCTCTCACCAGATATTGTTTTGAGATCAACAGAAAAAGCTCCACCCCAAACACGGGCGCCAGTTGAAGCATTCCTTTTTCGATATCTTCTCCCAACTCGAGGTAGCCGAGCAGCCGGTCACCATCCCGCAATGGCGCTACCGCCCTCAGGGTGAAGGTTCCCAAAAGGCCAAGTTCGGCCCCCCAGGCGACCTTGCCGCTCTGCTCCGCCTCCCTTACCGTAAACCGGTCGATGACATCGCCATGGCGGTCCGGCCGGTGGGCCCGCAGGATATTGACCCGCTTGCTGTCGTGAACATAGAGGTGGGTAATGCTGTAGCTGGCGTTCAGGCGTTCAAATATGGGCTGGATGACCGCAGACAACGCCTGCCGGTCCCCCCTGCGCAACGCATCCTTTATCCGTTCGCCGCGACCAATAAAATCCGCGACCGCGATAAGCTTCTCCGCATTATTGGCCAACAGGGTGTCATAACCGTCTTTTATCACATTGACGCTGTGAACGACATCCATCTCGATATGCTCTTCCTCTTCCCGGTAGATACCCACCAGCGAAAGAACAAACAGAAAGACGCACGCCAGCCCAAAGGGGAGAAGAACGCTCTGTTTAAGCTTGGCAGCCGTCATTTACAATGCCGGTGGAATTGAGGCGAACTGGCCAATGGGGGACAATATATTTTTCTCCGTCTGCGCCAGGGAACATTAACCTTTTGATATAACGGCATTCCCGGCGGGATGTTTAATCCCTGGAAGTATAGCCATGGCCGGACCCATTGGACCAAAACAGGAAAAAGCGTGATTTCACCCATCAAGGAAATAATCGAGGACCCGGATTTTCCCGAAGGCGCCGCCTGGAAACGCCGCAGCTTCCGGGCCAATGAAACCATCCTGCGGGAGGGGTCCGAGGGCCGCTCCCTGTTCGTGATCGAGTCCGGAACCGTCCGGGTAACGGCTCATGTGGTCCTGCAGGATGACCGGCGGGTGCAGCCCGGGATCTGCGACCTGGAGACCGGGGAGCTGTTCGGCGAACTGGGACTGTTCGAGCACCACCCCCGCAGCGCATCGGTAATGGCCGTCACCGACGGCCAGTTGATAGAGATCGACGGCGAGCGGCTCAGCCGCTACCTGGATGCCCACCCGGAGACCGGCTACCGGCTCCTGAAGGAGCTTTTTGGCACCGTCATAGAACGCCTGGCCAAGGCCAACCGGCGCATCGAATACCTGTTCGGCTGGGGCCTGAGGGCCCACCGCATCGACGAGCATCTCTGATCCTAGTACTCCGTCAAGGTGATAACTTGGGATGCAGCCAGCCGGAAAGCGGTTAGCTGCTAGGCGCGCGACCGCAGGACTAGCAGCGCTAATTCAAGGGAGCGCAACAACGCAGATGACCGCTTTCCGGCTGGCCCGAAGGGAGC
>DRKS01000086.1 GCA_011051655.1 Sedimenticola sp.
GATAACTTGGGATGCAGCCAGCCGGAAAGCGGTTAGCTGCTAGGCGCGCGACCGCAGGACTAGCAGCGCTAATTCAAGGGAGCGCAACAACGCAGATGACCGCTTTCCGGCTGGCCCGAAGGGAGCGCCCCAGGCCGGCCAATGCTGCGTTGCAGTCCTTGGAAAGGGCATGCCATTCCCTGCGGACTGCGCCTTGCCTTGGCCGGCCTGGGAAGCTCTGCATCCCAAGTTATCACCTTGACGGAGTACTAGCTGCGCGCTACGTTTTGGCCGTCTTCACCTCCAGGGCGTCCACCTTCTGGAATCCCCGCGGCAGCTTGTTGCCCCGCCGCCCCCGCTCGCCCTGATAATGATCGAGGTCCTCCGCCTTGAGGGTGATATGGCGCTTGCCGGAATAGGCCGTCAGCCATCCCCCTTCCGGCACGCAGGCGATGGCCGCCACGAACTCCCCGGCCCTGGCATCCTGCTTCGCCCCACCTCCTCCATCCCTGGAGTCGTCCCGCACCCGCAGCCGCTTCGGCGGGATGCCGATGATCTTGTTGCCCTTGCCCCTGGCCAGGGCGGGCAGCTCCGACACCGGGAACACCAGCATGCGGCCCTCGTTGGTGATGGCGACCAGGCGGTCCCTGGCCGGGTCGGCGATGGGCACCGGGCGCATCACCCGCGCCCCCCCGGGCAGGCTGAGCACCGCCTTTCCCGCCTTGTTCTTGGTTAACAGCTCCTTGAGCCGCACCCGGAAGCCATAACCGGCATCCGAGGCCATGAGGAACCACTGCTCCGGATCCCCCCCCAGGGCCGCCACGAACACCGCCCCCGGGGCCGGGTTGAGACGGCCGGTGAGGGGCTCCCCCTGGCCCCTGGCGGACGGCAGGCTGTGGGCCGGCAGGGAGTAGCTGCGCCCGGCGGAATCGAGAAACACCACCGGCTGGTTGCTGCGCAGCCGGGCGGCGTCCAGGTAGCCGTCCCCCGCCTTGTAGTTCAGCCCCGCCGGGTCGATTTCATGGCCCTTGGCCAGCCGGGCCCAGCCCTTCTCGGACAGCACCACGGTAACCGGCTCGCTGGGGGTGATGTCGGTCTCCTGCAGGGCCTCGGCGGCGGCGCGCTCCACAATGGGGGAGCGGCGGTCGTCGCCATATTTCTCCGCATCGGCCTGGAGTTCCTTGCGGATCAGGGTCTTCAGGCGCTGTTTGGAGCCCAGGGTCTTTTCCAGCCGGTCCCGCTCGGCGGCCAGTTCCTCCTGCTCCGCCCTGATTTTCATCTCCTCCAGGCGGGCGAGCTGACGCAGCCTGGTGTCGAGGACATAGTCGGCCTGGGCCTCGCTGAGGCCGAAACGCCGCATCAGCTCCGCCCCGGGCTCGTCCGCGGTGCGGATGATGCGGATCACCTCGTCGATGTTGAGGAAGGCGATGAGCAGGCCGTCCAGCAGATGCAGCCGCTCACGCACCCAGTCCAGGCGGTGCTGCAGCCGCCGGCGCACGGTTTCGGTGCGAAATTCCAGCCACTCCCCGAGCATTTCCCGCAGGTTTTTCACCGCCGGGCGGCCGTCCAGGCCGATGACGTTGAGATTCACCCGGTAGCTGCGCTCCAGGTCGGTGGTGGCGAACAGGTGGGACATGAGCCGTTCCACGTCCACCCGGTTGGAGCGGGGCACGATCACCAGGCGGGTGGGATTTTCGTGGTCGGACTCGTCGCGCAGATCCTCCACCAGGGGCAGCTTCCTGGCCTGCATCTGGGCCGCGATCTGCTCCAGGACCCGGGCGCCGGAGACCTGGTACGGCAGGGCGGTGACCAGGATCTCCCCCTGCTCCAGCTCATAGCGGGCCCGCATGCGCACGCTGCCGTTGCCGCTGCGGTACAGCTTCAGCAGATCGGCCCTGGGGGTGATGATTTCCGCCTCGGTGGGAAAATCCGGCCCGGGCAGGTGCTCGCACAGCTCCTCCACCGTGGCCCCGGGGCTCTCCAGCAGCCGGATGCAGGCGCTGGCCACCTCCCGCAGATTGTGGGGGGGCACATCCGTGGCCATGCCCACCGCGATGCCCGTGGTGCCGTTGAGCAGCAGATTGGGCAGCCGCGCCGGCAGCACCCGGGGCTCCTTCAGGGTACCGTCGAAATTGGGCACCCAGTCCACCGTGCCCTGCCCCAGCTCCGACAGCAACAACTGGGCGTAGGGGGTCAGCCGCGCCTCGGTATAACGCATGGCGGCAAAGGACTTGGGATCGTCCGGCGCCCCCCAGTTGCCCTGGCCGTCGATGAGGGGATAGCGGTAGGAGAAGGGCTGGGCCATCAGCACCATGGCCTCGTAGCAGGCGCTGTCGCCATGGGGATGGAACTTGCCCAGCACGTCGCCCACGGTGCGGGCGGATTTCTTGAACTTGGCGGCCGCGGACAGCCCCAGCTCGGACATGGCGTAGAGGATGCGCCGCTGCACCGGTTTGAGGCCGTCGCCGATATGGGGCAGGGCCCGGTCGAGGATGACGTACATGGAGTAGTCCAGGTAGGCCTTCTCGGTGAAGGCCTTCAGGGGCACCCGCTCGATGCCTTCTGAATTCAGATCGGTCTGATCGGTCATTTATGCTCCAAACTCTGACAGCCGTTCATGGTTGACGGTCCGAAAAAGACCGTAAACCGGAAACTGTAAACCGCGAAGCCAAAGGCGGTTCGCCCCGGCCCACAGGCTCAAACCTCGGCCAGATCCCCCTTCTCCTGCAGCCAGGCCTTGCGGTCGCCCGCCCGCTTCTTCGCCAGCAGCATGTCCATGAGGCGATGGCTGTCGTCGCCGGGCTCAATGGTCAGTTGCACCAGCCGCCGGGTATCGGGGTGAATGGTGGTCTCACGCAGTTGCAGGGGGTTCATTTCGCCCAGGCCCTTGAAGCGCTGGACGCTTATCCTGCCCCTGATTTTCTCCGCCTGGATGCGGTCCAGGACGCCCCGCTTCTCCTCCTCGTCCAGGGCGTAGAACACCTGCTTGCCCGCGTCGATGCGGTACAGCGGCGGCATGGCCACGTAGACATGCCCCTCCTGCACCAGCCTGCGGAAGTGGCGCAGGAACAGGGCGCACAGCAGGGTGGCGATATGCAGGCCGTCGGAATCCGCATCCGCCAGGATGCAGACCTTGCCGAAGCGCAGCTTCGACAGATCGTCCGAGCCCGGCTCCACGCCGATGGCCACGGAGATATCGTGCACCTCCTGGGAGGCCAGCACATCGGCCGGATCCAGCTCCCAGGTGTTGAGGATCTTGCCCCGCAGGGGCATGACCGCCTGGAACTCCTTGTCCCGCGCCTGCTTGGCGGAGCCGCCGGCGGAGTCGCCCTCCACCAAAAACAGCTCGCTGCGCCTGGGGTCCACCGAGGAACAGTCCGCCAGCTTGCCCGGCAGGGCCGGCCCCTGGGTGACCTTCTTGCGCGCCACCTTGCGCCCCGACCGCATCCGCGCCTGGGCGGCGCCGATGGCCAGCTCGGCGATGCGCTCCCCCGCCTCCGTGTGCTGATTGAGCCACAGGCTGAAGGCGTCCTTCACCACCCCGGAGACGAAGGCGGCGCACTGGCGGGAGGAGAGGCGCTCCTTGGTCTGGCCCGAGAACTGGGGCTCCAGCAGCTTCACCGACAGGATATAGCTGCACCGGCCCCAGACATCCTCCGGGGCCAGCTTCACCCCCCGCGGCAGCAGGCTGCGGAATTCGCAGAACTCCCGCACCGCCTCGGTGAGCCCGGTACGCAGGCCGTTGACATGAGTGCCCCCCTGGGCGGTGGGGATGAGGTTGACATAGCTTTCGGTAACCGCCTCGCCCCCTTCCGGCAGCCAGACCAGAGCCCAGTCCGCCGCCTCGTCGTTGCCTTCAAAGCTGCCCGTGAAGGGATCTTCGGGGACCATGGGGACCCCCTCCAGGGCATCCAGCAGATAGGCCTTGAGGCCGTCCTGGTAGCGCCACTCATGCCGCTCACCGCTGTTCTCGTCCACAAACAGCACCCGCAGGCCGGGACAGAGCACCGCCTTGGCCCGCAGCACATGCAGCAGTTGTCTGACCGAGAACCTGGGGGAATCGAAATACCGGGGGTCCGGCCAGAAGCGCAGGGTGGTGCCGGTATTGCCGCGGCCCACCTTGCCCACCTCCTCCAGGGAGCTGGCCTTGTCCCCGCCGGAAAAGGCCATATTGTACTCCTTGCCGCCCCGCTTGACCCACACCTCCAGGTGCCGGGACAGCGCATTGACCACTGAAACGCCCACCCCGTGCAGGCCGCCGGAGAAGCGGTAGCTCTTGTTGGAGAACTTGCCCCCCGCATGCAGCTTGGTGAGGATCACCTCGACACCGGGCAGCCCCAGCCTGGGATGCGGATCCACCGGCATGCCCCGGCCATCGTCTCTCACCTGCAGGGAGCCGTCCTTGAACAGGGTGACCTCGATACAGGAGGCATGGCCGGCGATGGCCTCGTCCACGCTGTTGTCGATGACCTCCTGGGCCAGGTGATTGGGGCGGCTGGTGTCGGTGTACATGCCGGGGCGCTTGCGCACCGGCTCCAGGCCGCTGAGCACCTCGATGTCGGCGGATTGATAGGAACTGCTGCTCATCTGTTCAGAATCTGGATTGCGGGGAAATATTATGAAGTTGGCGGATTGTGTACGAATAGGTTCTGCACTGCAATGGCCCCTTCCCGCCGCCTCATTGGCTGCGGCCCGCCTGATAAGAGTTTTGCGGGAGGCCCTATTGGTGTAACATTCTTCACTTGGCTCCTCACGCTCGGCGGCTGGATAAAAACCCTGTATTTACCGGTGAATCCCGGGGGAAACCTGCATATTCAAGGGTTGGATTTCATGGGAATTTCGTTGGCATCAGAAGAACAAACAACATGTGGCTGAAGCTCGGGTCCGATACAAGGCCGACGCATGAAACAGCGGCCGGCCACGGCCTCGACGAGATCAAGCCCAAGACAAGCATCCTGCCCTGGATCGCGGCCGCGCTCGCCCTGGCGGCGCTGTTCGAGATTTATCTTTTCTCCTCGAGCGAGCCCAAACCGGCAATAGCCATGCCCAAACCCACCGTTGTGGGAACGGCACCGGCAGCCGCGCCGGAGCCGGCAGCCAGCGTTATCAAGCCCGCTCCCGCCACCCCGCCCGCGCCTGCACCGGCGCCCGTGCCCCCGGCAAAACAGAAACCGGCCACGCCGGCACCGAAGACGGCGGATACCAAGCCGGCGACGCCCCCGGGAAGCAGGGCCAGGGCCATTATCGCCGAACTCAAACAGCAGCAGGGCGCGGCTGACCTGGACCGGATATTCACTTCAGCGGAGGACCTCAAGGCGGAGGGGATGCTTGCAGACGCCCACCTGCTCTATTTCTACGCCGCCAGGCAGGGCCACGGCCCATCCGCCATGGCGCTGGGGATGATGCACGATCCCGATTACCACTCCAAGCTTACCAGCATCATGGACAAACCCGATCCGGCTCAGGCCTACAAGTGGTATTCACAGGCCGCCGAGAGCGGCAACCTGATGGCCAGGGCGCACCTGGACGATCTCCGCGCCAGGGTGGAGCTTGCCGCCGCCGGGGGCGACGCCACCGCAAAGCGGCTTCTTCTGCAGTGGCAAAAACAAACCGGGACAGGCGAATGACGAAGCTGGGGACAATCCTGTCAACGGTATTGATCCTGTTTTTATTATGCGGGCCCTCTGCGCCCGCCCGGGCCGCAAGCCAGAAACCGCTGCTGATGCCGGGCAAAAGCTCCCTCTACCAGCGGGTGCTGGCGCGGCCGGGTGCGAAAATCCACATCTCACCGGCCTCGCCGGAGGCCATGGAGGCCAAACCCTTTACCGCCTATTACATCTATGAGAAGCGCGAGGCGGGCGGCGACAAGTGGATCAAGGTGGGCACCGACAGCCATGGCAACACCCAGGGCTGGATTCCGCAACGGCAGCTCATTCCCTGGAAACAGGTGCTTACCGTCGCCTTCCGCAATCCGGCGGAACAGGACCGGGTCCTGCTGTTCCGCGACCGGGATTCTCTCAAAAAGCTGATCGAATCGAATGATATCCAGGCCTATCAGCGCCTGTACCGGGCGGCGGAGAAGGGGCTGCTCAGCAAGGACTCGCCCGTTATCGCCATTCAGCCGAATACCCACGTAGACATCCAGAAGGATTTCTATCTCGTGCCCATTCAGCAGCACGAGGACATCTATATGGGCAGCGAGCAGGCACTGATGCTGCAAGTGACATCCGTGCCGTTGAAGGAGGCCCGCCTCCCGCAAAAGCCAAAGGCGAAAGCAAGGCCGAAAGCAAAACCGGCGCCGAAGCGTTACCGCTCCGGCCTGGTTTTCGTGACCGACGCCACCGCCTCCATGGGGCCCTACATTGACCGCACCAGGGAGGCGGTCCACAAGGTCTATAAATCCATCGAGAAGGCGGGACTCAAGAACGACGTCAGTTTCGGCCTGGTGGCCTACCGGGACAATCTGTCGGCGGTGCCGGAGCTGGAGTACCTGTCGCGCACCTATGTCACCCTGGAACAGGGCAGGGACGCGGCCAGTTTCTTCCGGGGGGCCAAGGCCCTCAAACCGGCGGAGATATCCAGCGAGGGCTTCATCGAGGACGCCTATGCCGGGATCAAGCAGGCCATCCAGGAGTTGAAGCAGGGTGATTACGCCGCCCGCTATATCATGCTGATCACGGATGCGGGGCCCCGCCTGGCCGACGACCCCCTGGGAAGTACCGGCCTGAATACCGGGCAGTTGAGGCAGTTGGCGCTGGACAACGGCGTATCGATCTGGGTGCTGCATCTGCTGACCCCCATGGGCAGAAGCAACCACGCGGCGGCGGCCCGGCAGTACAAAAGCCTCTCCTACTATCCCGGCATCGGAAATTTTTACTATGGCGTGAAAATGGGCAGAGTCGCCGAGTTCGGCAGAGTGCTGGACGCCCTGGCGACCCAGATAACGGAGCAGGTGCAAGATGCCACCAATGCCGCCATCGCGGCGGCCGCCCCGGAGCCGGAGCCGGAACCGGCAAGGCCGGAGCCGCCGGCGGATACCGAGCTGTCCCGGTTCCAGGAGAAGGTGCGAAAGCTGGGATATGCGCTGCGCCTGCGCTACCTGCGGGACAGCCAGGAAAGCACCATACCCTCCGTGTTCAACGCCTGGCTGGTGGATCACGACTTCCGGGACCCCTCCCGCCGGACCCTGGACGTGCGGGTCCTTCTCACCCGGGACCAGTTGAGCGATCTGCAATTCGTATTGAAGCAGGTGCTGGCGGCGGCCGAGGACGGCCTCATTTCACCGCGTAATTTCCTCAACGACCTGAAGAGCCTGTCCGCCTCCCTCAGCCGCGACCCGGGCGAGCTGCGCAGCAGCACCAGGGCCACCGGGGCCGGCGGCAGCAACCTGGCGGACATGGGCTACATGCGGGAGTACATCGAGGATCTCCCTTATACCAGCGAGGTGATGAACCTGTCGCTGGATAACTGGGCCGACTGGCCGGCCAAGCGCCAGCTCGAGTTCATCTATGAGCTGGAGAGCAAGATCAACTACTACCAGGCGCTGCACGACCATACCGACCTCTGGATCTCCCTGGATGAAGGCCCGGTGACCGGTGACTCGGTATTCCCCGTCGCCCTAGAAATGCTGCCTTGAAGTACGCTTCACCACAGTATCTGGCGGAGCATTCCACCGCCGGCGAACGGGTATTGATCTATCACCTGCGGGACCTGGTGATGACCCGCATGGCCGAGGGGGTGGAATTCCGCCTGTCCGTGCCCAGCCTGCAGATATCCCTGGGGGAAAAGATCGCCCTGGTGGGGCACAGCGGATGCGGCAAAAGCACCCTGCTGGACATCCTGGCCATGATCCTGCGCCCATCGGAGGCGGGGGCCTTCCGCTTCCGGCCGGAGGCGGGCGCGCCGCCACTCGACATCGCCAGGGCGTGGAAACAAAAAGACCTCAATTACCTGGGGGATCTGCGAAAGCAGCGCATCGGCTATGTCATGCAGACCGGCGGCCTGCTCTCTTACCTGACGGTTCGCAACAACATCGGCCTGTCCCGCCAGTTGCTCGGGATGCCGGAGGACGACACCATCGAGACCCTGGCCAGGGACCTGGGAATCGAGCGCCACCTGGACAAGCACCCCGACCTGCTGTCGGCGGGCGAGCGCCAGCGGGTGGCCATAGCCCGCGCCCTGGCCCACCACCCCTCCATCGTGATCGCCGACGAGCCCACCGCCTCCCTCGACCCCATCGCCGCCAGGAAAATCATGGCCCTGTTCGTGGAGCTGGCGGAAGAGCTGCACATTACCGTCATCATCGCCAGCCACGACTGGAAACACATCCGGCAACTGGGGCTGCGCCGGCTTTCCCACCGCACGCGCCAGAACGATGCGGGAACCCTTACCGAGACAGAGGTGACAGGCTGACCGTGGCCGGGCTGATTCAAAAAGCGCGCAACATTTTCAGGCTGGCGGTGACCGACTACCTGTACGAATGGCAGATGTCCAGTTGTTTCGTCCTGGCCCTGGCCGCCGTGCTGGCGCCCATGATGATCCTGTTCGCCCTCAAATTCGGCATCATCGGCAGCATGATGGAGCAGCTCATCGAAGACCCGCGCAACCGGGAAATCCGCCCGGTGGGCAGCAGCCATTATGATGCGGCCTGGTTCGAAGCGGTCCGCGCCAAGCCCGAGGTGGCGTTCGTGATCCCCCGCACCCGGAGCCTGGCGGCCACCATGCAACTGAAGAGCAGGCAGGCCCCGCGCATACTTCCGGTGGAACTCATCCCCTCGGCCGAAGGGGAGCCCCTGCTGCGCAAGGGCACCCCCATCCCCACCGGGCTGAACGAAGTGGTCCTGTCCGAAACGGCCGCGCGCAAGCTGAAGGTGTCCGTGGGCGATACCGTGGACGGCAGCCTGAGCCGCCGCTACAAAAACAAGAGCGAGCGGGTGCACATACCCCTGACCGTGGTGGGCATCGCCCATCCCGCGGCCTTCGCCCGGGACGGTGCCTTCACCTCCCTGGACCTGGTGGTGGCCGCGGAGGATTTCCGCGATGGACGGGCGGTCCCCGCGCTGGGCTGGACGGGCGATCCCCCTCCCGGCGCAGCACGCAGCTTTCCGGGATTCCGGCTCTACGCCAGCTCCATCGACCATGTGGCGCCCATTCGCGACGCCCTCATCGCCAGCGGCATAGAGGTCA
>DRKS01000087.1 GCA_011051655.1 Sedimenticola sp.
AGCCTCCACCCTGACGCTGCCGTCGAGGCCCGAGCTGATGCCGCCGTAGCTGATATCGGCGAAGGGGGCGGCCATGGCGATCATCCTGTCCAGCCCGGCGGAGACCCGGTAATAGACATAGCCCTTGACGCCGCCATAAAGCGCCGCGGCGGCGATGACGCAACCCAGCAGGATGGTTTTGGCTTTCATGATGCTAAGAGATGATTCCCGGTTGTCATTCCATTTGAGGCCAGCGAGGCCCGTGCCATGTCTCCTGTGGCGGCATGGGGCGGCCATTCTTAAAAGGATATGCAAGATTCAAGAAAACGCCCTTTTGGCCGAAGGCCTGATGGATATGCGTTTGAGAGGAACCCTGCATGAAAAATCTGCGTCCCCTGTTTGTAATTCTGCTTTCCTGCTATTTTTCCCTGCATTCCGGCCAGCCGGGCGCGGAGCCGAAATATGTCGGCAACCAGGGATGCGGATGCCACAAGTCACAAATAAAATCCTGGACGCGCAGCGCCCACGGCAAGGCCTTCGAGTCCCTCAAGCCCGGCAAGAGAAAAACAGCGAAGAAAAGGGCAAACCTGGACCCTGACAAGGATTACACCAGGGACAAAAAATGCCTGAAGTGCCACACCACGGGTTACCGGGAAAACGGTGGTTTCAGGGACATGGCCTCGACCCCGGAGCTGAAGGGCGTGGGCTGCGAGTCCTGCCACGGCCCCGGCAGCAAATACAGGATCCTGCACGATGAAAAACCGTCCTCCCTCACCAGGGAAGAAAACAAGGCGGACGGCGCCTGGTACGGATCGGAAGACCCGGATGTGTGCCTGGCGTGCCATAATGACGATTCCATGATGACCGAAAAAATAGACCCGAAATACAAATTCGACTGGAAGCAGGCATTGGAAAAAAGGAAGAGCTACCACACCAAAATAACCTATGATTTCAAATTCAAATACTGACCCCACGGATCCTCTCAAATGACTGAATTCCGCGCCTTGCGCATCCACAACGACAATGGCAGGCACCGGGCCGGCATCGAGACGCTTGACCTGGACGACCTGGACGACGGCGAGGTGCTGATCCGCACCCGCTACTCAAGCATCAACTACAAGGACGCCCTGGCCGGCACCGGCCGGGGCAAAATCCTGCGCCGCTTTCCCCTCATCGGCGGCATCGACAGCTGCGGCGACGTGGTCCACTCCAGCGATCCGCGCTTCAGGGAGGGCGACCAGGTGCTGGTGACCGGCTGCGGCCTCAGCGAAACCCGCAACGGCGGCTACTCCGAATGGCTGCGGGTGCCGGCGGCGCTGGTGGTGCCCCTGCCTGGGGAACTCGGCCCCTTCGAGGCCATGACCCTGGGCACCGCCGGCTTCACCGCCGCACTGGCCCTGCACCGCATGGAACAGAACGGCCAGGCCCCCGACATGGGGCCCATCGTCATTACCGGCGCCAGCGGCGGCGTGGGCAGCCTTGCGGTGGACATCTTCTCCGGCCGGGGGTACGAAGTGATCGCCGTTTCCGGCAAGGCCGGCAAAGAGGAATGGCTCCGGACCCTGGGCGCCGCCAGGGTCATCGGCTACGACGAATTAGCGCCGGGCGCGCATCCGCTGGAAAAGGGCCAATGGGGCGGCGCGGTGGACACCCTGGGCGGGGAGATCCTGGCCGGCCTCACCCGTTCGACAAACCCCTGGGGCAGCATCGCCGCCATCGGACTGGCCAGGGGCATGGAACTGAACACCACCGTCATGCCCTTCATCATCCGCGGCGTCAGCCTGCTGGGAATAAACTCCGCCGGCTGTCCCTCTGAGCTGCGCGCAAAACTGTGGCAACGGCTGGCCACGGACCTGCGGCTGCACCACCCGGAAGAGGTCGTAAACCGGGTGGTGCCGCTGGAGGATCTGGAGGGGATATTCGAAGAAATGCTGGCCGGCCGGAGCTGGGGCCGCAACCTGGTCTGCACCAACCCGACAGATTCCTAGTACTTCATCAATTTTATAAATTAGGATTGGTAAAAGATAAATATTAACCGCAGAGGACGCAGAGATTCGCAGAGGTTTTTATTTATTATCAATAAGCTGGCTGGCATTTCATTTCTCTGCGCACCTCTGCGTCCTCTGCGGTTAAATGTTTTTGTATCCTAAATTATCAGGTTAACAGGCCCTAAAAAGAAAAGCCGGCGCCAACCCGCCGCAGCGGGCCGGTGCCGGCCCTTGCCCATTCAAGACAGATTTCAGGCCTTTACATCCAGCAGGCTGCCTATGGTGTCCACCATCTCACCGGCCGCCTCGATAACCTTCAGGCTGGCCTCCACCTGGGCGCGGTCGGCGGACAGGCTGACCAGGGACCTGGCCACATCGGCATCGATCCGGTCCGGCCCGTTGGCCCTGGCGATCTGATTCGCATCCCGCCTCAGGCCGTCGAAACCGCGCTGTATGCCGGCAAGCCCCTGATTCAATGCGCCGATAGTGCTCATAACATGATCCCCATAGCCTTCACCATGGCTCTTCTATCGGCCATCTCATTGAATTCTTTAGGGAATCTAAGTTCTCAGGGCGCCCTTTCCAGGACTATAGTTCCCGCGTGGCAAGGAAACGGATATCCGGCCAGCGCTCCATGGTGAGATCCAGGTTCACCCGGCTGGGGGCCAGGTAGACCAGTTGGTCGTCCCCGTCCAGGGCCAGGTTGTCGTGGGCCTTGGCGCGGAAGCGCTCCAGCTCCCTGGGATCGTCACACTGCACCCAGCGGGCGGTGGCCACCTGCACCGGCTCGACAATGGCTTCCACGTTGTACTCGTCCTTCAGGCGGTGGGCGGCCACGTCGAACTGGAGCACGCCGACGGCGCCCAGGATCAGGTCGTTGTTCTTCAGGGGGCGGAACACCTGGGTGGCCCCCTCCTCGCATAGCTGCAACACCCCCTTCTGCAGGGCCTTCAGCCGCAGGGGGTCTTTCAATACCACCCGGCGGAACAGCTCGGGGGCAAAATAGGGGATGCCCTCGTACTTCAGGCTCTCGCCCTCGGTGAAGGTATCGCCGATCTGGATGGTGCCGTGGTTGTGCAGGCCGATGATATCCCCCGGCCAGGCCTCCTCCACATGCCGGCGCTCGTCCGCCTGGAAGGTGATGGCGTTGCTGATCTGCACCGTCTTGCCGATGCGCACATGGCGCATTTTCATGCCCTTCCTGTAGGCGCCGGAGCAGACCCGCAGGAAGGCGATGCGGTCCCGGTGGGCCGGGTCCATGTTGGCCTGGATCTTGAACACGAAGCCGCTGAATTTATCTTCCGACGGCTCCACCCGCCGCTCCCGGGCGGACCGGGCCAGGGGCGGCGGGGCATAGCGGACAAAGGCGTCCAGCAGTTCCTTCACCCCGAAGTTGTTGATGGCGGAGCCGAAAAAGACCGGCGTCAGCTCCCCGCGGGCGTAGGCCTCCAGGTCCAGCCCGTGGCTGGCGCCGCGCACCAGTTCGATCTCGTCCCGCAGCTCATCGGCCTGATCCCCCACCAGCTCGTCCAGGCGGGGATTGTCCAGGCCCTCGATCACCTCACCCTGGCGGATCTTGCCGCCATGGGTGGCGGAGAAGAGGTGGGTGGTCCCGGTGCGCAGGTCGAACACCCCCTTGAACCGCTTGCCCATGCCGATGGGCCAGGTCACCGGCGCGCACCTGATCTTGAGGATATCCTCCACCTCGTCCAGCAGCCCGACGGGGTCCCTGCCCTCCCGGTCCAGCTTGTTGATAAAGGTGAGGATGGGAGTGGCGCGCAGGCGGCACACCTCCATCAGCTTGATGGTGCGGGCCTCCACGCCCTTGGCCACGTCGATCACCATCAGGGCGGAGTCCACCGCCGTGAGGGTGCGGTAGGTATCCTCCGAGAAATCCTCGTGGCCGGGGGTGTCCAGCAGGTTGATGATGGCGTCCCCGTAGGGAAACTGCATCACCGACGAAGTCACCGAGATGCCCCGTTGCTTCTCCAGCTCCATCCAGTCGGAGGTGGCGTGGCGCGCCGCCTTGCGCCCCTTCACCGTGCCCGCCATCTGGATGGCGCCGCCGTAGAGCAACAGCTTTTCCGTGAGGGTGGTCTTACCCGCATCCGGGTGAGAGATAATGGCGAAGGTGCGCCGCCGCTTGAGTTGGGACAATAGCTCGGACATGGATGAATCAATGGGAAAGGAAAAACGGGAAATTATACACGGATTGGCCCCGCAAGAGCGGGCCCGAATCACTTTGGACCGGCTTGACCCGCCGCCGGCCGCTCCCCCTGCGGGCGCTCCCGGAAGACCCAGAAGCGCTGCAGCAGAAACAGCATCACGGCAAGCGCCAGAATCATAAGGCCCTGCACCGCTTCATGGGGAAACCCCAGCCGGTCCACCAGCAGCAAAAGGGCGCCCAGATTGAGGGCGTAGCCGCAGGCATAGGCCGCGACATAGCGGACAAATGCGTGAGAAGCCCTGCCCCGGTGGCCAAAGGTCCAGCCGCGGTTGAACACGAAGGTCTGGAGAACGCCCAGGGCGTAGAGCAGCGTCATGGCCGTCTTATGGCCCAGGCCCAGGCCGGTGAGCAGGAGGTAGGCCAGATAGAGCAGCCCGTTCGACGCCAGGCCGACCAGCGCATATTTTACGAACTGCCTATGCACCGTCCGGCGGCCTGGTCCGGCTCAGGATCTCATAGGCCTCGCGGATGGCGATGAACTCGGCCGGCTCGCCACCCCGGTCCGGGTGATGCCGGGCGGCCAGCCGCCGGTAGGCCTGCTGCACCGCGGCCCAGTCCTCATCCCCCTCCAGCCCCAGCGCCCTGAACGCCTCGGCGCGTTTGCCAATGGCCAGGTAATGCTCCCAAAAGCCGGCCAGCAGGCGCTCGACATCGGCGGCGCTGGTCTGCATCAGCCGGGAGCCATCTAGATAGTACTCCCGCAGCCGGGCATCGGGGCCATGGGCGGGGAGACGCCCCCCGCGGTCCCCGGCGGCCTCAAGGCGGATGGACAGGGGCGAAATCGCCAGGTAAAAGCCGTCGCCGATGAGACTGTCCTGCAACTGATAGAGCGCATTCATCACCATGAAATGCTTCCGGAACAGCGCCAGGCCGGCATCCTCCCCGGCATCGGGAAAGGAGGCCTGATCCGCCTCCAGGCGGCGGATCAACTCATACTCGGTCAACCCGCCGGGGCTGTCCCTGAGAATCGAGAGCACAGGGGCTTTCAAAGGATTGTTCCACATGCAACAGATGCTACCGCAGAAACATCCCTCTTGTTACAGATTGTTGCAGACCATAGGCCCGGCGGGAAGCTTTTCAGGGGCAACCGAAGCGGACCTGGATCACGACCAACCCGGCAAGCACCCGGAACCGGACAACCCGAGGGTTTATACACATAGGAACCTGCGTGCAGGTTCCTTGTTTCCGCGGACAGAAACATGTTTCTATATGCAGGAACATCTGGCAGGGCTGGCCTGCCGGATATACATGTTATGTTTAAAATAGCCCTTAATATTGCGTATGTTTAGTCATACGCTTGGTTAAGGAGGTGTTTATCATGACTATTTTGAATGCCACAGAAGCCCGTTCTAAGCTATACACCCTAATTGATGAGGCTGCAGAAACTCACCAACCCATTGTAATTACAGGGAAAAGATGTAACGCCGTTCTGGTTTCCGAGGAAGATTGGAATTCGATTGCGGAAACTCTTCACTTGCTCTCTGTTCCGGGAATGAGAGAGTCAATAAAAGAGGGAATGAAGGAAGATTTTTCGAAATCGTCAAAGGAGCTTGATTGGTGAGCCGGGAATTACGATATACCAACCAAGCACAAAAAGATGCAAAAAAACTATCAGCGTCTGGGTTAAAGAAAAAGGCTCAGGCGCTCTATAGATGTGATTAAAGAAGATCCATATCAAAACCCACCACCGTATGAAAAGCTAGTGGGTGACTTATCCGGCGCATATTCACAAAGAATCAATATTCAACATAGACTGGTCTATCAAGTTTATGAGGAGGAGCATGTCATAAAGGTTATTCGTTTATGGACGCACTACGAATAAAAATTGAACATAGCAATGGCATTGAGACATACCTCCGCAGTGTTGTTTTTGTGCTTGAATAGCACAAAAACAATCACCGCTACGGTGTACCGCTCATGCCAGGCGTTAGAGTGACCAAATGAATCTATCAGAAGCATTAAAGATCACCAATGAAATTACTATTTGGATTCATGGCAAGACTAATGAAATCCAAGTGGCAAATGAGCAACGCATAGTTGTTTCATTGGCGGTCTTTCAGCAAGCCATGGATGTTGCCGATGGCATGGTGATTTTAATTGAAAACAAGCTGCCTGGGCCTGCGTGGGCTTTAGCTAGGGCTTTACATGAAAGCTATGTTCGTGGTGTTTGGTTGCTTGACCATGCTGATGCTAATCAACTAGAAAACTTTGTAAAAGGAATTTGTCCAAAAATTTCCAAATTGGTAAAGCTGATTAGAGATGCTCAGGAATCTGGAGGAGCATGGATTAGGGGTATTAATGATCTAAACATAACCTCTCTTCATAGCTTAGCTCATGGTGGAATGGAACATGTATCTAGAAGAATTGAGACGGGATCGATAGAGCCTGGTTATTCTGAAGAAGAGACCGTAAACTTTTTAAAGCTTAGAAATCAGTATTATGTAAATATTGGTGTTTTTATTTTGGCTATTATCCAAGATGAAGCTGCGTTAATTGAGCTAAACAATAAAACTGGTGAATGGAAAAAGGCACTCTAACAAGCTTTAACTCGGTAAGCGCTCAGCCAACCACACCTAAAAGCCCCGGCACGATCAGTTTAAGCTTCTGATTTCAGATACAGGATACAGCCATGACGAAATCAGAAAAGCAAGCATTCTGGCAAGCACACATATCAGGCTGGAAAGCCAGCGGTCTA
>DRKS01000088.1 GCA_011051655.1 Sedimenticola sp.
ACCTGGAGTACAACAAGGCCGGCGACGAGGTCTGGGTTTCCCTGTGGGACAAGGATGGTGAGCTTGTGATCATCGATGACAAGACCCGGAAGATCAAGAAACGGATCAAGGGTCTGGTGGCACCAACAGGCAAATTCAATGTCTATAACACCATGCATGACATCTACTAAGAGCCCCAAGGCTTGAATCAAAAAGGGGCTGTGGTGTTGTCATCGCAGCCCCTTTTTTTCTGAATTTGCGTAGAAGTGAGGTTGAGTATGAAGAGTAAAACTATACAGGCCGTTGTTTTCACGGGTGTTTTTTCGACTGTTGTCATGGCGCCCGCCCTGGCGCATGAAACCCCGACGGCCCCGGCTGACTGGCTTGCAAAGACCAGCCCCTATACCGCTGATGACCTTGACATGAAAAAGGTCAAGAAGCTGTATAAGAGGAAGTGCAAGAAATGCCATGGCTCAAAAGGCAACGGCAAGGGTTCGGGGGCCCAGGATTTGGAGATCAAGCCACCTGATTTCACCGTGCCGGAATACAAGAACCGGAAGGATGGCCAGATGTTCTGGATTATGATGAACGGAAGCGAAGGCACCGACATGGAAAAATATGGCCCCGGCACTTATGCCAATATCAGCGAGGACGACCTCTGGAAGCTGGTTACCTATATCAAGGCAGTCTTCCCTAAATAGGCAACGCCTTGAGGCACAAAAAAGGAGAGGCTGCGCCTCTCCTTTTTTATTTCGATAAAATAATTCCGTCTCTACGGCGACAGATTAATAACCCTCTTTTTTCCTGCTGAATTGGTTACTTCCTTTTTGACCGGGCGGGTTCCACCGTCGTAGTAATAGACCTCGGAAAACTCGATCATCCCTTTTTTGAACGCATTGAATATAACCACGCGCCCCTTTTTGTCATAAACGGCCTCGTAGTAATTGTAGTTTTTATATACCTCTTCAAGATTTTTCTCTTCCCCAAGCTCGTATCGGCCGTCAATGGTTTCGTATTTATCCGAGTAATAGGGTATTCCGGGTTTTATTCTTTCCGGTTTGGCCGTTGGGGTAAGAGGAAATGCGGCCAGGGCCGCCAGGACGATGATGAGGTTCGGGATACTCTTTTTCATGGATCAGGCTCTCGTATACAGACTGTTTTTGATAGATTACTATTCACGGTCAATTTTGGACAACCTTGATGATTTGTATCAGGATACATTATCTCTTTGCGCGAATGGAACAGCAGGAACTGCAAATGTCGGTTAATGGTTTTGTTTTTTGGTGTTCAAACAGGGCTGGTTGGCGGCACACGGCCTTGAGGGGGCTTTTGCTTGCTCTTCTTCTTCTGGTGCCGGCTGCAGTAAGTGCTGCTCAGGATAAGGAGGGGCGTGATGGATTCTTAAGCGCCCGTTTTGGCATGTCACCGGAAGAGGTTTTGGCTGCGCTAAAGGCCGATGGGGTTCGGATCGACTCTGACCAGACCAAGAATGGTGCCCGGCAGATACGTGGTAAGCGTGAAGGCGAATTGACGACCAACAGCCTGATCTACGTTATTCCCGAGACCAGTAATAAACTGGCCATGGTGATCGAATTCTATGACAGCCCAAAATACCATAAGCGGGTACTGGAGAGGCTGCGGGAGCAATTGGGGGATGACTTGGGGGCTGAAATCGCAGAAATGACCATGGCGCAAGCCGCAGGGGCGTTTCCGCCGGGGCTTAAAGAGTTGACCCTTTGGGCAATCACGGCGGGCGATTCAAACCTTCTGGTCCGGCTCATGCGCTTTAATAATTACCTTGCCGTGGAACGGCTGGACGCAAAGCTGATGAGCAAGCAATAAAAATACAACTCTTTTTTCCGTCTGATTGGGTTTGCATAGACCCTGAAAAAGTGCTAAACACCTGACTGAGATTGCCGGATCGGCTGCACGCAACCGCCCCTTTGGAAGGGCGCTGTATTCGGGCTGACTTATCCCCATGCCAAAATATTTGTTGATTTTGATTGGCTGTATATTCGTCGGACTGGCCGGCTTGGGGGCTGTATTGCCGGTTTTGCCTACGACGCCATTTCTGCTGGTGGCCGCAGCATGCTTTGCCAAGTCCTCGGAAAGGCTCTATTGCTGGCTGCTTGATGCCCCCCTCTTCGGGCCGTTGATCAGGAATTGGCGGGAGACGAGAAGCATCCCAAGACAGGCAAAGCGGTTGGCCATAACAGCCATTGTTTTGGTTGGTGGCTCCTCGGCTGTCTTTTTTGTCGATAAGCTGATCTTGCAGTTGTTCATATTGGCCATACTGGTGCTGCATATTATTTTCATTGCGCGGATTCAGAGCACGGAAGACCTGATTTTGGCCCAAGCCAGAAGCAAGGAATAAGGCAAATATCCTGGCGGCCTGCTTCGCCTGACGGGCTAAATTCCCCGGCTTGGGGCAATTGCATATCTGCCCAAAGCCACAATTGACAAGGCCGGTCCTGCTTTGCCGTATCGTTCTGCGTGCCGGCATGCCCGGCATAACCCATAAAATATCCTGCCAATCAGTAGGTTGTGGCGTTTTTGCTCTTCACCGCCAGTATTCAAGATTTCCTTCTGGCAGGCGCTAATCTGGTAGATACCACAATAAGTTTATTCCGGCCTTGCGGGGATCCGGCAGAGGCTGGCATCCGGCAAGGTTTTCAGCGGAGCAAGGGGAAGAGATGCGCTGCGGATATTATGACATGATTCCAACCGTGGAGTGGCGCCCGTAGTCGGTGATGAAATATGGGTAGTGCCGATATACTCACGGGCGCCAAGCTTAGAATGCTCAGAAAAGAGCCTTCCAGCAGCCGGCGGATTCTCATCGTAGACGACTTTGCCGATATGCGGATGGCAATTCGTCGTATGTTGCGGGAACTGGGTGAAGAAAACGTGGATTTTGCCGGGAATGGCAAAGACGCCATAACCAAGATGCAGCGCACGGTATTTGATATTGTGCTCTGTGACTACAATCTTGGTGATGGAAAGGACGGGCACCAGATCCTGGAGGAGGCCCATCATATGGGCTTTATCACGCCAAGCTGTATATTTATCTTGATCACTGCGGAAACCTCCGTTCCAAATGTCTTGGGGGCGATCGAGTGCCAGCCCGACGACTATATTGCAAAGCCATTTACCAAGGAACTGCTGCATCTGCGCCTGAGAAAAGCAATGGAAAGAAAAGGGAGTTTGATAGAGATATACCAGGCTGTCCGTAAAGAAAATTACAAAGATGCAATAAGCCTCGCCGAAGAGAAGCTGAAAAACAAATCGAGGTACATGTTCGATATTGCAAAAGTACTCGGGGGGTTATACATAAAAACCAAGGAATACGAGGCGGCCAAAAATTTTTATCAGAAAATCCTGGGCCAAAGCAATTTCAACTGGGCCAAGTTCGGATTGGGGCAGGCCCATTATTACTTGGGTGAATATAATGCCGCGGCCAATGTGTTTGAGGAGTTGATAAGGGAAAATCAGTATTTCATAGATGCCTATGATTGGGCGGCAAAATGCAGTCTGGCCACGGATGATGCTGCGCAGGCCCAGCAAAAACTGGCGGCTGCGGCAAGGCTCTCTCCGAAAACGATATCCCGTCAACTGGATCTGGGGGAGCTTGCGCGGAAAAATGGGGATCTGGATACCGCCAGGGGCGCCTTTCGGGCGGCGATTCAATATGGTACGCATTCCTGTTTCAAGTCGGCCAGGGAGTACCTTGGACTGACCGATGTCTTGTTGGAGCAGGGCAATACAAAAAAGGCCATGGCCAATCTTAAAGAGGCGCGGGAACAGTTGGCCGAGCAGCCCGCTGATCTGCTTCAGGTTATTACGGCAACGGCGACCGCACATCAGGAAAAAGGCAGGTCCGCGGAAGCGCTGGACTTTCTAAAACAGGCCGAAAAGCTGTATCAGGCCCATTCCGGCAGTATTTCGGATGATGTTTCCCTGGGTTTGGCAAAAGTGGCGCTCAAGCTTGATGATACCGAGTTTGGTGCGGCTGTTGTGGGTAACCTGGCGGAAAACAATCATGATGATGATGTGCTGGTTGAAAAATTAAAAGATCTCATTACTGAGACTGGGCATGCAAAAACCCTTTCAGGTGTTCTGGATCAATCCATAAAAGCGCTTCGAGCATTGAATAAAGAGGGTATTAAACTGGCGGAAAACGGAAGGCTTCAGGAGTCTTTGGAGCTTTTTGAAAAGGCGTCCGAAAAGGCGCCGAACAATAAGGCCTTCAATCTCAACATGGCCTTGGCCTGTATCTTGTTGATGCAGAAAAATGGTGCTGATGCAAAACTGATGTACAAAGCGCGCCGCTGCCTTGACCGGGTGGCAAACGCGGGCAAGAAAGATAAACGCCACAAGGAACTTTCAAAAATGCTGGAAACAGTTGCAACGCCCAAGGCCGGGCAAGGCTCGGAGTAGGAGTCTGATATGACATCAGATACGACCGGCGGCCATTTCAAGGCCGCATTGGCCCTCACAATTCATGATGTAAAGAATTCACTGGCGCTTTTTTTGGACCGGGTGGAGGCGGTGCAGGCGCTGGATGAAAATGCCGGTCAAAAATATGCCGGTTTCAAATACGAAATCAAGCGCATCAATAACAATCTGGTCCGCTTGTTGTCGCTCTATAAAGTGGACGAGGATGATTTTGCCCTGCAGGATGATTTTCATTTGGTGGATGATTTCTTTGAAGAGATCGCGGCTGAATATGCCGCGGTGCTTCATGAAAAAGATATTGAACTGATTCCGGATTGTGCCGATGGCCTTTGTTTCCGCTTTGACAAGGGCTTGATCTACGGCGTGCTTGACAATGCCATTAACAATGCCGCGCGCTATACGAAAACGAGAATCGGGCTCAAAGCATCCAGGGAAGAAGGCTATCTGGTGCTGAGCGTGCAGGATGACGGTGATGGCTATCCGGAATGTATGCTGACACAAGACCTGTCGGCCAAGTTTGAGTCAGGAATCGATATGGCTGGTGGTGCCACCGGCCTTGGCCTGTATTTTTCATGGATCGTGGCCAAGTTGCACAAGCGGGAAGGGCGGGCGGGTTATGTCCGCCTGAGCAACGATGGAGAGCTTGGCGGCGGCTGTTTTAGTATCCATTTGCCCGGTGAAAACGCCTCTTTTTCCGATGTATGTGGTTAGGAGCCGGGAGGTTCTCCCCGCGGCGTCCGTCTTGCTCTCAAAGGGCCCAAAAGGCTTGCCCCTGCCGTGCGGGGCTGCTATCGTGGCGCCCACAAAAAAACAGGGAGCCGGGTTCTGGCTGCTATTTTGCGTCGCCAAGCGCCATGTTTGTGGCTATCTTCCTGATAAATAAGATAAATATGTCTTGCGGGCCGTCTTTGACAAGGTGGGTGCGCCAATACCAGTTCTAATCAGTAAATAGAGGATTAAGATATGACAACCGTTACGCTTAAAGGCAACGAGTGCAATCTGAGCGGCACCGAGCTGAATGTCGGAGATGCCGCCCCCCAGGTTACGGTGGTGAATTCAAAAGGCCTGGCGGATAAAGTCGTAGGCGGCCCCAGTAGCTGCGTCCAGCTGATCGCGGTGGTTCCTTCCCTGGATACTGATGTCTGCGCCGCCGAGACGAGACGGTTCAATGAGGAAGCCGCAAAGATCGAGGGCGTCGAGGTGACGGTCGTTTCCATGGATCTTCCTTTTGCCGCAGGGCGGTTTTGCACCGCGGAAGGCATTGAGAATCTGACGGTTGCCAGTGATTTCAGAAACAAGGAATTTGCCTCCGCATATGGTGTCCTGCTTGCCGATGGCCCCCTTGCAGGGCTTACTTGCAGGGCGATTTTCGTAATAGACAAGGATGGGCGCATTGCATACAAGCAAATCGTCCCCGAGATCACCGAGGAGCCGAACTATGGCGCGGCCCTTACCGCGGCAAAAGGCGCCACCTCTCTGGGTGCCAGTTGCTGCGGCACTTGCCAGTAACATCGGTCCGGCCGGGATGTCTGCCAGCCCCTGATTTATCAGGGGCTATTTTTTATGAAAGACATTTTTTTCAACCTGTCATCCAAGCCGCACAAGCTGTATTTTCTTGGTGGAATATCGAGCGCCATAATCTATATGGTGCTGATATTGGCGCATTATCTTGGTAATGCGTCTCCCGAGGTGGCGCTGCCTGTCCACCACGCCTATGCCATGATGTTCGTTCTGTTTACACAGTTCTTCACGGCGTTTGTGTTTACGATGTTTCCAAGGTTCTTGTCGACCGATCCGGTTCCGGCTGCCCGGTATATTCCTATATTCCTTCTGCTCAACGTCTCTTCCATCGCCTTTGCCGTGTCTCTCTACTTGACGAAATCCGGGGTTATTGTGGCGATGCTTGGCGGATTGGCCGCCTATGGGATGATCTGCAAGGTGCTGCTGGAGATAAATTCCAAAAGCAGCATGCTGAACAGGTACGATACCAACTGGGTGCTGCTGGCCTTTGGCATGGGCGGTATTTCTTATGTTCTGTTCATCGTCTCCTTGCTTGGCGCGGGTGATTATCATGTCAGCCGCTTTGCTATCAATATTGGCTTCTTCTTGTATGTCTTCATGGTGGTGCTGACCCTGAGCCAAAAAATGATTCCTTTTTTCACCGAAGGCAAGATCGCAGGTTATAAATCAAATAAAAGCAGATTGTTCCTGGAGGCGGTGTTTGGCCTGCTTGTCATCAAGGTTTTGCTGGCGTCAATGCAGTTGGCCGAATATGCTTTTGTGGTGGATTTTTGCCTGGCAGTGATAACGCTTGGGGAGATCGTCAAATGGAAGCTGCCCTTCTTTAAGGCGGAGGCCATCTTGTGGGTTTTGTATTTGTCTCTGCTCTGGATTCCGGTCGGGTTCTTCCTCTTTTTTCTGGAGGGTCTGACCCGCTTTCTGTCGGATGGCGCCGCGGTTTATTTTGAGAAGTCACCCCTGCATGCCATTGCGCTGGGCTATTTTACAACCATCGCCGTTGGGTTTGGTTCAAGGATCATCCTGGGCCATGCCGGACAAAAGCCGAAGGCGGACGCTTTCACCATTGGCCTGTTCTGGCTGATACAACTGCTGGTCGTTGTCAGGGTTGCAGGCGGGCTGAGTCTGAATGTGGATGCAAGCCTGTTTGCGGGCCTTATCATCACATCCGCGGCGTTGTGGCTGGTGTTGTTCGTGCTGTGGTCCAAGCGCTATGTGAGATTGCTGTTTGAGCCCTGATGGCATCCCCTTGGTGGCCTATCTCTTCTGCCGGGGATTGCGGCGGGGAGGATGGGTTTTGGCAATCGCGGTTTCTGTTCTGGCCCTGCCTTTTTTCTCCTTCGGCTGCCAGGAAGGCACGAGGTGACGTTTGCCGTTTCCGATCAGATCGGCGCGGCCCATGCTTTTCAGCGCATCCCGCAGCAGGGGCCAGTTTCTGGGATCATGGTAGCGCAGGAAGGCCTTTTGCAACCGGCGCTGGCGTTGCCCCTTGGCCACCGTGATGTGCCCGCTGTCCCTGCGTATCGGCTTCAGTGTGTTCAGGCCGGTGTAATAGATGTCGGCGGCGATGGCAAGCGGTGTGGGCAGGAAGGCCTGCACCTGATCCAGGCGAAAGCCGTTCTTCTTGAGCCATAGCGCCAGTTCCAGCATGTCCCTGTCGGTGGTCCCCGGATGGGCGGCCATGAAGTAGGGAATCAGGTATTGCTCTTTACCCGCCTCCTTTGAAAAACGGTCGAACATGCGCTTGAAGTCATCATAGCTCTCTATGCCCGGTTTCATCATCACATCGAGCGGTCCCTTTTCCGTGTGCTCCGGGGCGATCTTCAGGTAGCCGCCGACGTGATGGGTCACCAGTTCCCGGACATATTCCGGGGAACGCACGGCCAGGTCGTATCTCAGGCCGGAGGCGATGAGCACCCTTTTTATGCCGGGCACCTTGCGCGCCCGGCGATAGAGTCTTGTCAGGGGTTCGTGGTCCGTCCCCAGGGTCTTGCATATCCGGGGGTAGACGCAAGAAGGTTTGCGGCAGATCGACTCAATGGCCTCGTCCTTGCAGCGCAGCCGGTACATGTTGGCGGTGGGGCCGCCGAGATCGGAGATGACTCCGGTAAAACCGGGCACCTCATCACGGATAGTCTCTATCTCCCGGACGATGGAATCCTCCGAGCGGTTCTGAACAATGCGCCCTTCATGCTCGGTGATGGAGCAGAACGTGCAGCCGCCAAAGCAACCGCGCATGATGCTGATGGAGAAGCGGATCATCTCCCATGCGGGGATATGGGCATCGCCATAGGCGGGATGGGGCCTCCGCGTATAGGGCAGCTCGTGGATTCGATCCAGCTCGCGGGTCCTCAGCGGGATGGGCGGCGGGTTGATCCAAAGGTCCCGTTTGCCATGGCGCTGGACCAGGGCGCGGGCGTTGCCCGGGTTGGTCTCCAGGTGGGCTATCCGGGCGGCATGGGCGAAGATCACCCGGTCGCCGGCCACTTGGTCGTAGGAGGGCAGCCGCAGCACGGTATGCGCCCGGTCCGTGCCCCTTGGCTGCTTCCGGGGCGGATGTTTTTCCAGGGCCGGGGCCTGGGCGCAACCGGGGTCGGCGGCGTAAGGATTGGTGAATCTGACCATGGGCGCCGGTGCATCGGGTTGGGTGAAATCGATCTCCGACCATCCATCCGGTACGCCCTGGCGCATGATGCAGGTGCCCCGTACGTGCCTGATCTCACCGATGGGCTCGCCCCTGGCCAGGCGGTGCGCCACCTCTACGATGGCGCGGTCGGCGTTGCCGAATACGAGCATGTCCGCCTTGGAGTCGGGCAGGATGGAGCGGCGCACCTTGTCGGACCAGTAGTCGTAATGGGCGATGCGCCGGAGGCTGGCCTCGATGCCGCCGATGATGACGGGGACCCCTTTGCAGGTCTCCTTCACCCGCTGGGAATAGACGATGACGGAACGGTCCGGCCGCAGCCCCGCCGCGCCGTCCGGGGAGTAGGCGTCGTTGCTGCGAATCCGCCGGTCGGCGGTGTAGCGGTTGACCATGGAGTCCATGTTTCCCGCCGTTACGCCAAAAAACAGGTTGGGGCGTCCCAGCGCCTTGAAGGCCCTGGTGTCCCGCCAGTCCGGCTGGGCGATAACGCCTACGCGAAAACCCTGGGCCTCCAGCAGGCGTCCGATCAGCGCCACGCCGAAGCTGGGGTGGTCCACATAGGCGTCGCCGGTCACAAGAATGACGTCGCAACTGTCCCAGCCCAGTTGATCCATCTCCTCCCTGGACATGGGCAATACCGGTGCCGCACCAAAGCGGTGGGCCCAGAATTTGCGGTAAGAGAAGAGGTCGGGGGCGGTGTTTTCCATCGTAATCGGTGTCTGTCCGCAAAGCCGGTGCAAGATTCACCGCACCTTCAGGCGCGATGAAGAAAGTACCAACGCCGGCCAGACCCTAATTATGCCTGAGAAAACCGCAGCAGGTAGATGCGGCCCGGTATCTCCTTCACCTGCTCCTTGCGGATGACAACGGCGCGCTCCAGCTCGATGCGGCAGCCGTGCGCCTCGGCCAGGGATGCGATGTAGGCGGCGGACTGGGCGTAGCGGCCGGTGGGGAGGAGGCGATAATCTTCCCCCTCGCACTCTTCGATGGAGAACAGAAACCACGCCCCCGGGGCCGAGGCGCCGGCGACGGCCGAAAATATCGGGCGCAGATCCCCCAGGTAAGTGAAGACATCGGTGGCGACCAACAGGTCATAGGGCCCCGGGGCCTGTTTCAGATGGTCCAGGAGATCCGCCACATACAGCCGGTCGTAGACCCCTTTCGCCTTGGCCTGCTCAATCATTCCGGGCGAGAGGTCCACGCCCTCCAGCCGCGTCACATTGTCCCGGAACAGGGCGCCGGCCATGCCGGTGCCGCAACCCAGGTCCAGCATGCGTGAGAATTTGTGCTCCGCCCCCGTAAGCTCAAGCAGGGCGTCGTGAATCCACTGGGGGACCTGGTAGCCCAATTGCCGGAGATGCTGGTCGAACCGGCCGGACAAGCCGTCGAAAATCCCGGCGACATGCTGCCGGGGGGCGCGCGCCGGCGTCTCACCCCGCAGGGTGGCCCGCGCATGCTTCGCCGAGCCGTCATCCGGGTTCAGCTCGAGCAGACGGTCATAGCAGGCAATGGCCTCCTCGTTCCCGCCCCGGGCCGCATGGGCGCTGCCGAGGGCATGCAGCGCATGGGCATTGTCCGGCTGGGCCGCCAACACCTGGCGGAGCAGTCTTATGGCCTTGGGATACTGCCCCACATCCATATAGACCCTGGCAAGTGAAAGCTGCGCCTGGACGAGCCCGGGCTGCAAGGCGAGGGCGTTTTCCAGGGCCGCCGCCGCCTCCGGCAATTGTCCCAGCCTGATCGCCGCCTGGCCGAGATTATAGTTCGCCTGCACCATCTTCGGGTCGAGGGTCAGGGTCTGCCGGTAGCAATCGGCGGCAAGCCCGTATTGCCCGGACTTGAGGTAGACGTTGCCGAGATTGTTATGAATCAGCGGCGACAGGGGCGCCAGCTCCGCGGCGCGCAAAAGATAAGTGCGCGCCGTCTTGAGATCGTTCTGTTCAGCGCAGAGGGTGCCGTACATGTAGAGGCTGTCGATGTGGTCCGGGTGTTTCTTGAGAATCCGCTTGTAGAGGGTGCGCGCGGCGGCCAGGTCACCCGACTCATGCTTTCTGGCCGCCTTTTTGAACAGCTTATCGGGTGGTTCGCGCATTGCCCCCTCTCCCGGTGGAAGTCCTCATTTTTCGTGTCCCCGGCGTGGCGGCCGTCCTGATTGCAACATGGCCCGCGTCCGCGCCCCGATATACCAGAAGAGTGATATGATGCCGCCCAGCATGGCCAGCCCCACGGCGGACCAGCCGATCAGCCCGGTGACATCGGACTCGATCCAGAGCCCGAAGTAAGCCACGGCAGAGCCCAGGAGCCCCAGCAGCATGGATTTGGCGCCGAGCTCCGCGGATTTGTGCGCCCGTTTCGGGGCGGGGTTCTCAGTCATTGGATGCAACTCACTCCTGGGTCTTCCTTGCGGGAAACAAGGCGGGAATCGTATCCTATCCACCCGCTTGAGGAAACAGACAGACCATTTTCAGGGGTATCGGATGAGAGACGCGGTAAAAGACTATTACGGCAAGGTCCTGCAGGGTTCCCACGATTTACAGACCAATGCCTGCTGTACCGATACGGCGATGCCGGATTTCGTGAAGCAGGGACTGAGCAAGATTCACGATGAGGTGGCCAGGCGCTACTACGGCTGCGGGCTGGTGATGCCTCAACTTCTGGAGGGGATGCGCATCCTCGACCTGGGCAGCGGCTCCGGGCGTGACTGCTTCCTGTTGTCCCAGCTCGTCGGCGAGCAGGGCCATGTGCTGGGCGTGGATATGACCGACGAGCAGTTGGCCGTCGCCAACAGCTATATCGGCTACCACATGGAACAGTTCGGGTTCAGCAAGCCCAACGTGGAATTCAGAAAGGGCTATATCGAACGCCTGGATGAGCTGGGCCTGGCCGATGACAGCTTCGATATCATTATCTCAAACTGCGTCATCAACCTATCCCCCGACAAGGAGGCGGTGCTGCGCGAGGCCTACCGCATCCTCAAGCCTGGTGGTGAGATGTATTTCTCCGACGTCTACGCCGACCGCCGGGTGCCCGAGGAACTGGCGCGGGACCCCGAACTCTACGGCGAGTGCCTAAGCGGCGCCCTCTACTGGAACGACTTCCTCAACCTGGCCAGGAAGACGGGGTTCAACGATCCGCGCCTGGTGGAGGACCGGCAGCTGGTCATCGATAACAGCGCGGTGGAGCAGCGCATCGGCCATATCGACTTCTTCTCCGCCACCTACCGCCTGTTCAAACTGCCGGGGCTGGAGTTCCACTGCGAGGACTATGGCCAGGCGGTCATCTACCGGGGCAGCATTCCCCGGCACGAGAAGGTGCTGTTGTTCGACAAGCATCACGTCATCGAGCGGGGGCGGGTGTTCCCGGTCTGCGGCAATACCTACCGCATGCTGCGCGAGAGCCGCTTTGCGGAGCATTTCGAGTTCCTGGGAAGCTGGGACACCCACTATGGCATCTTCAATGGCTGCGGCACCGTCCTGCCCTTCGACACGGAAACCGCCAGGGACGAGAATGTGGGCTCCTGTTGCTAGGGCCTGCAGCAAGCCGCGGGAAATAAGCCACCCCCAACGGATTCAATGTCAGCAAGCAGCGGCGCAGACCTTTTCGCGCAATGCCTGGATGCGCCTGGGTACTGTGGTTCCGTGTCCTTCCGTCTGGTGCATCTGTTCCTCGAAGACGCGGCTCTCCGACTGGTCGGCCTGCTGCAGCAGGCGGTCGAATATGGTGTTGACCTCCCCCTGTTCCAGCCTTTCGGTAATGTCCAGCGCCTCGCCCAGGGATAGATCGTCGATCTTTCTTTCGATGCGGCGAAGCTCCTGCAGCATCTGGCGTATGGAGGGATCCCGTACGCTGGGGGTGTACTTCAGGGACGGCCTGGTCTTCACCGTATAGCGGCACAGCTCCATCAGGCGGCCGTGCTCCCGTTCCTCCTGCTGGAGTTCATCAAACAGTTTTCTCGCCTCCTCGTTGTCGTGGAATTTTTTCGCGAAGCCGGAATAGATGCGGGCCATGCGGTATTCCAGCAAGGCCGAAAGCTTGTAGGCGTCGCCGATTTTTCCAGGCAGCGGATAATCGTGGGCGGCATAGTACTCGGTCAACCGCTCCAGCAGTCTTTTCTTTTTGTCAAAAACCATGCCGAGAAAAACACCAAGACCAAACAGCTTGATGATGGACATCGGATGCTTGAGACAGTAGTCGCGGTCAATAATGGTGGACATGGGGTTATTGCTCCTGGCCGGATGTGTATTCGTTAACTATTACCAGCAATAAGGATCGACTCAAGCTCCGCAAGACTTTGAACGATGCTTGAACCGCTAATTACCCATTATAGGTTATGCATCTGCTTATGGATTATGGGGGCATTGGTTTTGAAGTCATATAGGCCGTGTTGTGGTAGATAAACCAATGCCAGCCGGAGATGCCGCTGAAAGGAAAATGCCTGACCAGGTCAAAACGGTTTTTTCTCTTGGAAAAGAGCGACGGGGGTGCAGTGGCCTCTTTTTCGTCGCTGTGGAGTATCAGCCATTCTGGATCTCTGTGCCAGAAGGCGTCTTTTTTATAATACTGAATCCGGGCATTACCGGGTAAGTATTGTCGGTAGTAATTAATCAGCATCATGTTGCGAAAATCATGGTCGCTGCTGACACTGATCTCCGGGGTCTTGCTCTCCGCCGCAATATATTTCAATGCATTGAGGTAGCGTCCCCTTCCATACTGTATGAAGTCTGTGATATTGGCGCTGTTGCCGCCGAGGTATAGTGTTATCAGTAATATATAGCTTGTTTTGCCGGCCCTGTTTGTATTCCAGCAGCAACAGAGAAAGCGGCTGCATAAAAGCAGCAGGAATGGCATGCAGATGACGTAGTGCCGCTCGGTCCAGTATGCGAATCCCTTTAAATACCCAAGCAAAAAGAACAGGGCAGGCGCCAGAATTAATGCTGTGAGATAAAAAATGAAGAGGTCATTGCCTTATTGGCGCATCTGACGGCAGCCGAATAATAATGAATACTTTCATTTTAATCCTCCTTATTGACTCGAGTGCTCCTGTAAATTGCACTGGTCAAGTATACGTGTCATGCCTTGTCTGGAAGGTTACCTTGCATGAATGCATTATAGGTTATGCATTTTACAGCCATGGATTTTGTCAGAAAATTCTGAAATATTCCCAAAGAACATGCTGTCGACCTCAGTTGCGCTGTTGAAAAAAACATTGTAACTTATTGATCTTGTATTCTTTTCACCAAAGTTGACTCATTAGGTTTGCCAGCTTTAGGGGGCTTGTATTCAGAGGTGCATCTGTGCTAGAAAGCGAAAACAGTCATGGCCTAACAAGGTAAGGAAATAAGAAAAATAGGTTGCTGCCTAGCGCATTAACGAACCACGATGGGGGAATAATTACTGATCGCCAATCAGTAAGAGGTGGTGCGCCTGAAGCAATTTTTCTCGCATGTCCAGCTGCCCCGCCTGGCGCTTCTATAGATTGCAAGTCTTGATGGCTTGTTGGCTATATAAGAAAGAAAAACGGAGATTAAGGATGTTGCCAGAATTAGCGCATTCACCAATGAGTGCATTTAGGAAGATTCGTCAATATTTCTCTGGACACAGTGAGAAACCGAAATATACGGACGTTTTAATCGATTGCTGCTACCAACAATCTGCTTTCCAGCGGTTCACCCTTTTTCTAAAAAGTGCTGCTGTACTTCTCCTTTTGTGGCTGTCTTTTCCGACTACTTCCAGTGCTGTCCCGGTGTACAATGAAGCGGATTTGCCTCTAGGAGCGTATCCGGCTCATTATTATTGGGTCCAAAATTATGGTTCAGTATTTGGTCCTTATTCCACTACCTATAGTAATGGTGCACATCCCGGCTATTGGAGATTAACAAACTATAGGCGGGACTTGGATGATGTTACAAGTGGCTTTCTTGTAGATCATCCTTCAGCCCTCTTAACTATCTTTGCTGAATCTGAAGCCGAAGCGCTGAAATATGATAGTCCTTGGCAAAAATATCTCACAGTAACCCGGACTGCGCCGTTTGATGTTTGGGTCTATGGCAATGGTTTTCAGACGGGATGGGATGTATTGGTATTTTATAAAGATACCTTGTGGGGAGATACCGGCCATACCGGAATTGCACAAGCGCGGTGGGGCTTTGGCAATGGTAGTGGAAGAGCATGCCCCGATAATTATGATCTATGGGCACTCAAAGACGCGACTGAAACGGTGCAAGAATATTTCTGCGCGCCTACGCAGGGAGCGGTAAACAAGGAAAAATCCCTTGGTTCATCCTGCCCTGTTCCTATCCAAACCGGACACCCTATCCACGTAGGCACAGGTAATAAATTTAAGCAGCAAACGGTATATAAAGCACCAGGGAATAGCCCTTTGCGCTATGAGGTGTTCTTCAATAGCCAGGCTACCAAGGGAACTTGGACAAACACTTATTCCCGCTCTATCAGTGGATATTTTAATGACCTTCTCCAAAATATTGATGAGGTCAGAGTTGGTGCACCGCAGGCAAAATACCTGTCCGCCACCGTACGCCGCGAAGACGGAAAAATGTTCCGTTACACAAATGAATTGGATTGGGATACAAAGACCACCGTCAATCAGCAATGGTCTACGGATGCGGATATCTTCTACCGGCTCGAGTCCGTCAACGATGTTGCCACCGGTGAGCTCATTGCCCTGGATCTCTATACGCCGGACGAAACCAGGGAGCGCTATGACCTGTTAGGCAAGCTTCAGAGCATCCACTATGTGGATGGCCGGGAGGAGATCCTCGAATATGCCCCAGATACAGGAAAACTACAAACGGTAACCGACAGCCTTGGCAAAACATTAAGTTTTGCTTATGACGGCCCAGACACAACCATAACGGTCCCAGGGAATGAGCAATACCAATTAGACTATTCGGGCGGCAACCTTTTATCGATCACCTACCCAGACCAGACGCCGGGCGACGACACAGACAATCCAAAGCGTCAATATCATTACGAAAATGTAGATTATCCCAATCACCTGACCGGCATCACCGACGAGCGCGGTATTCGTTACGCCACCTATGAGTATGATGCGGATGGCCAGGCCACCGCCTCCTATCTTGCGGGTAACGCCGATCGGGTTGACGTTGCCTACAACGCGGACGGCACCCGCACCGTAACCAACAGCCGGCAGCACAGCACCACCTATGCCACAACCAACCTGCTGGGCGTACCGGTGCCAACCAATATCACCGGCCCTGCTTGTGCCAGCTGTGGCGGCAGCAACACCAGTTATAGCTACTACCCGGCAGATAGTGGCCTCGATAGTTATCACTTACAGTCGAAGACCGACAACGGTGTAATCACCCGATACGGTGACTATGATGCCAATGGTAACCGCGGTTACAAGATCGAAGCCGTTGGCACTCCGCAGCAACGCCGTACCGACTATACTTATGACCCACGCTTCCACGGCAAGGTCAAAAAGATCATAGAGCCTTCGGTATATGCGCAAGATCCAACGGCGCAATGTACAGAAGGGGTTGATTGCAAAGTCACTGAATATACCTACGATGACTTTGGCAACCGTACGGCGGTAACGATAACGGGTTTCACGCCAACGGGGACGCCAGTCACCCGCACCACCGTTTACCAATACAATGGCCCACTGAATCAGCTTAGCCAGATTGATGGTCCGCGTTCAGATGTATCTGACATCACGACCCTAAACTACTACCCGGATGATGCGGGGCAAGGCAACAACCGTGCTCAGCTCAAAGAGATCATAGATGCCAACGGTGTCACCGTGCGCGGCAACATCCAGTACACCGCCTTCGGCAAGATCCTCTCCGAAGAGCGCCCCAACGGCCTCAGCCTCAGCTACACTTATTATCCACGGGGCCGCCTCGAGACCCTCACCGAGACCAGTGGCACCAGCAGTCGCACTACCCGCTGGACCTATCTCGCAACTGGTGAAGTTGAGACCGTTACCCAGGCCTACGGAACAGCAGACGCCACCACCATCACCTTTGGTTATGATGATGCCCGCCGCCTTACCCGCGTTGAAGACGGCCTGGGCAACTACATCAAATACACCCTGGACACTGAGGGCAATAAGGAATTCGAAGAGATCTATGACAACGGTGACGTGCTGAAAAAGAGCCTTGCCCAAACCTTCGATGCCTATAACCGGTTGAACGTCAGCACCCAACAAAACGAGAGCAGCGACTACGACTTCAATCCTAACGGCACCCTCGGCGCTCTCACTGATGGTGAGAGCAGTTTGACCGATTATGATTACGACAGTCTGAAACGCCTGACCGCCGTTACCCAGGACCTGGGCGGCATCAACGCCAAAACCTTTTACGATTATGATACGCAGGACAACCTGACCTCTGTCATCGATCCCAACAATGGAGTGACGGTCTACGGCTACGATGATTTAGGCAACCTGCTGGCCCAGATCAGCCCCGATACCGGCGCCACCACCTTTGGCTATGATGGGGCGGGCAACCTTACCTCCAAGACCGACGCAAAGGGTCAGGCCTTTACCTACCACTACGATGCCCTAAACCGTCTCTACCTGCTGGATGCGCCGGGCTCGAATGATGATATCCAGTACGATTACGACACCTGCGCTAACGGGGTAGGGCGGCTGTGTGCGGTCACTGTCAATTCTGGCGGTGCCTCGCCCATCCAAACGACCTACAGCTACACTGGCTTTGGTGAGGTTGAGAGCCACCAGGGGCTGAGCTACGGCTACGATAGTGCGGGTCGATTGGAGACCATGATCTATCCCTCGGGTGCGGTGGTCACCTACCACTACGACAGTGCCGGTCGAATCAATCAAGTTGATCTCGACCAAGACGGCACCTTCACCACCCTGGCCAGCAACATCAGCTACAAACCCTTTGGGCCCATTACCGGCCTTACCTATGGCAACGGCAAGGTCCTGATCCAAGGCTTCGATACGGCCTACCGGATGACCAGCCAGGATATTGCCGGCGTATTAAACGTGACCTACCCTGTCTACGACGCCAACGGCAATCTTAGGCGACAAATCGAGGACGCGAGTGCAAATGACTACACCTACGACGCCCTGAACCGGTTGGATACTGCCATAGGTAACTTCGGTAGCCAGGATTTCGGTTATGACAAGGTCGGAAACCGCCTGGCCGAGGATAACGTAACGCAGAGCTATATCTATGAGCCCAACAGCAACCGGCTGGATATGGTGAATGGGTTTGACGTTCAGCTGGATGCCAACGGCAATACCACCGTCAAGGGCGCTCAGGCCTTCAGCTATACCGTGCATAACCGGCTCAAAGCGGTGCGTGACGGTGGGGCACTGTTGGCGACCTATACCTATAATGGACTGGGACAGCGGGTGCGTAAGAGTCATCCTTACACACCCTCTGGCGATGCCAATGGCGACAATCTCATTACCGTTGACGACTTACAGGCGGTGATTGATGAGATCCTAGGCCTAGACGTTGCCACCGGTAATCCGGACTGTAATGGTGATGGCCTGGTTAACGTGGCCGATCTTGTTTGTATTAACAACAGAATAGCCAGTGGTGGGGTGATCTTTACCGGCTCGAAAGTCTTTGCCTATGGCCTGAATGGGCAGTTGGTGGGCGAGTATGATGGAGCGACCAATGCTCCGTTGCAGGAGATCATCTATCTTGGTGGGCGACCGCTTGCGGTTCTACGGGGTGGGAATGTCTATTATGTTCATGCCGATCACCTTGGGACTCCGCGTGCGGTGATGGATGATACAGGTGCGATTATCTGGCGGTGGGAGAGTGATCCGTTTGGGAGTGGGTTGCCGGATGGGGATGTGGATGGGGATGGTGTGTTGTTTACGCTGAATTTGCGGTTTCCGGGACAGTACTACGATCAAGAGACCGGGCTGCATTACAACTACTTCCGTTACTATGATCCGAGGCTGGGACGGTATTTGACTAGTGATCCGTTAGGGCTGGCAGGCGGCATGAATACTTATGCCTATGTTCTAAACAACCCTTTGAACTTCATTGATCCACTTGGTTTGGCGGTGGGTGATTGGTGGGATTTCCCTGCAAATCTTGAGAGGGCGCGTCAGATTGCTCGCGAAGAACTCGCGAGGAGACCCAGATCGCATAACGACATAGGTGATGCAATGAGGCACGCCGAATGGATGCGAAGAACGACACAGGAAACAAACGCTTGCACTGCATGGTTGGCTGGAACCGGCCACGAAATCGAAGGCTTGTTGGGCGGCCAGCCTTGGGCCGAGGCGATCATGGACCTGCACAACAACGCTGTCGGTCGGAACGCTGGGAGCAATAACACTCCGGTTGATCCAAGCAAACTATGGACGCTTCCCAATAACGGCTCGGATTACAACCTCTATCAAGGAGTGCGGTGACCATGAGGCGTTTCGCGCTGAGCATTGGTACCGTAATCATAACGCTGTTTGTGATTTCCTGTACCACTAACAAAGGAGACTTCACTCTGGTCAACAGAGCCGACGAGCCCATCGCCCGCGCATCGGTCACGATCTGTGGACAGAAGATCGAATTGGTGAATATACAACCTGGAGAAAGCGCATCGGGTTCCTATGATGTGAAATCAGATAGTCATTACAACATTACACTCGAGTTCGACTCTGGAAAGATCATGCGGGAGGAAGTTGGCTACGTAACGAA
>DRKS01000089.1 GCA_011051655.1 Sedimenticola sp.
CACGGTGCTGTTCAGCCTGACTTCTCCAGCATCGGCAGATGAGAGGTTGAGGGTATTGAGCGTGCCTCCCGTCTGCTGGTAGAGAGAGCCTGCATCTTCGGCGCTGACCGTTCTGGCTGTGACCGTACTGCCGGTTACTGACACCTGCCCGCCAGTATTGACCGTCACCCTTTGTCCGTTAGCCGGTCCGCCACCGGAGACAAGATCAAGAGTGGAGCTGCTGAGCGCAAGCTGGCCGCCGTCATGCACCACAACCGCGCCTCTGTTGTCCACATCTCCAAGGTTTTGATGCCGAACAGTTGCACCATCAATAGCCAGAGATCCCCCTCCTCTGACAAACAACTCGTCACCGAAGACAAGGTCACCGCCATTCTGGGTCATGGTTGCATTTTCTATGGAGGCGTTATCCCGGAATACCAGACTGGAGCCGGTGGCGCTGACCGTGGCATTGTCCCGGATGCTGCCAAAGAGCGCATCGACCGTGGAGCCGGTGAGGGTTACAGCCGAGGCGTTGCCTGTGCCAAGGCCTATGCCGAAGCGGCCGGCGATGTTCAGCGTCGAGTCGGTCACATTCAGTGTATTCGTGCCGCCCAGACCGAGCTCGTTGACATTCAGGATGGAGCTGTTGCTTAACGCCACGCCGGAAGTGCCATAAAGGTTCAGCCGGTTTCCGTTAACGGTAAGCGTACTGTTATCTATGCCGAGCGTAGAGCTGTCATAAAGTACTGTGTCGCCGCCGGTTGTGAGAGATGAACCGGTCAGACCGGCCACTCCGTCCCTGCCCGTGAAGCTGCCCGTAACATTAAGTGTCGTGCCGGTAGCATTGAAGGCTCCATCAGCAGTAACGTTGCCGGTGGCGTTGACCACGGTGCTGTTCAGCCTGACTTCTCCAGCATCGGCAGATGAGAGGTTGAGGGTATTGAGCGTGCCTCCCGTCTGCTGGTAGAGAGAGCCTGCATCTTCGGCGCTGACCGTTCTGGCTGTGACCGTACTGCCGGTTACCGACACCTGCCCGCCAGTATTAGCCGTAACCGTTCTGGCTGTAACCGTACTACCAGTCACCGACACCTGCCCGCCAGTATTGACCGTCACCCTTTGTCCGTTAGCCGGTCCGCCACCGGAGACAAGATCAAGAGTGGAGCTGCTGAGTGCAAGCTGGCCGCCGTCATGCACCACAACCGCGCCTCTGTTGTCCACATCTCCAAGGTTTTGATGCCGAACAGTTGCACCATCAATGGCCAGAGATCCTCCTCCTCTGACAAACAACTCGTCACCGAAGACAAGGTCACCGCCATTCTGGGTCATGGTTGCATTTTCTATGGAGGCGTTATCCCGGAATGCCAGACTGGAGCCGGTGGCGCTGACCGTGGCATTGTCCCGGATGCTGCCAAAGAGCGCATCGACCGTGGAGCCGGTGAGGGTTACAGCCGAGGCGTTGCCTGTGCCAAGGCCTATGCCGAAGCGGTTGGCTATATTCAGCGTCGAGTCGGTCACATCCAGTGTATTCGTGCCGCCCAGACCGAGCTCGTTGACATTCAGGGTGGAGCTGTTGCTTAACGCCATGCCGGAAGTGCCATAAAGGTTCAGCCGGTTTCCGTTAATAGTGAGTGTACTGTTGATCGCGCTCAGGGAAGAGTTCTGTGAGAGTGTGGCATTGCCGCCAACGCCAGTTGACCACCCCAGGACATTGAGGATATCCCCGTTGAGAAACATTTGGCCGCCATTGCGGATGACCAGATCTCGCCCCACGTTGATCGTACCCTGATACTGATCGGTTCCCCATGAACCAGCGCCAATTTTATCGGCATCGAGCATACCGCCGTTTTGGATGGTCAGATCACCGATATTGGTCAGCCCTTCGACACCGACATTGACTGACCCTCCATAGAGCGTTCCGACTCCGGCACCCAAGGCATTGTCAGTGATGGTAATCCAATCGGTTGTTTGGCCGTCAAGGGATTGTTCGGCGGGTGGGGGCCAGACATTAAATCCGGCCATTGCTGTCTGCGCAGTTAGGAGAGATGCCGATAAACACAACATTCCTGCTGACAAGCAGTGAATAGGGCGTGGTGTTTTCTTCCTGTAAATTTCAGCCATTCCCATCCTCCCCCCTAAAATCATAGGATTTAGAGCCGCCATTTTGCTGCATTCGCCTTCCCATTGCTGTTTGGCATAGTCGGCAGATTATGTGCATTACGCATCCACGGACCATAGACCAACATCCGCCGTTTTTGCACGTATTTACTAAGAGCAAATACGGGGAGCAAAGATGGAAAACGCCTCGTCAGCTAAACCTTTGCAAAAGGCGTACCTGAATCACTAATCCTAATAATCTCAAGAAGATAAAGGCTGACCCTGTACGGGGGGCTGGGAAGCTGTAAAAAAACCTGACACTTTTAATTCCTATCACAGACCAAGATCATCCATATTATGAATATAAAAACAGACAACTACTTCAAAACAAAAGGTTATAAACAAATAAACACCAAAACATTTGAGTGTAAAAAATCTTGACGGTCAAAAATCATTAATGCCAGACAATCCGACTTATCGCTTCCGGCTTGAACAAACAAGCAACGCAGCAAATCCCGGAATACAAAGCCCCCCCTGCTTCAGCCGGACGCCAGCCGGTGGGCCTGGCGGGTGGTCTCCGGGAGGCGGTATTTCGGGGTGCAGGCCATGACGTAATCGATGGCGCTTTCCAGGCCGATGCGGTGGCCGGGGGAGATGAAGAGGGGCTTGACGCCGGCGCGGGTGCGCACTACCGCGCCGATGCATTCGCCCTTGTCCACCAGCGGCGTCCACTCACCCCTGCCTTCCGGGACGGCGGCATATTCACCCACCAGCCGGCTCTTGGCGACGCCGATGGCGGGGATGTCGGTCAGCACCCCCAGGTGGCAGGCAATGCCGAAGCGGCGGGGATGGGCCAGTCCCTGGCCGTCGCACAGCAACAGATCGGGCAACTGCCGGATCCGTTCCAGGGCCGCCAGCACGGCGGGGATTTCGCGGAAGGAGAGCAGGCCCGGCACATAGGGAAAGCGGGTGGGCAGGCGGGCGACACTCTGTTCCACCGGTTCGAGGGAGGGGTAAGCCAGCACCGCCACCGCGGCGCGGGTGGTTTTTCCCCGGTCCTCGAAACCCACATCCACCCCGGCCACCCGGCGAACCTCCCCCAGGGCGTCACGGGTAATGACCTTGCCGCGCAACCGTTGCTGGATCTCTCGCGCCCGGGCCGGCGTGACGTCCCAGGGATGCAGGTGCTGTAGCTTCAAAAATAACCCCCCCGAAAAAAGTGAACCCTGCCGCCTCCTGATCCATTGCCCCCGTGTTCAGAACGCCATTCCCCCTGTGATATAGTGATTGGTTCAAAGGTACGGAAGTAAAAATGAATCAAACTGCAATATTACGCCGCCAGTCAACCGGGGCGCCGGAAGCGGGCTTTGGCGCCCGCCGCTTCCAGGTCTATACCCTGCGGGATCTGGACCGCATCGCCGCCCTTTCGCGCATGCCGGATGAGCTGCACTTCGAGATGAAGGTCGTGGCCAGCGTCCTGCCGTTCCGGGTCAATGATTATGTGATCGATTCCCTCATCGATTGGGACAAGGCCCCGGAAGACCCCGTTTTCCAGCTCTCCTTTCCCCAGAAAGGCATGCTCGATCCCGCGGATTTCGACCGCATGGCCGACCTGTTCCACGCAGGCGCGGACGCACGGGAGATCCAGGCTGCGGCGCAGGAGATCCGAAACCACCTGAACCCCCACCCGGCGGACCAACTGCGGCTCAATGTCCCCCTGGATGAGAACGGGGAACGCCTGGAGGGGCTCCAGCACAAGTACCGCGAGACGGTGCTGTTCTTCCCCAGCCAGGGCCAGACCTGTCACACCTACTGTTCCTTCTGTTTCCGCTGGGCCCAGTTCATCGGGGACAAGGCCCTGCGCATGGCCTCCACCGAAGCGGCGGCCCTGCACCGCTACCTGCGCAACCACAGGGGGGTCACCGACCTGCTGGTTACGGGCGGCGACCCCATGGTCATGAAGGCCAGGCGCCTGGCGGCTTATCTCGAACCGCTGCTGGAGCCGGCGTTCGATCATATCCAGAGCATCCGCATCGGCACCAAGGCCCTCAGCTTCTGGCCCCACCGTTTCGTAACCGATGAGGATGCGGACGAGTTGCTGCGGCTGCTGGAGCGCCTGTCCGGGGCCGGAAAACACATTGCCCTCATGGCCCACTATAACCACTGGCGTGAACTGGACACCGATATCGCCCGCGAGGCCATCCGCCGCCTGCGCAGCACCGGGGCGGAGATCCGCAGCCAGGGGCCGCTGCTGGCCCACATCAATGACAGCGGGGAGACCTGGGCGAGGCTGTGGCAGACCCAGGTCAAAGCCGGCATCATCCCTTATTACATGTTCGTCGAGCGCGACACCGGCGCCCACCGCTACTTCGAGGTGCCGCTGGCGAAGGCCTGGCGCGTCTACCGGGAGGCCATGCAACAGGTCTCCGGCCTCGGCCGCACCGCCCGCGGCCCCAGCATGAGCGCGGGTCCGGGCAAGGTGGAGATCCAGGGCGTCACCGAGATCAACGGCGAAAAGGTGTTCGTGCTGCGTTTCATCCAGAGCCGCAACCCGGACTGGGTGCAGCGGCCCTTCTTTGCCCGCTATGACGAATCAGCCACCTGGCTGGATCAACTCAGGCCGGCCCTGGGAGAGGAAAGGTTCTTCTTCGAGGACGAGTACCAGGCCTTCTGTGCCGAACGCCAAGGGGGTTGATTTTTCATACATCCGGCGCCTTGGCCTTTCGCGGCTGAAGCCCGCGCCGGATTTCCCGGCGAACACCGATCAGCGCTCATGCAGGCGCAGGGTCCCGGTAAGCTGGCCGACCGTCGCCAGGCCGTGCCGGTCCAGATACTCCTGAATGCCGAGATTGATCTTGCGGCACACCAGCGGATCGTAGAACAGGGCGGTGCCGATTCCCACGGCGCTGGCCCCTGCAATCAGGAACTCCAGGGCGTCTTCGGCGCTGCACACCCCGCCCTGGCCGATGATGGGGATGCCATGATCCCGGCACACCTGATAGACCTGATGCACCTTGAGCAGGGCCACCGGCTTGATGGCGGGGCCGGAGAGGCCGCCCTGGTTGTTGCCGATGATGGGGGTGCGGCTCTCCGCGTCGATGGCCATGCCCATCAGGGTGTTGATGACGGAAAAGGCATCACTGCCCGCTTCGATGCAGCGCCGGGCATTTTCGGCGATATCGGTCTGGTTGGGGGAGAGCTTGGTGATCAGGGGCTTGCGGGTTACCGCCCGGCAGGCCTCCACCACCCGGGCGGACATATCCGGGTCATTGCCGAAGGTGACGCCCCCCTCCTTCACGTTGGGGCAGGAGATGTTGATCTCGATGGCGTCGATGGGAGAGTCGTCAAAACGCCGGGTCACCTCCCGGTACTCCTCCACGCTGGAGCCGGAGACGTTGGCGATGAAGCGGGTCTCGGAAAAATCCAGCCGGGGCAGGATCTCGGTCACCACCCGCTCCACCCCGGGATTCTGCAGCCCGATGGCGTTGAGCATGCCGTTGGCCGTCTCACAGACCCGGTGGGGCGGGTTGCCCGGGCGCGCCTCCAGGGTGGTGCCCTTGAGGCAGACGGCCCCGGCGTCCCGGTTGGAAAAGCCCTTCACCCGCGTATACTCTTCGCCGAAGCCGACACAGCCGGACAGCAGCACCAGGGGGGTGTGGAAATCGAGTCCGCAGAAATCCACCGCCAGGGACGAGGCTGATTCAGTAGTCATCGTTATGTTTCATGTGGTCTTGTTCGAGCCGGAGATCCCGCCCAATACGGGGAATATCATACGCCTGTGCGCCAACACAGGCGCCACCCTGCATCTGATCCACCCCCTGGGTTTCACCCTGGATGACCGCCGCCTGCGCCGCGCCGGGCTGGATTACCGCGAATGGGTGGGGATCCGGGAGCACGAGCGCCTGTCCGCCTTCGAGGCGGCCGTGCGGCCTCCCCGCCTGTTTGCCTGCACCACCCGGGGCGGGCAACGCTACTCCGACGTGGCCTACCTGCCCGGCGACGCCCTGCTGTTCGGCCCCGAGACCCGCGGCCTGCCCCAAAAGCTGCTGGACGGACTGCCGCCGGAGCGGCTGATCCGCATCCCCATGCTGCCGGGAAACCGCAGCATGAATCTCTCCAACGCAACCGCGGTAATCCTGTACGAGGCCTGGCGTCAGCAGGGATTCACCGGCGGCAACTAGTACTCCACACTCGGCGCTCACCCCTCCATACCAGCGTATTCCGCCTCCACCCTGACCCGCCGCTCCAACAGCGCCTGCACCGCCTCCCGCGTATCCCGCCCCTCATACAGTATCCGGTAGACCTGCCTGGTGATGGGCATCTCCACGCCGGCCTCCCGGGCCTTCTGGTAGACCTCCTGCGCGGCGCCCACCCCTTCCACTTCCTGGCCGATCTCCTTGCGGGCCTGTTCGATACTCAGCCCCCTGGCCAGCGCCAGGCCCAGGCGGCGGTTGCGCGACTGGTCGTCGGTACAGGTCAGGATCAGGTCACCCAGTCCGGCCAGGCCCATGAAGGTCTCCGGCCGGGCGCCCAGGGCCCGCCCCAGGCGCATGATCTCGGCCAGGCCGCGGGTGATCAGGGCGGCACGGCTGTTGGCGCCGAAGCCGAGACCGTCGGAGATGCCGGCGGCAATGGCCAGCACATTCTTGGCGCAGCCGCCAAGCTGAACCCCCACCAGGTCGTTGCTGGTATAGGCGATGAAGCAATCTGAATTGAGATATCCCGCCATGCGGCGGGCGTATTCCTCCGACAACGATGCGACGGTCAGGGCCGTCGGCAGCCCCGCGGCCACCTCCTTGGCGAAGGTCGGACCGGAGATGACCGCAAAGGGCCGCTCCCCCAGCACCTCGGCGGCGACCTGGTGCAGGAACCGGCCGGTCTTGGGCTCCAGCCCCTTGGTGGCCCAGCTCAGGGGCATGTCAGCGGGAATGAGCGGCTTGATGGCTTCCAGCACCTGATGGAAGGCGTGACTGGGGACGACCACCAGTATCTCGTTTGCGCCCTCGACGGCCCGGGCGAGATCCAGGAGGGGATGGAGATTGTCGGGCAGCGGGATGCCCGGCAGATACCGCCGGTTCTCCCGGTCGGCCTGGAGGGGTTCCACCTCTTCTTTGAGATGGCCCCACAGGCGCACCTCCGCGCCGTTGCGACTCAACAGGATCCCGAGGGCGGTCCCCCAGGAGCCGGCCCCAAGCACTGCGATAACGGGAGCTGCGGGTTGCGTCATTGGTCTTCGGATGAAACCGGGGGTCAATGGGTAACGGGGGGTTCCTGCTCTTGTCCGCCGGCCTGCCTTCTCGCCTGCTGTTCCGCCATGTGCTGGGCATAGAGCGCATCAAAGTTGACCGGCGAGAGCAGCAGTTGCGGAAAGCTGCCTTTATTGACCAGATCGGAAACCACCTCCCGCAGATAGGGAAACAGGATATTGGGACAGTAGCTGCCCAGCATGGGCCCCTGCTCATTCCGTGGAAAGCCGCGCATGAGAAAAATGCCCGCCTGCTGGACCTCCACCAGGAATGCGACCTTGTCCCCGACCTTGGTGGTCACGGTAACGGTCAGCACCACCTCGTAAAGATCATCCCCCAGGGGATGGACTTCGCTGTTGAGGTTGAGCGTGGACTCCGGCTTCCACTCCACGCTGAAAATCTGCGGAGAGTTGGGGGTCTCGAACGAGAGATCCTTTATATAGATGCGCTTGAGATGAAACTCACGCTTGTTCTCATCGCCTTGTTCTTGCTGGTTGTCGCCGGGGGCTTGTTCTTCGTCGGTCATTGTTTTAGTCCAGATTCATTTATCAAAGAGGGGGTTACTTGTTTTTCCGGCTGACCGGCAGGCCGGCGTTTCGCCAGGCCATCAGGCCGCCGCGGAGCTGGTAGACCTTGTCAAAACCTTCCTTGCGCAGCAGCTTGCAGATGGCGCCCGAATTCGCCCCCGAGCTGCAATAGACAATAATGGGGCTGTCCTTGTGCTTCTCCAGCTTTTTGATCTGATCCTTGAAACCATTGTTGGGGATATTGATGGCATTGATGATATGGCCCTTGGCGAAATCGGCCATGGCCCGCACATCCACCACCACGGCATCCTCGCGGTTGATCAGCTCAGTGGCGCGCGGGGGGTCGATGGCCCCTCCCGCGTTACTCGTGCTCGCCCACAGGTTCTGCGCCAGCAGGGCTGAAATGACAATCAGCGCGGCGAAAAGGGCCACGTGATTTCCGGCAAATTCGATAAATTGTTCCATATCTCCAGTATGCCCTCAGGCATTAAATCAGGGGGCTGTCGCGGCAAAGGGCCGCTGGCCGAAAAAAGATGTTGCGATCCGGGACCCCGGCCGGCTCAATGGCCCTGGGTGCAAAAGACTTCCCGCATCATTCGGATCAGGCGTAAGGTGCGGCCGTCGCCTATCCGGTAAAAAACCCGGTTGGCGTCCTTCCGGCAGGCTAGGATACCCTTGTCACGAAGAATGGCAAGATGCTGGGAGATGTTACTTTGGGTGGTGCCCACCCGATCGACGATTTCCTGAACGCTGACCTCCTTGTCACCGAGGGTGCAGAGGATCTTGAGCCGTATCGGATGCGACATGGCCTTGAGCGAACGGGCGGCCTGGGCGATATCTTCGTCGGCGGTGATAAGTGGTTCCATGGGCGTCGTTTGGGTATCGGCCGGAGTGACGATTCCAGCATGGCGGTTATGTCAGCAAAGTAGAATACAATAATACCCTGCATTGCGTAACACCTTTCAGATCCCTGTTAGGGCCTGTTAACACTAATCCAACAGGCTCTGTTGTGCCTGAAAAAGCGCCAATCAAGGCGCGAGGAGCGCAGTTTGGTGACTCCAAATAAGCGACGAGCAACGCCGAGTGGCGTTTTTTCAGGCGCAACCCACGGGGCTGGGGCTATTTTTCCACCCAGCTGCGTTATCATTCGCTCATGTAGAGTCACTACACTTCACTCATTCTGCCTTGCTGGGTGAAAAAATAGCCCCAGCAGAGCCTATTGGATTAGTGTTAACAGGCCCTAGATGCCCCGAGGATCCGGTTCCGGATGAATTCTGCCTGGCAAGAGGTGAGACGCAAACGATGACTGACAAGGGCAAGCCGGTGGTACTGCTTATTCTGGATGGCTGGGGATACCGCGAGGACGACGATTACAATGCCATCCGCGGCGCCCGCACGCCGGTATGGGACAGGCTCTGGGAGGAGCACCCCCATGTCCTGCTGGGCACATCGGGCGAGGCGGTCGGCCTGCCGGACGGCCAGATGGGCAATTCCGAAGTGGGACACCTGAACCTGGGGGCCGGCCGCATCGTATACCAGGAATTCACCCGCATCAGCCTGGCCATCCGGTCCGGCAGCTTTTTTTCCAACGAAACCCTCACCACCGCCGTGGACCGGGCCATCGAAAACGGCGGGACGGTGCACATCATGGGGCTGCTCTCCCCCGGCGGCGTCCACAGCCACGAAGAGCACATCCACGCCATGGCCCGGATGGCGGTGCGGCGGGGTGCCTCCAGGGTCTGCCTGCATGCCATCCTGGACGGCCGGGACGTCCCCCCCAAGAGCGCCGCATCCTCGCTGCGGGCCATGGATGAACTCTTCGCGGAGCTCGGAACGGGCCGCATTGCCAGCATCACCGGCCGCTACTACAGCATGGACCGGGACCTGCGCTGGGAGCGGGTGCAAAAGGGCTATGACGTCATGACCCTGGGCCTGGCGGAATACCGGGCGCCGGACGCCCTGACCGCCCTGCGCATGGCCTACGAAAGGGGCGAGACGGATGAATTCGTATCGCCCACCGTTGTCCTGGACGGGGACGGAGCGCCCTCCCCGGTGGCAGACGGCGATACCCTGGTGTTCATGAACTACCGTTCCGACCGGGCCCGCGAGATCACCCGCGCCTTCATCGACACGGATTTCGACGGTTTCGACCGCAAGGCGCACCCCAGGCTGGCGGCCTTCGTCAGCCTCACCCAATACAGCGAGGCATTCCACATCCCGGTGATCTTCCCCCCCGAGGAACTGCATAACGTCTTCGGCGAATACATTGCAAAGCAGGGGCTGCGGCAATTGCGCCTGGCCGAGACCGAGAAATACGCCCATGTCACCTTCTTCTTCAACGGCGGGCGGGAGGAGCCGTTCAAACACGAAGACCGCATCCTGGTGCCCTCACCCAAGGTGGCGACCTATGACCTCCAGCCCGAGATGAGCGCCCCCGAGGTCACGGACAGGCTGGTGGAGGCCATCGAGGGAGGCACATATGACGTCATCATCTGCAACCTGGCCAACCCGGACATGGTGGGACACACCGGCGTCTACGAAGCGGCGGTCAAGGCCATCGAGGCGGTCGATGAGAGCCTGGGCAGGATTGTCGCGGCCCTGGGGCGGGCCCAAGGGCAAATGCTGGTCACCGCGGACCATGGCAACGCCGAGCAGATGCGGGACCGGGAGACAGGCCAGCCCCATACCGCCCACACCCGCAATCCGGTGCCGCTGATTTATGTGGGCCGCCCCGCCGGCCTGGCGCAGCACGGGGCCCTGTGCGACGTGGCCCCGACGCTGCTCCGCCTGCTGGGACTGGGGCAGCCCCCGGAAATGACGGGACGGCCACTGGTGGAATTCAGCGGCCGACCATGAGACGAGCCCCCCTGCTGCTGTTGACCCTGCTCTGCCTTGCCCAGGCGGTCCCCGGCAAGGACGGGATTGACGCCAGGGAGGACGAGCTGAACCGGATCCGGGGACGCATCGACAGGCTGCAGACAGAACTCGAATCCAGCAAGGACCGGCAGGCCGGCCTGAACCGGGAATTACAGGCCGTGGAGCGCAATATCGGGCGGCTGGCCCGCCGCCTGCGGGTGCTGGCCGGGACCCTCCGGCGCCAGCGGGCGCGCCTGGAAGAGCTGAGAAACAGACGCGGGCTGCAGGAGCGGGAACTGGCGCTTCAGCGCACGGCCCTGGCGAAACAGATCCGGGCCGCCTACGCCATGGGCCGGCAGGAGCGGATAAAAATACTGCTGAATCAGCAGGATCCGGCCATGGTCAGCCGGGTCATGGTGTATTACGATTATTTCAACCGGGCGCGGGCGGAGCGACTGGCGCTTATCGAAAGGCTCATCGCCGACGTGCGGGAAACCGAACGCGAGGTCAACGAAGAAACCGCCAGGCTGGAAGAGCTGCACAGGCGCGAGCTGCAACAGCAGGCCAAGCTGGAACAGGCCCGGCAGGCCCGGCAGGCCCTCATCCAGACCCTGAATGCGGAGATCCGCACCAAAGGCCGGGAACTGGACGGCCTGAAAAGGGACGAGCGTGAACTCCGGGCCCTGCTGAAACAGCTGGAAAAGGGACCGGCGCCTGCCCCGGCCGACACCCTGGGCAAGCCCTTCCGCGCCCTGAAAGGCCGCCTGCCCTGGCCCTCCAAAGGCCGGCTGAGCGCGCGCTTCGGCGCCCCGAAAGGCGCGGGACTGCGCTGGGACGGGGTCATGATCTCGGCGGCGGAAGGCCAGGAGGTGCGGGCGGTGCATCGCGGGCGGGTGGCCTTCGCCGATTGGCTGCGCGGCTTTGGCCTGCTGCTGATCATCGATCACGGCGACGGTTATATGACCCTCTATGGCCATAATCAGAGCCTGTTCAAGGAAACCGGCGAATGGGTCGAACCGGGGGAGGTCGTGGGCTTGGTGGGCAACAGCGGCGGCCAGCTCAAGTCGGGGGTCTATTTCAGCATTCGCAAAAAGGGTCGCCCGGTCAATCCCAAGGCCTGGTGCAGGAAAATCAGCGGCAACAGGATTGGATGAACCGGCCCCTGCGGCATGGCCGGAGGACAAAAAGTCAGGCCGGCGCTTCAAATATCAGCTTATACTACTGAGATGCATACTGTTTGTACTCTACTCATCCGGCGAGACAGCCCGGACCCAGGTTGAAACATGAAACAAAGCTTGAACGTTATTCTGGTACTGGTATTGGTGATCGGCGGCGCCTTGCCACTGGGTGGCACCGCCAGGGCCGAAAGCCAGGAGGCCGGCTCCGACATGCCCCTGGAGGACCTGCGGGCCTTCGCCGAAATATTCGGCCGCATCAAGCGGGACTACGTGGAGCCGGTGGAGGACAAGGTGCTGCTGGAATACGCCATTCGCGGCATGCTCGCCGGGCTCGACCCCCACTCATCCTATCTGGGGCCCGACGAATTCAAGGAGCTTCAGGTGGGCACCACCGGGGAATTCGGCGGCCTGGGCATCGAGGTCGGAATGGAGGATGGCTTCGTCAAGGTCATCGCGCCCATCGATGACACCCCGGCGCAGCGGGCCGGGGTCAAGGCGGGGGACCTGATCATCCGTCTCGATGACAAGCCGGTCAAGGGCATGTCCCTCAACGAGGCCGTCAAGATCATGCGCGGCAAGCCGGGCACGGAGATCGTCATCACCGTTGTGCGGGAGGGACGGGACGCCCCCTTCCCGATCACCATCGTGCGGGACATCATCAAGGTGGCCAGCGTCAAGGGCCGCCTGCTGGAGAAGGGATTCGCCTATGTGCGCATCTCCCATTTCCAGGCCCGCACCAGTGACGACATGCTGAAGACCATCGAACGCCTGAAAAAGGAGAGCGGGGGCGGGATCAAGGGGCTGATCCTGGATCTGCGCAACAACCCCGGCGGGGTCCTGAACGGCGCCGTGGCCGTCAGCGACGCCTTTCTGGAGGGCGGACTGATCGTCTACACCGAGGGCCGGGTGGAAGACGCCGAGCTCAAGTTCCAGGCCGCGCCGGATGATGTGCTGGAAGGCGCGCCCATCGTGGTGCTGGTCAATGGCGGCTCGGCGTCCGCCAGCGAGATCGTCGCCGGGGCCCTGCAAGACCGTAAACGGGCCATCATCATGGGCACCGAAACCTTCGGCAAGGGCTCGGTGCAGACCGTCATTCCCATCTCCAAGGCGCGGGCGGTCAAGCTGACCACGGCCCGCTACTACACGCCATCGGGCCGCTCCATCCAGGCGGAAGGCATCATGCCGGACATCATCCTGGGCGAGGTGGAGGTGGCCGCCAAGAAGCCGCCCAAGATAAAGCGCCTGAAGGAGGCCAATCTCAGCCGGCATCTGGAAAACGGCAATGGCAAAAAGCCCCCAAAAAAGGCGCCGGAAAATACCGAAAACGGCCGGGCCCTGGTGGAAAAGGACTATCAGTTGAACGAAGCGCTCAACCTGCTCAAGGGATTGTACATCCTGAAGGGGCGCGGCTGACCGGCGCCTGCATCGGTGCCAGCGGGAGACGCGGACCAGTGAATCACGCCCGGTTATGCGCCCTTCTCCTGTCCCTGTTGCTGGGGTGCGGGGGGGCGGGCGCGGCCGGTTTGTCCCCGGCATCCGCGGTACAGCCGGTCATCTCCCTGATCATCGACGACATGGGCAACCGCCTGGAGGAAGGGGAAAAGGCCCTGGAACTGCCCGGCGCCATCACCTATTCCTTCCTTCCCCATACCCCCTATGCCCAAACCCTGGCGGAGCTGGCCCACGGCCGGAATAAGGAGGTGATGCTGCATCTGCCCATGGCCTCTCACAGCGGCAAGCCGCTGGGGCCCGGCGGCCTGACCCTGCACATGACCAGGGAGCAGTTTCAGGAAACGCTGAAAGAGAATCTGCGGGCCGTGCCCCACGTGGCGGGGCTGAACAACCATATGGGGAGCCTGCTGACACGGCACCCCGGGGCCATGGGCTGGCTCATGCAGGGCATGCTGGAATATGGCGGTCTCTATTTCGTGGACAGCCGCACCACCGCCCTGTCGGTGGCGGAGCGGGTCGCCCGGGAGCATAGGGTGCCCGCCATCAGGCGGGATATCTTTTTGGACAACGTGCGGGAGCCCGAAGCCATCCGCACCCAGTTCCAACAGCTGCTGCGGCGGGCCCGCAACCAGGGCAAGGCCATCGGCATCGCCCACCCTTATCCGGAAACCCTCGCCGTCCTGGCGGAAGAGTTGGACCGGCTGGAAGCCGAAGGCGTCCGTCTGGTCACCACGTCCCAAATCATCACGATACAACGGAGCAATATCCCATGGCGCGCGTCCTTGTCCCCCTCGCCCAAGGCTGCGAAGAGCTCGAAGCCGTAACCATCATCGACCTGTTGCGCCGGGCCGGCATCGATGTGATCACCGCCGGATTGACGGACGGGCCGGTAACGGCATCACGCGGCCTGACCCTGGTGCCGGACACGACTCTCGATGCAGTCCTGGAGCAGGATTTCGACATGATGGTTCTGCCCGGCGGCCTGCCGGGTTCGGATCATCTGGATAAGGATCCCCGCATCCATGGGATGCTGAAGCGGCTGGCCTCCGAGGGGCGCTATACGGCGGCCATCTGCGCCGCACCCAGGGTGCTGGCCCATGCGGGCCTGCTGGATGGCAGGAGGGCCACCAGCTACCCCGGCGTTCTGGATCAAATGGACCTGCCGCAGGTCGAGGTGCAGCTTGAGCCCGTGATCGCCGATGGCAGGGTCATCACCGGCAGGGGGCCGGGAACGGCCATGGATTTCGCCCTCCAGTTGATCGAATCAGTGGCCGGCAGGGCCAAAAGGGACGAAGTGGAAGCAGGGCTGGCGCGCTGAGGCGCGCGGCGTCTTATCCGGCCTCTTCCTCCAGCCGTCTCCCCGCCGGCTCCAGGACGGAATCCATCCCCAGGTCCAGCCGTTGGTTGGCGCAGGTCACCAGCGGCCAGACGGCGCGCGCCAATCTCGCCAACTGTGATGCGGCGAGTTCCTCTCCGGCTCCCGCCTCGATGCGGGTTATCGCCTGGGCGAGCTCCATTCCCAGGGCGCGCTCCCCGGCGGCCGCCTCCGGCGCAGGCTCTCCGGCGGCCTCTGGAGGCCGGGCGACATTGTCGGCCGAGCTGACGATACAGGCGCCGCCGCTGGAGATGGCCGTATTCAGCGCCTGGCCCGCCTGCTCCAGCATTTGGGCAAAGCTTGAACAGGGTTGCTCCTTGTCAAAGCTGGTCAGGCCGACGCTGATGCGGATCTCTATGGGCCCGCTTTCGGTTTTCAGATTCAGTGCGCTCAACTGGTTGCAGATGCGTTCCATCAGGCGCCGGCCGCCGACACTGTTGGTCAACGGCAGGATCAGGGCGAATTTCGCCGTGCCGATACGCGCGGCAAGATCCTCCTTGCGCATATTTGCGGAAATCTTCTGGCTGATCTTCAGCAGGATCTGGGCCGAGGTCTTCTTGCCGAATCTGTTGATGATCTCGGCGAAGCCGTCGACCTCCAGCAGCGCAACCGTCATCTCGGTGTCATGCCGCAGGGCCAGGGAGAGGTCTTTTTCGCCATGGGCGAACAGGAAATTCCTGTTGGCCAGCCCGGTGAGTTTGTCCTGTTCGACCCTGGCCTCCACGTCGGCCAGCTTGCGGCTGTAGTCGATATAGGCCGCCGCGCGGTTTTTCAGGGTGATGGTGTCGAAGGGCTTGGAGATGAAATCCGTGGCGCCCAGCTCCAATACCTGGGCCTTGGTCTTGTCGTCGTCATCCTTGCCGGTAATCACGATCACGGGGAGATTGAGCAGCCGGGGATCATCGGCGCTGCGAATCAATTTCAACAATTCGTAACCATCGGTCCCCTCCATTTGAAGGTCTGTAAAGACGGCTGCGATATCCCTGTTCTCATGTAGAATCCGCCAGGCCTCCTGGCCGTCGCTGGCCTCGCGCACGGTATATTCCTTGCTCAATATCTTGCTGGCGGCCCAGCGGATCACCTTGGAATCGTCTACGACCAGGAGTTCTGTTTTTGATTCTATATCGTCATCGTTCACGGACTGTATTCTCATTCATTGACCAATGGCATGGGAATTATAGCCACTGGCCGGGGAATTCGCCTTGCCAGCACCTTATTGCGACTTTTCCACCATGCGCCGGATAGAGCGTACGCCCGCAGCAACCAGGCCTGCGATGATGGGGATGGATACGCCGATCACCAGTTCCGGCTTGACGGCCCACCCCATGGCCTTGCCCGCCTTGGCGAGGTAGCCGACCAGGCTGGCGGCATAATAGGTTATGGCCGCTACCGAGAGCCCCTCCACCGTCTCCTGCAAACGCAGCTGCAGCCTGGCGCGGCGGTCCATGGACTCCAGCAAGGCCTGGTTCTGACGCTCCAGCGTGATCTCCACCCGGGTGCGCAGCAGCTGGCTGGTCCGGGCGATGCGCTTCGAAAGCATGGTCTGGCGCCGCTCCACCGCCGCGCAGGTACTCATGGCGGGCTCCAGGCGCCGGTCCATAAATTCACGGAAGGTCTGGATACCCGTGATGCGCTGTTCCCGCAGGTCGTCGATACGCCGTCCCACCAGCCGGTAGTAGGCCTGTGAGGCGCTGAGGCGGAACTGGGTGGAAGACTGGCTGTGCTCGATCCTGGAGGCCAGGGAGGTGAGATCATCCAGCAGTTCGGCCTCATCGCTGTCGGACTGGGACATGGCGGTGGTGATTTTCAACAGCCGCTGATCGGCATCGTTCAGCTCGGGCAGCAGCTTGCGCGCCGTCGGGAAGGCCAGCAGCGCCATCATGCGGTAGACCTCGATCTCGAACAGGCGCTGCAAAAGACGGCCCGCCTGGCGCGAGCGAAGATGGCGATCGACCATCAACAGGCGGCTGAAGCCGTCGGCATGGATGCGAAAATCCGTAAAGGCCTGGGCCGCGCCCCCGGATACTTCGGCACCCACCAGGGTATTGTCCGCGAACAGGGGGGAGATCTCATCGAGATCCGCACCCTCTTCACCCATCTTCACGATGGCCGCATGAAGCCCCACCATCAGCTCTCCCGGCAGGGATTGCAGCCAGTCATCCGGCACCATCCCCAGCGCCGTCTCCACAAAGGGGTTTTCAAAGGGGCCCTGTATGAGAAAGGTATAGGTGCTGAACTCGTTGTGCTGTTCCCAGCGCACCCGGAAATCCCCGAGGTCCGCGCTGAAATGATCCGCGCCCGGGGCAGGCGGCGGATGGATATAGCGCTCACACAAGGCGGCCAGGGCCTCCCTTTCCAGGGCCTTCTGCCCGGCATCCAGCTTCAGGGCCAGATGGCTGGCCCGTTCCGGCGCATACAGCGACGAACAGGGGCGGGCATGGACTTCATTGTTCAGTGTGAAGCGCAGGGGATGATTGGCCGGCACGGAATACATGGACATGATTCGGGTTATCAGGCAGCGTTTGTGATGGCGGGGATTTTCGCACTAGTGTTCTGATAAGAACAGCTTTCCTTCGGCATGGTTGATATCGATATTGAAACGGTTCAAGAAGCTGAGCCCCAGCAGTCCGTCATAGCCATTCAACTCATCCACCACCACGGCCTGCACGTCCTCGGCCAGGGCCCCTTTGAGATTGACCGCCTTCAATGTTACGGCCGGGACCTGGATCAGGCCGTTCGCCGTGCTCAGCTGAACCCTGGGCAGGCCGGAATCGACAGATATGCCCAAGGCCCGGGCCGTATCCGGCGTGATGGCGGTAAAGGAGGCGCCGGTATCGAGGATGAAATGAAAATCCCGCCCGGCATCGTTCAGCCTTACATTCACGTTCAGGGTCCGGCCCTGGGAGCTGATGGGCACTTCCACCAGTCCGGGCGTATCCAGCCGCTGCCGGGCGGCATCGACAAGAGGGGACAGATCGGCGCCCATCGTATGATCCAACTGCACGGCATAGCTCAGGTTGGCAACCGCCTCTTCATAGTTTCCCCGCCGATAATACAACCGTCCCAGAAGGGCGTAATACTCGGCAAAATTCGCGTCATCGATGATCTCTTCCGTCAGTATCCGGACTTTCTGGTCAAACGTCAGGGACGAATTGGATCCCGAGATGAGCGCAATCACCACTTGGCGGACAAGGGGGTAGGTCATTTCCCCATAGGATGGATCAAGGGAAATGGCCTGGTGAAGGGCAGTCCTTGCGGCATCGAGATCACCGCGCATCTGGTTCAGCTCGGCCAGTAAAATCAGACGCGGCGCACTGGCGCCCAGTTGCACGTCCGCCTCCGCCAGAAGTCTCTGCGCCTCATCCAGGGCCCCCTGGTCGAGAGAGGCCTTGACCAGGGCGATGTAGGCCCTTTCGAGATAGGGCCAGAGCTCTTCCCCGCGGGCCTCGCCCCGGGATATCAGGGCAGTGGCCAGGCGGATGGCCCCGGCCCAGTCATGATCCGCAGTCAACGCCCGCACCCGCGCCAGTTCATCCCCATCCTCTTGTGCCGCCGCGTCCTTGGGGGCGGTCTTTTGCACGGGAGCCGCCCCGGGATAAGAGGTCTCAACCCGGAGGGCGGGCGGCCCGGCCGGACCGGGGTCATGACGGACGGTTACAGCCCCGGGTTTGTGCGGATTGAGATACAGGGCCACGCCATAGCCGGCGCATGCGCCCAGGATGAAAACCGGTATCCAGTGAAGCTTGATCAACTGAGTATCCCTGAGTGGAAAGGCAACTCAAAGTTTAGCACTCAGGGAAACGGGGCTCCCGGCAATCGATATCGGCGGCGGGCGCCAGTGCCGCCGCCATGGCGATGAGAGATGGAGGGATGTACGGGAATGGCGCAACGATCCCGCCGGCCCCATTCAGCCGCCGGCGCTCTCCTTGGCCACAAGGGCGTCGATGACCTCCATCATCCTTTCCGGCCCCCTGGCCTTGTGGACACTGGTGCGGTATTTGCCGTTGACAATCATCGCGGGGACGCCGCTGATACCGTAGCGCCGGGTCATGACCTTGGCCCGCTGGGCCTTGGTCTGCACCGCAAACGAATGGTAGGCCTTGGTGAAATCCTCAGGCTTGACGCCGTGCTCGGCAAAGAAATCCGTCAGGGATTTTTCATCGAAAAGACGGCGCTTTTCGGCATGGATGGCGTCGAACAGCGGCCGGTGGATCTTATCCACTACCCCCAGGGCCTCGGCGGCATAATAGGCCCGTGCGTGGACCATCCATTCCGGCCGGAACACGGCTGGCATGCGCCGGTAAACCGCATTCTCCGGGGGGTTCTCCAGCCAGTGCTCGATCGTCGGCTCCAGGTCGTAGCAATGGGGACAGCCGTACCAGAACAGTTCCAGCACTTCGACCTTGTCTCCGCTCTCCGTCGGTTGCGGTTTGGCAAGCACATCATAGTCGACGCCCTCTTTGAAGGAACCGGCGCTGGAGCCGGCAAAGGCAAGGCATGGCAGCAGGACGGCAAGCAGCCAGCAATGGCGAAGTTTCATACGGTTTCCCCTGATGTTGTTGGACTCATTTTTTGTTGAACCGGCACGCCTTTCCGCAAGAGGGGGGCATGACGGCATCTGGAATTCAATGTGACACTGGGGCCCGGCATTGGTTCATCGGCCCAAAGGGCCCGGCAAACGGGATAGCTTAGCGGCCCCGGGGGCTTTTGCAATGCCTTTATCGCATCCCAAGATCCGTGAGTCCCCGGCCGCGCGCCGCAACCGGCACCTCCTTGTGCCGTTCCTTCTTGGACGCCTCTTAGAGCTCCTCGGCAAAACTGGCCAGGTATTCCGCCACGCCCTCGCCGGAAGGCGTCATGCCCGCCTTGCCCTTCTGCCAGCCCGCCGGGCAGACCTCGCCGTGCTCCTCGGTAAACTGGAGCGCATCCACCATGCGCAGCATTTCATCGATATTGCGGCCAAGGGACAGGTTGTTGACCACCTGGTGCTCGACAACGCCCTCCTTGTTGATCAGGAAAGAACCGCGCAGGGCCACGGAGTCGTTTACCAGCACGTCATAGTCACGGGCGATCGACTTGGTGATATCCGCGACCAGCGGATACTGTATATTACCGATGCCGCCAGACTCCACGGGCGTGTTTTTCCACGCCAGATGAGAATAGTGGGAATCCACCGAGACACCGATCACCTCGACGCCCCGGCTGGTGAACTCATCCAAGCGATGGCTGAAAGCGATGAGCTCGGACGGACAAACAAACGTAAAATCAAGGGGATAGAAAAAAAGTACAACATACTTCCCCTTATAATCGGACAGCGAGATCTCCTTGAATGAATTGTCGGGCATTACCGCCTGGGCAGTAAAGTCAGGGGCCGGTTTGGTGACGAGTACGCTCATGATATTTCCTCTTCGTGGTGGCTATCGTTAGGGGTTTGCACTACAATGTGGAATCATTATTGATGATATTCCATCACATTTCAAGAGATATTTATACATGATCACCAATCTTGTCGGCACCCGAATCCGCGCCATCCGGGCGAAACGCAACCTCACTCAACAACAGTTGGCCGACCTGGCCAAGATACCCCGCGCGACCCTGGCCAGCGTCGAACGTGATGACGGCAACCCCAGCCTGGCCGTGGTGCACAAAATCGCATCCGCCCTCGGCACTACGATCGATGACCTGATTGTGGAAGAACACCAGCGGGTGCAGGCCATCAGGAAAAACAAAATGCAACAACTGGAATCCGGCGATGGCGCTTACCAGGCCACGATCATCTCCCCTGCCGACGCCCGCCATATGCTTCAGCAAATCTTTCATTTGAAGGCCCACTCCAGCTACGAGGGCAAGCCCCATCCTCCCGGCAGCGAAGAGTATCTTCACATATTGAAAGGCGAGGTGCTGCTTGAGGTGGCAGGTGAAAGCGTACGCCTGAAACAGGGCGACAGCGCCCGCTTCGGTGGAAACGTTCATCACCTTTACACCAACCCCTCCGGGGCCGAGTCCATCGGTCTGGTGACTATTCTGGAAAAGCGGGATATCGGCTGAGGCCGCCCATGTGCCAGGCGGCCATCAAGAATCGATTGCCGCCTTACATCCGGTCTTGATCGCTTTGGAAAACCCCGGCCAGTCCCAGGTTTTCTTTACTTTGCAGGCCGCTTTCCTGAAAATGCCCGCCACGTCATCAAACACATCCCTCATCCGCGCCCCTTTGAAACACCATGACCTCCGACGCCACCGCCAGCCCCCAGCCCCTGGTCACCATCCTCATACCCCACTACAAGACCCTGGAGCTGACCAAGCTCTGCCTGCGCTCTCTGAAGCTGTTTACCGACCTCGGCAAAGTCAGGGTCATTGTCATCGACAACCACTCCAATGATGACTCAACGGAATACCTGAAGACCCTGAACTGGATCACCCTGATCATTCGCACGCCCACGGAAGCAGAGACCCCCTCCATCGCCCACGCCAGGGCACTGGATGTGGGGCTGGCTCAGACCCGGACGCCCTATATCCTCTCCATCCATACCGATACCATTGTGACGAGCCCTCAGTGGCTCGACTTCCTGCTGGCCAGGATCGAGGCCGATCCGGGGATCGCCGGCGTCGGCAGCTGGAAGCTGGAGCACAAGCCCCCCGTCAAGCGCCTGGCCAAGACCATTGAGCGCTGGTGGCAGCAGAAGATCTGGTACCCCCTGCTCGGCAAGGGGGAAGGCAGCCTGGAAGGGGTGGGCAGAAACTATTATTACCTGCGCAGCCACTGCGCCCTCTACAAGACGGAGCTGGTGAGAAAATACACCAACGGCTTTGACGACAGCGGCGAGACCGCGGGTAAGCTGCTGCACACCAGGCTGCTGGAGAGCGGCTACCAGATGGTGTTCATCCCCTCCGAGGAACTGAGCCCCCACGTCAAGCACCTGAACCACGCCACCATGATCCTCAACCCCGAGATCGCCGGCAAAAAGACCGGCAGCAGGAAAGAGCGGCAGCGTATCATGCGGGAGCTGAAGAGTCTCAAATACGAGGCCATTCTGGGCGACGAGAGCCTGGACAGCCCATAGCCCCACCCGCCGATGCCGGGGCTATCGACGTGGCCGCTCCTTGACGGGCCTGGCGGGCACGCCAACGCAGACACTCTGTGGCGGCAGATCACGCACCACCACGCTGCCCGCCCCCACCACTGTCCCGTCACCGATGGTCACCCCCGGCAGCACCAGCACCCCGGCGCCCAGCCAGCAGTCACTGCCGATCCTCACCGGCCGGGGGATCCGGGCATCGAAGGCCTCCAGGCCGCGGGCCCCGGTGTCATGGTTGGCCGTGACCACTGCGCAGTTGGCGGCGATCATGGTGCGCTCGCCGATGTGGATGGGGGCGTGGGCCTGGAGCAGGCAGTTGAGGTTGATGCGCACATCGTCCCCCAGGTGGACGTTGGCGGGATGGCGCACCACCAGGCCGGGCTTGATGCGGACCCGCGCTCCCACCTTCATCTCCCCCAGGTAGTAGCCCACCCGCCGCCGCTCCAGCCAGGAAAGCAGGTTGTGGCCCAAGCGATCCAGCAGCGACACAGGTCAGTCTCTCTTGATAAAGGGTTTGACGGCGTACCATGCCAGCCCACCCACCAGCCGGCGGGAGAGCTTCACCGGCCTGCGGTTGCGGCGCAGCTCATCGCAGTGCTGGCAGGGGTCAAGCCCCTCCAGCTTATGAGTGCTGGTCCGGCGGCGCAGATCACGCATGGCCCCGCCATTCCAGGCGGAGGCGATGGTATCCCCCCTGGAGAGATCGCCGATGATGTTGTGGCCCTCCGCGTCCAGGCAGCAGGCGTGGATCTTGCCGTCGAAGGTGACCACCAGGCGGCGGTAGATCTCCCGGCAGGGGCTTTCCCCCACCGCCTGCAGCCCGGCGAAGCCCGCCTCCTGGGAGGCCCCGGCGAAGTTGTGCATGTAGCGTGCGGAGAAGATCACGTCACGGCCCTCGAACAGCCGCCGGTAGGCCTCGCTGTTGCGCGCCTTTTTTCCCGCCTCGAAGGGGATCATCTCCTGCAGATAGACCCGGGGCAGCACCGCCCCCAGTTCCTGCTTGATCCGGATGAAGCCGCGGATATTGGCCAGGACCGCGTCGAAATCCCCTCCCACCCGCAGCCTGTTGTAGAGCTCCCGGTCCGGGGTGTCGAAACTGAAGCGGATCTCGGAAAGCCCGCTCTCGATGAGCCGCCGGGCCTTGTCCGCGTCCAGGGACCGGGCGTTGGTGTGGATGCGCACCCACAGCCCCCGCCCCGCCGCATGTCGGACCATCTCCGCAATGTCCTTGTGCAGCAGGGACTCGCCGTAACAGAAGAGGTTGACCCGCTGGGGCCTCAGCTCCACCGCCTGCTCGATGGCCAGCTCGAAGAGCTCCCGCGACATCAGCCCCCGCCGGCGCCCGCCCCAGTTGCTCTGGGGACAGAAGGTGCAACGCAGGTCACAGGCGTTGCAGGGGTCGATGTAGATCTCGGAGGGGGCGAAGGGGAGAAAGCCGGCCCCGCGGCGCTCCGCCTCCCGTCTCAGGATGCCGGCCAGTTTCCGCTGGGTGATCAGTCGCATGGGCCCGGGCTACTTCCTGACCAGCACGTCCTGCATGATCAGATACTCCAGATCCGACCCGAAGAACATGTTCAGCGCATCCGTGGGGGAGCAGACCATGGGCTCGCCCCGGCGGTTCAGCGAGGTGTTGAGCGCCACGCCGTTGCCGGTCAGCTTTTCCAGCTCCTCGATCAGCGCGTAGTAACGCGGATTGCTCTGCCGGGTCACCACCTGGGCGCGGGCGGTGCCGTCCTCGTGCACCACCTCCGGCACCCGCGCCTTCCAGCCCTCGCCCACGTCGAAGGTGAAGGTCATGTAGGGGGCGGGATGATCCGTCTGCAACATGTCCGGCGCCACCCGGTCGAGGATGCTGGGACAAAAGGGGCGCCAGCGCTCCCGGTACTTGATCTGCGCGTTGATGCGGTCGGCGATGCCCGCCACGTTGGGGGCGCCGAGGATGGAGCGGTTGCCCAGAGCGCGGGGGCCGAACTCCATGCGGCCCTGGAACCAGGCCAGCGGATTGCCATCGGCCAGGATCCGGGCCGCCCGCCGGGGGACCTCGTCGATGCGTTCCCACTCGGGTTTTGCCTCGTGTTGCTCACAGGCCTCGATGCACTGCCCGGTGGTGTAGCAGGGGCCGAGATAGGCATGGGCCATGGGCTGGATGTCATCCCCCAGCTCATGGGCCACGTAGGAGGCGGCGCCGATGGCGGTGCCCGCATCCGAGGCCGCCGGCTGCACGAACAGTTCCTTCACATCCGGCCGGGCGATGATGCGCTGGTTGAGCTTCACGTTCAGGGCCACGCCGCCGGCGAAGCAGATCTTGCCCGTCTCCTTCAGGATATCCCCCAGGTAGTGGTCGATGAGCCCCAGCGAGACCTCCTCCAGGATCTTCTGGATGGCGGCGGCATAATCAATGTAGGGGTCGTCGATCTCGTCCCCCTCCCGCCTGGGGCCCAGCCAGTCGATCAGCCTGGGGCTGAAAAAGTAACCCTTGCCCCGGCTGTCCTTGTAGCGCCGCAGGCCGATCACGTTGACCAGCTCCGTATTCACCCGGAAGGACCTTTTGTCATATGCGATCAGCCGGGAGAGATCGAACCGCCCGGGGTCGCCGTAGGGGGCCATGCCCATCACCTTGAACTCCCCGTCCAGCATCTCGAAGCCCAGGTATTCGGTCATGGCGCCGTAGAGGCCGCCCAGGGAGTCGGGATCGTAGAACTCCCTGATCTTGTGGATGCGCCCATTTTCGCCATAGCCGAAAAAGGTGGTGGCGTATTCCCCCTTGCCGTCAATGCCGAGGATGGCCGTCTTCTCCTTGAAACCGCTCAGATGATAGGCGCTGCTGGCGTGGGCCAGATGATGCTCCACCGGCACGACGCGCACCCGGCCGCCGCCGAGATCGAAGTCCGCAACCAGCTTGTTGAGCCTTTCCATGTTGCGGCGGTAACGCCGGTTGCCGTTGAAGATCGCCGTCAGCGCCCGGTCCGGGGCATACCAGTGGCGGGCGGCATAGTGCCAGCGGGCCGGGCTCGACAGGGGAATGGGCGCATAGGGAAAGGCCACCGCATCCACCTCTTGGGGGCGGATGCCGGCGTACTCCAGGCAGAAGCGGGCAGACTCGTAGGGGAAACGCCCCTTGGCGTGCTTGTCGCGGATGAAGCGCTCCTCCTCCGCCGCAGCGACCAGTTCGCCGTCGATAAAGAGCGCCGCCGAGGGATCGTGGCTGACCGCGCCGGATATGCCAAGGACTATCATGGAGTGGGATTCACCTGGATTGCTTTCGCCAAAGCCGGCAATTTTGCCAGTGATTGGCCCCGGGTGCGAGCCGTGGCCGGCCGATTGGTGCTTTTTCACACACATTTACCTCCGGCCCGGAATCCGATAGTCTGCCCCGATCCCGCCCCCGGCCCCATTGGCCGCCCTGCCTGCGGGGTGCGGGCGGGGGCCTGACCGGAAGCTTTTGTGACCCCAGAACAGATACTCGACGAATCCGATCTCTGCGTGAAATGCGGCCTTTGCCTGCCCGCCTGCCCCACCTACGGGGTCCGCCGGGACGAGGGGGACTCCCCGCGGGGGCGCATCGCCCTGATTCAGGCCCTGGTTTCCGGGCAGTTGAGCGACAGCGCCGGATTACAGGCCCATCTGGACCGCTGCCTGGGTTGCCGGGCCTGTGAGACGGCCTGCCCTTCGGCGGTCCGGTATGGCCGTTTGATCGATGGCGTCAGGGCATTGCGAAACCGGCGGGGCGGTGTTTTGATACGCCGGCTGCGCAGGGGCGCCCTTGATTTGCTCTCCCGGCGGACGCCGCTCAAAATCGCCGCCGGCCTGCTGGGACTGTTGCCACGGCGGGGACTGCCGGCCCCAGGGGGC
>DRKS01000090.1 GCA_011051655.1 Sedimenticola sp.
AAAACCCGCAGGCGGTTGCCGGCGGTATGCCCGGCCAGGTCCACCAGGATATCGATGCGGTCATGCTGGATCCGGTCGGCCAGCCGGGTGTCCGACCAGCCCTTGACCGTCCGCCAGTGATGGGCGCTGGCACGCATGCGCTCGGTGATCTGGTCGCCCTGGACCAGGTCGGCATAGCAGAACACCTCCACGGCCGTCCGGTCATGGGATGCGATGAGGGGCTCGGAGAAATACCCCACCGGGTGCATTCTGAAATCGGGGGAGACATAGCCGATCCTCAGGCGGCGTTCGGGATCAGGCACGTTGTGGCAGACCCGGGGATGCCTGACCCGTCCCGCCCCGTGAAGACGGTCCCATTCCCGGGCCTCGGCCAGCATGGCCCAGGCGCTCACCCCGGCGGGATAATTCATGCCCAGGATGAGATTGCTGTGGGCCTCGGCGTAACCGGGCCTCAGCCGCAGCGCCTCCCGGTAGGCGGCCTCCGCTTCTTCCGGGCGGCCGAGTATCTTGAGCACATTGCCCAGGTTGTTATAGGCCTCCGGAAAGTCCGGCTGTTGCTCCAGCGCCTTTCGGTAACTGGCCTCCGCCTCCGCGGCATGGCCGAGTTCCTGCAGCAGCGTTCCCAGGTTGTTGTATGCCTCGGGATAATCCGGCTTGAGTTCCAGGGCCCGGCGGTAGCTCGCCTCCGCCTCCTCCGTGCGGCGCAGCTCCTTGAGGATGTTGCCCAGGTTGCCATGGGCCTGGGCAAAGTCCGGCCTGGCCTGGACCGCCTTTCCCACCAGCCCGGCCGCCATCTCATAGTCCCCCGCGCCGTAGGCCAGCATGCCCAGCAGGTGGTTGGCATCGGCATGCCCCGGATCGACAGCCAGTATCTGCCGGTAGATCTGCCCGGCCTGTTGCAGCCGCCCCGCTTGATGATGCATCAGCGCCATGCGGATATCGGGGATGGGCTGTGAGGGCGTCTTGACTTTCGCAGGCGCGGGCCGGGCGGCCTTGCGTTTGTTCTTTTTTGGTTTTTTTCGGGACATTAGGAAGGTTATTTGTCTGAGAGATTTTATTTCGGCTTTATCGCGGCGAGGGCGCCGCTCCTACTCCAGGCTCGAACAAGGGCAAAAAGACCTTGCTGCTTAATTCTTTGAACTCCTCGTCCAATACGTCGCCCGTGGGAAAGGCCAACTGGTAATAGGGATTGCCGTATTCCGGATTGGGGTTACGCTCCCCCGCCCATCTGTCCCTGGCCTTGTTCAGGGCGTACTCCTCGTCCTTGCCGCTGCTGAGATGCCGCGCGTACTCCAGGCCGCTCTTGGGGAAGAGGCGCAGGGGATGCGACAGGCCCTGCCAGTAGATAGCCAGCAGCTCGCCGAGACGGTCCATCGCCTGCTCCACGGGTCCGAAGCGGTAGAGTCTCTCCTTGTCCAGCCAGCGGCTGACGGGGTCCACGCCGGCCGGGTCCAGGGCGTTGAGCACCAGATGGCGCAGCCAAAGCCCCAGCAGTTGATGGTCCCAGATGCCGTGGACGCTGTAGCCGAACAGCCCGCCCCGTCCCACGTCCAGCCGGCCCCGCAACCGCATGTCCCCCAGTTCCAGATCCACCTCAAGGGGTTCCGCCAGGGGGGGCTCGTAATGGGTTTTCAGCCCGGCGGCGAAGTTGACGGCGGCGCCCCTTACCCGCTCGAAGATACGCGCGCCCACCCGTCCGTGGGGCAGCTCACCGGCGGCACGCATGCAGGCGAAAAGCTGCCCCGCGTCCCGCCCCGCCAGCTCCGCCTCCACCAGGCGTTGGGCCAGGCTGTTTTCCGTAAAGTAATCCAGCTCGAAGGGCTCGCGGTCCTCCAGCAACCCCTCCCCCTCCTCCAGGTAAAGGCCAAGCCGCCGCTGCAACAGGTAGCGCACCGGGTTGGCGAAGAATCTTGTCAACTGCTCCAGCTCCACCTGGCGCCACTCGGGCTCCGGCTCCGGCAGCGGCCGTTCGATGAAGGGGCGGATCTCATGCCCCTGCTCCAGCATGGCCCGGCTGGCCCTGCACATGTCCCCGGAATAGCTGAACAGCCCCGTGCCGGGCATGAAGTACCTGCGGCTGAACGGCTGAAGGGGATGGCGGCTGAGCAGGGCCCGGCGCACACCGCCCTCCTCATCGGTCCGGAAGGCGCGCTCCAGATAATCGAGCAGCTCATCCACCAGCACTGAGGGCGGGATCGGGCTGTTGTCGCGGATGTCCTGCCCCACATAGCTGATGTAGAGGACCCGGCGGGCGGAGATCAGCGTCTCCAGAAACAGGTACCTGTCATCCGCCCGGCGGCAGCGGTCGCCCGGTCGGAAGCGCCGCGCCATCAGGTCGAAGCCGGGGGCGCGCCGCTGGCGGGGAAAGCGGCCGTCGTTCATGCCGATAAGGCAGATGACTTGGTACGGCAGGCTGCGCATGGGCGCCAGGGCGCAGAAGGTCACGCCGCCACTGAGGAAGCGCCCGCCGTCCAGCCCGGCGGCGAGCTGGGATTCCAGGTGCCCGCACACCAGGTCCACCGATACCGCCCCGCCGAAACCCGCCCGCCGGACCTGCTCCAGCATGGCCTCGACGGCATCACGCAACCCCTGCGCCTGGGCCTCCTCGTCCTCCGAGGGCAGGAAGAAGTCGTCGAGCATGGCCAGCAGCTCCCGGCCCCAGGCCTCGACGGGGCGGTCGCATGCCAGCCGGGGCTGCAACCCGAACACCGCCCCGGCGAAGGCGTGCAGCCCCCCGAGCACCGAGGCGGCCGCGCCCTCGATCTCGTCATAGGGCAGGATGCCCTGAAACAGCCGTTCTCCGCCTCCCGGCAGGGCATAGCCCAGCAGCAGCCGGTCCAGGCCCGCGCGCCAACTGTTCTGATCCGTGTCCGGCAGCCCCCGGTCCGCCCGGTCCCCGCCGTCCCGTCCCCAGCGGATGCCGCTTTGCTCCACCCAGCGGGCAATCAGGCCGAGGTCGCCTTCCGCCAGGCCAAAGCGCCGCCGGATGGCCGGGACCTCCAGCAGGGCCAGCATGCCGTTGGCGTCGAAACGGCCGCGCCCGGTCTTGAGCAGGTTGAAAAAGGCGGCGATCAGCGGGCTCTCCAGGGCGGCGCTGCGGTCGGTGATCTGCCAAGGGATGCCCCCCTGGGCGTCGGCCGCCGAAAACACGGCCTCCACATAGGGGGCATAGTCATCGATGTCCGGGGTCATCACCAGCACGTCCGAAGGCTCCAGGTCCGGATTCCGCCGGAACAGCTCCAGCAACTGATCCTTCAGCACCTCGACCTCGCGCATGGCGCTGTGGCAACTGTGGAACTGCAGGGAGGGATCATCCCGGGGCAGAAGTTCCCCGGACCCCGGGCCGCGGTCGCGGAGGTGGAGGATGTCGGACTGGATGCGATGCAGCAGGCTCCCTTCGCCCGGCGGCTCGAAGGCCTCCAGCGAACCCGGGTCATAATCGAGGATGGCGGCGAAGAAGTCCCGCCCCTGGCGCCCCCATGAGGCCAGCAGCGGATTGCCGACCTCCAGGTAGGCCTCGGCGCCGCCGCTCTCCTGCTCACGGCGGGCCTTCTGGGCCTCGTCCACGATGTCCGTCCAGTAGCCGGCGCAGGGATTGAGCAGAAAGAGATGGACATCCATTCGCTCCGACAGCCGGCGGAGGATCTCAAGGTACCCCGGCGAGAGGGTGGGCGTCCCGAACAGGGCCACCCGTGGGGGCAGGCCCTCCACCGCCTCCCCGCTGTCCAGCAGCCGGTACAGGCGCTGTTGCAGACGGACCCAGTGCGTCCCCGGGCCCTGGGCGGCCAGGCGCCGCCAGAGTTCGGCCTGCCAGGCATCGCCTTCGACGCCCCGGCCGCCCTGCTCCCAGGCCGTTATCCAGTCCGGGCGGTAGACCAGGTACTGGTCGAAGGCCGCGGCGATACGCCGGGCCAGCTCATAACGCTTCACGTCATCGCCACCGGCCAGGTAGGCATGCACCGGCGCAAAAGGCCTGCTGTTTTCCAGCCCGTCCAGCAGCCCCAGGATGCGCCAGCCCAGCACGGCCGGTTCAAAGCCGTTGTGCTCCGGCACCCCCTCCAGCAGGCCCCTGAAGATCCGCCAGACAAACCCGGCCGGCAGCGGGAAGCGCACATTGGCGCATATCCCGAGCCGCTCCGCCAGGCGCAGGGAAAGCCAGCGCGCCATGCCGGGATGCTGCACGGCAATGATCTCCGGGGCCAGGGGGTCGTCCAGGGGTTCCGACACCACGGCGGCCAGCAGATCGACCAACCGCTCCAGGCGGTTGCTTTGGTACAGCTTGAGCATCTCCGCAGTCTAACATCAGCAACCCCTCCCAGGTGAGATTGCCGGCTTCGGCAGCGGCTTGACGCCGGGGGGAGAGACCGCCAACATCGGCACAGACACATAAAGGAGAAAACAGCATGCCGGAGAACAATCCCTATTCGCCCCCGACATCGGATGTCAAAGAGCCCCCGCCGGAACCCGGCGGGCTTTCCCCCCCGCGCAGGCTGAGCGGCGAGCGCGGCTGGGGCTGGATAACGGAGGGTTATGACTATTTCAAGGAGAGCCCGGGCGTCTGGGTCCTCATGACGCTGATCTTCCTGCTGATCATTATAGGGTTCTCCGCCGTCCCATTCGGCTCGGTTCTCACCAATCTTTTCATGCCCGTCTTTTTGGGCGGCATGATGCTGGCCTGCCACGCCAGCGACGAGGGGAAGGCGATCCGCCTCTCCCACCTGTTCGCCGGCTTTCAGGTCCACACCGGCAAACTGGTGGGGGTCGGCGGCCTGTACCTGCTGGGCGGCATGGGCGTCGGCCTCGCCATGTTTGTCATCATGGCGCTCTCGGGCGGGCTGGGGGCGTTCACGGCCTCCGCCGGCAACGGCTACGAGCTGAATCCGGCGGCGCTGGGGATAGGCGGGATGCTGGCCATGCTGGTGGCGCTGTTGCTGATGACCCTGCTGATAATGGCCTTCTGGTTCGCGTCGCCGCTGGTGGCGCTGCATGGCCTTTCCGCCCCCCGGGCCATGCAGCTCAGCTTCAGGGGCTGCATGAAAAACCTGCTGCCTTTCTCGGTGTACGGGCTGGCCGTCATGGCGCTGGGCATCATCGCGGCCATTCCCCTCTTCCTTGGCTACCTGGTGTTGTCGCCCGTTCTCATCGCCTCGGCCTACGCGGCCTATAAAGACATCTTTCTCCAGGGGCGGGAGCCCGGCCCGTAACGGGCGCGGGCGCCGGCCGGCGCCCGCTTCTGCATGACAACCTATTCGCTGTCTTCTTTCACCGTCATCCTGCCCTTGTTTTTTTCGATGATCTTTTCACCGATGCCTTTGACATTGCTCAAATCGGCCACCGATTGAAAGGGGCCATGCTCGGCCCGGTAGGCGACGATGGCCTCGGCCTTGGCGGGACCGACGCCGTTCAGCATGTCGGCAAGGCTCTGGGCATCCGCCGTGTTGAGGTTGACGGGGCCGCCGAGGGCCAGGCCGGAGAACAACAGGAACAACAATGCAATGAGGATCCTTGTGGGACGCGCCATGTCTCTGACTCCTATGGTTGGGTTCGTTCAGGGTTGCGGGCGCATGACTCCACCCGCGGCCGCCAGCATATCCTGAGACGACAACCCGGCCTGTATGCCTGCGCCTACAAGGCTGTAGGCGAATGCCGCACCTGCTGTGCGATCTCCTCCCGGATATCCCGCAGGCTCTGCAGGGGGTCGGCGGCGGCGGTGATGGGCCGGCCGATGACCAGAAAGTCGGCGCCGCCGGCAATGGCGTCCGCAGGGGTCATGACCCGCTGCTGATCGTCAAGGGCGGCCCGGGCGGGCCGGACGCCGGGGGTGACGAGCAGAAAATCAGCGCCGACTTCGGGCCGCACATCGGCGGCCTCGCGGGGGGAGCAGACGATGCCGTCCATGCCGCTGCCACGGGCCAGCCTGGCCAGCCGCAGCACATTCTCCCGGGGCGCGCCCCTGAAGCCGACCTCGGCGATGTCCTCCCGGGTCAGGCTGGTGAGGATGGTCACCGCCACCAGCAACGGCCGGCGGGCGGCGCCGTCCAGCCGCTCCCGGGCGGTCTCCATCATGCGGCGGCCGCCGGATGCGTGCAGATTGATCATCCAGACCCCCAGGTCCGCCGCCGCCACGCAGGCCGCCGCCACCGTATTCGGGATGTCGTGAAACTTGAGGTCCAGGAAGACATCGAACCCCTTTCCGGCCAGCTTCTCCACGAAGGCGGGGCCGAAACGGGTGAACATCTCCTTGCCCACCTTGAGGCGGCACAGGGCCGGATCGAGTGCGGAGACCAGGTCCAGGGCCGGACCGGCCGAAGGAAAATCCAGCGCGACGATCACGCGCGGTTCTTTGTCAGGCATTGTCATATGCAAATCCGGGGAGTGTGGGTCAGTCCTTGGGGCCGTCGCCGGCCAGCCCCAGCAACGGCTTGATGCTGTCCCAGGACTTGCAGCCGGGGCACTGCCAATGCATGGTCTTCACGGCAAGGCCGCACTGCTTGCACTGGTAGGAGGGCCGCTTCTTCAGGAGCTGGCCGATCTGCTGATGCAGGATGGAGAAGAGACCGGCGGCGGACTCCGGGGCGTTCTTTTGATTCAGCAAAATCAACTGGTTGAGCCCGTCGAGACTCGGATGATTGCGCAGATAACCGGTGATGAATTCCGCCGCCGCCTGATCGCCTTCATCCTCCTGGATGAGGGCAGCCAGGGCCAGCATGGTGGCGATGCTCTTTTGGCGATCGAACAGCGCGCGCAGATAGGTGAGCAATTCCTTCCGGCTGTCCAGCTTTTTGTAGCATTCGATCAAAGAGGGCAGGATTTCGGAAATGAGTTCAGGATCCTGCCGCTCCACCCCCTTATAGGCCTGGATGGCCATTTTGTAGTCCTGCCTTTCCGCTTCCATGTCGGCCTGGGCGATGGTCGCGCGCACGCAGTCCGGGTCGCACTCCTGGGCCTTCTTCAGCATGCTGGCGGTGCGGGTGTAATCCTTGTAGCTGCGGGCTATCTTGGCCAGTTCACAATAATAGTGGGCCCTTTCCGTATGCAGGGCCTCGCCCGTCAGCGATTCCAGCTTGGACGCCACCTCCAGGCACTTGAACCAGTCCTTCTCCTGCTGGTAGATCACCCGCAGGTTGCGCAGGGCCTGTTCCGAATACTGGTTCATTTCCGTCAGTTCGATGAACAGGCTCTCGGCCCGGTCGAACACGCCGGCGCGCATATAGTCCTTGCCCAGCTCCAGCAGCGCCTGGGCCCGTTGGTTCCTGCCCAGCGTTTGCCGGGCGACGAGATTCTGATGGATGCGGATGGCCCGTTCCACTTCGCCCCGCCGGCGAAACAGCGCCCCCAGGGCCAGGTGGGTCTCGACGGTTTCGCCGTCCACCTCGAGCATCTGGACAAAAACGTCGATCGCCTTGTCCGGCTGCTCATTCAGCAGATAGTTGAGTCCTTGAAAATAATCGGGATTTTTGTCTGTTTCAGCGGAATCCGCCCGCTGTTTTCTGTCGCTGCGTTTCGCGGCCAGCCAGCCGGAAACCGCCGCCACGGGCAGCAGCAACAATGCGATTTCCATCATGGATGGTTACCGGCCCTTGGCGGCCGCACGGGAATCAAGACCCGTGGGTGATGACCTGGACCTTGCCCACCTCCCGTTGCAGCTTGGCGTTTTTATACTTCAGCCGCAGCAGCAGCACACCGCTCACGATCATGCCCAGCACCGCACCCAGGCCGATGGCGCCGATCAGAACGAGAGACAGCGGCACCTCTTTGGTCCCCAGGCCATAGTTCAGCACGACTGTTCCCGGGTTCATCTCCGCAATCACGACACCCAGTATCATCACCACCAAAACAATCAACAATTTTAGAAATCGCACGCTCTGCTCCCCCTGTCTCTTTGGATGAATCGGCATATGATATTGAACTATGTCCCGATATGCCACAGGTGCGTGGCGGGTGGAGGAGCAGGGCGCGGGCCTTTGATCAGGGGGCGTCAGGCAAAATCATCCACCAGCCCATCGCTGCGGTAGAAGCGCACGGCTTCCGCCACCGGCGGCTCTTCATCGGCGCCGTATGGGCCTGCGTTGCCTCCCCCGCCGGAAGAGGACCGGTGAGGTAAATCGGAGGCCGCCTGCTGACCGCCCCCGTCACGCTGGTTTATGTCCACATTGACCAGTTGCAGGTTGTTTTCCCCGAGCATTTCCCGCAGCCGCGGGACAGCCGCCTCCAAAGCCTCCCGCACCACCGCATGCTGGGCGGCAAAGCTCACGCTGGCCTGGTCATGCTGAATCGAGACGCGGATATCGATGGGGCCGAGCTGGGGCGGCGTGATTTTCAATTCCGCGCCCTGCACCTGGCGGCCCACCATCCAGAGGATGCGTTCTCCCATGGACTGGTCCCATCCCTTTTCACCCGGCGGGACCTCCAGCGGCGGCGGGCTTGCCTGGGCCGCGGTCATCCCGCCAATCTGGGCGGGATTCTGCGGATTCGGGGCCACGGCGGGACCGCCGGCGGCGACCAGTCCCGCTTCCGGCATTGCAGCACCGGCGCGGAAAAGGGCGCCGGCCGGCTCTTTCGGCATGGTCTGGGCCACGGCCGTTTCAACTGTTTGCAATCCCTTGTCGGCAAACCTTTGCCTGGGATCTTCCATTCGGCCTTCGAGTTCAAAGGCGGCGGCCGCCTGCCCGCTGACATCGGCCGCCGTTGGGGCGGTGGGCATGGCCACAGCGCCGGGCGCCACCGCGGTATTGGCGGCTGGCGCCGCGATGAGGGGTATTGGATTTCCCTGGGTCCAGGAGGGCTTCGATTCGCCGGGGGCGGCCTCTGAGACCGGCAACTCAGAAATCTGTTGCCTCAGGGCGGCAACAATTTCCGCCACCGGCAGGAGATTGCCGTCTTCGACCATGGTCTCCAGCCGGGAGAATTCTTCCGCCGGAAGCAGGTCCCGCAGCTCCTCCAGCATCTCCGCCAGGGAGGCCTGGGCGTCCAGGAGCTCCGCAAAGGCGCCTGAAAAGGCCCCTGCCTCAGTGCTTTCCCCGCTCAAAAGCGGCGACCCCGTCCCTGGGGTTGCCTCGGGCACCAACTGGTTGATCAATGCATTTGGAAACAGATTAAACATGCGCCGGCCGATTGGGTTGGTTCAGGTACCACCCAACTAGCAGGTTGCGTGCCAATTACCGGTTGGCGCTGAAATCCTCCAGCCTGGCCTGCCGCCAGGTTGCGCTGAGCAGGCGCCATTCGCCCTCCTCATCCCGGCCCAGCCGCAGATCGAAGCGGTGCAGATCGGCCCGCAGTCCCAGCAATTGCTCGACGCCACCGATGGGCGTCGACGCCGTGGCGGCGTACACCAGTACCCGGGCGCTGTCATCCCCGGTGATTTTCAGGCGTTGGATCCTGGTCAGGATATGGATGGATTTGTGCCGCAGGAAATAGCCGGCCACGATGCGCAGGAGCAGCGGGCGGGTGCGGCCGAGTTCATCGGCATAATCCGGGGCGATCAGCGCCCGGAGCCGCCCGAGTTCCCGTGCTTCCGCCGCCGCCTCCCCGGCGGCGATATAGGCGCGGACCTGCTGTTGCGGCGACAACGGCTCCGGTCCGCATGCCCCAAGCAGCAGAAGCAGCACCGCGGCTGCGACAGGGAGGCCCCGATAAGGGGGAGGGGCGTCAGCGCAGCCCGAGCACGTCCTGCATGTCATAACGGCCGCTCTCCCGCCCGCTGATCCAGCAGGCGGCGCGGGCGGCGCCGCTGGCGAAGGTCATGCGGCTGGAGGCCTTGTGGACGATTTCCACCCGCTCGCCCGGGGTGGCGAACCAGACGCTGTGCTCCCCCACCACGTCACCGGCGCGTATGGTTTCGAAACCGATGGTCTCGCGGTCGCGCTCGCCGGTATGCCCTTCCCGCCCGTAGACGGCGCATTTGCTCAAATCCCGCCCCAGCGCGGCGGCCACCACTTCTCCCATGCGCAGGGCGGTGCCGGAGGGCGCGTCGACCTTGTGCCGGTGGTGGGCCTCGATGATCTCGACATCCGCATCGTCCCCCATCACCCGGGCGGCGATATCCAGCAGCTTGAAGCAGAGGTTCACCCCCACGCTCATGTTGGGCGCAAACACGATGCCGATCTCCCGGGCGGCCTCATCCAGCCGCTGCTTCTCTTCATCGCTCAATCCGGTGGTGCCGATGACCATGCGCTTGCCGGCGCTGCGGCAGGCCTCGATATGGGCCATGGTGGCGGCGGGCCGGGTGAAATCGATAAGCACGTCGAAATCATCCATGACATCGCCCAGGGACCCCACGATGGCGACCCCCAGGGTACCCACCCCCGCCAGGTCACCCGCGTCCACCCCGATCAGGTTGCTTTGCGGATGTTCGGTGGCGGCGCCAAGCACGAGGCCGTCGGTTTCCTGCACGGCCTGTATCAGCGTCTTACCCATGCGCCCCGCCGCGCCGACAATCGCTACTCGAATCATTATTTTTTCTCTAAGTAATTAACTGACAACTGAAAACTGAAAACTGGACTAAAACCCCATCCCTTCAAAGAATTTCTTCACCCCCGCCAGCCAGGATGTCGAATGGGGGCTGTGCCGCCGCCCTCCGGCCTGCATGGTTTCATCCAGTTCCTCCAGGAGTTCCTTCTGCCGTTCGGTCAAGTTCACCGGCGTCTCCACGACGACCCGGCAGATGAGATCCCCCACGGGCCCGCCCCGCACCGGCTTTATGCCCTTGCCGCGCATACGGAAGGACTTGCCGGTCTGGGTGCCGGGCGGAATCTTCAGCACCACCTTGCCGTCGAGGGTGGGCACTTCCAGCTCACCCCCCAGGGCGGCGGTGGTAAAACTGATGGGGACTTCGCAGAACAGGTGGCTGTCCTCACGGGTGAAGATTTCGTGATCCTTCACCATGACCTGCACATAAAGATCACCGGGCGGTCCTCCGTGCTCGCCCGCCTCGCCCTCGCCGGCCAGCCGGATGCGATCACCGGTATCGACGCCCGGCGGGACCTTTACGGAAAGGGTCTTGGTCTCCTGCACCCTGCCCTGCCCGCGGCAACTGGGGCAGGGATCCTTGATGATGGTGCCGGCGCCCTGGCAGCGGGGACAGGTCTGCTGAATGGAGAAGAAGCCTTGCTGCATGCGCACCTGCCCATGGCCGCCACAGGTGGTGCAGGTCTCCGGCTTGCTGCCTTTTTTCGCCCCGGAACCACGGCAGGTCGGGCAGGTTTTATGGGCCGGCACCCGGATCTTTACCGTGGTGCCCGCCACTGCGCTTTCCAGGCTCAGTTCCAGGTTATAGCGCAGGTCGGCGCCGCGATTCACCCGCTGGCCGCCGCGGCCGCCCCCAAAGATATCCCCGAAGACATCGCCGAAGATGTCGCTGAAATTCACGCCCCCGCCGGGCCCGCCCGGGCCCCGCCCCATGGAGGAATCCACGCCGGCATGGCCGAACTGATCATAAGCGGCGCGTTTCTGGGCGTCCGACAGAACCTCGTAGGCCTCCTTGACCTCCTTGAATTTGGCTTCGGTTCCCGTATTCCGGTCGGGATGGTATTTCATGGCCAAGCGGCGATAGGACTTCTTAAGCTCGGCCTCGCTGGCGTTTTTGCTGACCCCAAGGACTTCGTAATAATCGCGTTTAGACATTTATTAGCTCTTAGCTCTTAGCTTTTAGCTCTTAGCTTTTGGCTCTTAGCTCTTAGCTTTTGGCTTTTGGCTTTTGGCTCCTAGACGACAAAGCGTGCAGGCACTTTTGCACCTGCACGCCATGCTAACGGCTGACCGCTAACTGCCTACTTTTTGTCGTCCTTTACTTCCTCGAATTCCGCATCGACCACATCCTCGTCGCCGGCCGTGGACTTGGCGCCGGCCGAGCCGGCCGCTTCAGCCCCCGCCGCTCCGGCCGCTCCGGTATCGGCCCCCTGCTGGGAATAAAGACGCTCGACCATCTTGCTGGAGGCCTCGGTCAGGGTCTTGGTCTTGGCCTCGATCTCTTCCTTGCTGTCGGACTTCATGGCCTCTTCCAGATCCTTGATGGCGGATTCGATGCTGGATTTCTCATCCGCCTCCAGCTTGTCGCCCAACTCCTCCATGGATTTCCGCGTGGCGTGGATCATGGAGTCCGCCTGATTGCGGGCCGCAACCAGCTCATGGAACTGTTTGTCTTCCTCGGCATGGGCCTCGGCGTCCTTTACCATGCGCTCGATCTCCTCGTCGCTCAGGCCGGACGAGGCCTTGATGGTGATGGACTGCTCCTTGCCCGTGGCCTTGTCCTTGGCCGAGACGTGCAGGATGCCGTTGGCGTCGATGTCGAAATTCACCTCGATCTGGGGCACGCCCCGCGGCGCCGGCGGGATGTCGCTCAGGTCGAACCGGCCCAGGGACTTGTTGGCGCTGGCCTGTTCGCGTTCCCCCTGCAGCACATGCACCGTCACTGCGGTCTGGTTGTCCTCGGCGGTGGAGAACACCTGGCTCGCATTGGTGGGGATGGTGGTGTTCTTTTCGATCAGCTTGGTCATGACGCCGCCCAGGGTCTCGATGCCCAGGGACAGGGGCGTCACGTCCAGCAACAGCACGTCCTTGACCTCGCCGCCCAGCACGCCGCCCTGGATGGCGGCGCCGATGGCGACGGCCTCGTCCGGGTTGACGTCCTTGCGCGGGTCCTTGCCGAAGAAATCCTTGACCGCCTTCTGCACCAGGGGCATGCGGGTCTGGCCGCCCACCAGGATCACCTCGTCGATCTCGGAGGCGCTCAGGCCGGCGTCCTGCAACGCCACCCGGCAGGGCTCGATGGTGCGCTGCACCAGGTCCTCCACCAAGGATTCCAGCTTGGCCCGGGTCAGCTTGATGTTCAGATGCTTGGGACCGGAGGCGTCCGCCGTGATGTAGGGCAGGTTGATATCGGTCTGCTGGCTGGAGGAGAGTTCGATCTTGGCCTTCTCCGCGGCCTCCTTGAGGCGCTGCAGGGCCAGCGGGTCGTTGCGCAGGTCGAAGCCCTGCTCTTTTTTGAACTCGTCCACCAACTGGTCGATGATGCGCATGTCGAAGTCTTCGCCACCGAGGAAGGTATCGCCGTTGGTGGAGAGCACCTCGAACTGGTGCTCGCCGTCCACCTCGGCGATCTCGATGATGGAGATGTCGAAGGTGCCGCCGCCCAGGTCGAACACCGCCAGCTTCTGGTCGCCGCGCTTCTTGTCCATGCCGTAGGCCAGGGCCGCGGCGGTGGGCTCGTTGATGATGCGCTTGACCTCCAGGCCGGCAATGCGCCCGGCGTCCTTGGTGGCCTGGCGCTGGGAATCGTTGAAGTAGGCCGGGACGGTGATCACCGCCTCCTTGACCTCTTCGCCCAGGTAGTCCTCGGCGGTCTTCTTCATCTTTTGCAGCACCTTGGCGGAGACCTCCGGCGGGGCCATCTTCTTGCCATTGGCCTCAACCCAGGCGTCGCCATTGTCCGCCTTGACGATCTTGTAGGGCACCATTTTGATGTCGCGCTGCACTACCTCATCCTCGAAGCGGCGGCCGATCAGGCGCTTGATGGCGAACAGGGTGTTCTTGGGATTGGTCACCGCCTGGCGCTTGGCGGCCTGGCCAATCAGGACCTCGCCATCGCTGCCATAGGCGACAATGGACGGCGTGGTGCGATCACCCTCGCTGTTTTCGATAACCTTGGTTTTGTCACCCTCCATTACCGCCACGCAGGAGTTGGTGGTGCCCAAGTCAATTCCGATGATCTTTCCCATTTTCAGATGTCTCCGGTACGAAAGTCGTAGTTCTTGTTCAGATGAATTCTGCGCTGTGTCAGCTTACTCGTTGAGATGGGGCGCAAACCCCGTATTTCAAGCCTGCTCGTCAATATTTCCCTCGGGGGCCTGGGAAACGACCACCATGGCCGGCCGCACCAGGCGTCCGTTCAGGGTGTAGCCCTTCTGCACCACGTTGATCACCGTGTTCGGCTCCACGTCGTCCCGTGGCTGGGTGGATATGGCCTGATGCAGCTCCGGATCGAAGGGCTGGCCCTGGGGATCCACCACTGCGACATTGAACTTTTCCAGGGCCGCAGTGAAGAGATTGAGGGTAAGCTCCGTGCCCTCGCGCAGCTTCGCCACGTCCGCGTTGTCATCCTGGGCGGCGCTCAGCCCCAGCTCGAGGCTGTCGCGCACGGGCAGCAATTCAGCGACGAAGCGCTCCAGGGCAAATTTGTGGGCGTTGGCCAGCTCCCGTTCCTGGCGCTTGCGCAGGTTTTCCAGCTCGGCCTTGGCCCGCACCAGCTTGCCCCAGTGATCGTCCGCCTTGGCCCTGGCATCCTCCAGCAGCAGTTCCAGATCTTCTTTGGCTGGAGCCTCGCTTCCGGCCTCGGGGCCGGCGGCCGCCGTCTCCGCTGGTTTCTGCTCTTCCTCGATATCGGTTTCCGCTGCGGGCCTGGCCTGCTCCGGCTCCTGTTCTTTTGTCATACCTGGCTTCCTCGGAGATTCATGTCTTTGGTTTTAAAAATGGTTATACCCGCCCCCAGCCTGGCCGTGAGGCGGAACAATGCCCATAAATCAGGGAATTGCCTCCAAGTTGGGGACGATCAGCGCCGTTTCAAGGCCGCACCGAGCAATTTCGCCGTTACATCCACAATGGGGATGACCCGGTCATAGGCCATGCGCGTAGGGCCGATCACCCCCAATACGCCGGCCACTTCGTTATCTATCTCGTAGGGGGCGGTCACTACGCTGCAGTTGTCCAGTTGCCGGTAGCCGGACTCCTCGCCGATGAAGATCTGAATGCCGTCGGCCTGCATGCACTGGTCCAGCAGGTGCAGGATCTCATGCTTCTCCGCAAAGGCGTCGAACAACTGCCGCAAAAGGGCCATATCCGCCAGCTCATCGAAATCCATCAGATTGGTCTGCCCCGAAATCAGGCAGTCGCCGTCGGAGTCCCCGCTCTCATTCCCGAACACCTGGCCCGCCATCTCCACCGCCCGGGCCATGATGCGGTCCAGGTCCGCCCGGGCCTTCTGCATGTCCTGAAACAGCCTTTGGCGCATTGCCTCCAGGGTCTGGCCCGTGAAGGTCCGGTTGAGATAATTGGCCGCCTGCTCCAGTTCCGCCCTGCTGTAGACCCGCTTGGCGTGAATGATGCGATTGTGCACCTCTTCCTCGCTGGTTACCAGGATGGCCAGCACCCGGCTGCCCGACAGCGGCAGGAATTCGATCTGGCGGAATGCAATGCGGTCACGCCGGGGCAGCATCACCACCCCCGCCATGCGGGTGAGCCCGGAGAGCAGGCGGGAGGCGGATTCCATCAGATCAGACGGCTCCTGCTCCAGGTCCAGCTGCTCCCGCAGTTGTCCGATCTCCAGCTCCGCCAGGGGCTTGACGGTCAACAGGGAGTCTACGAAAAGCCGGTAGCCGGAAATGGTCGGCACCCGGCCGGCCGAGGTGTGCGGCGAGGTGATCAGGCCCATGTCTTCCAGGTCGGCCATGACGTTGCGGATGGTGGCGGGGCTCAGATCCAATCCCGCATCCCGGGCCAGGGTGCGGGACCCCACGGGCAGTCCCTCCGCGATATAGCGCTCGATCAGAACCTTGAGAAAATACTGGGCGCGCTCACCAAGGGCCTTTTCATCAAGCACTTTTTTTGTCGCCACTTCCGACTCCCGCCATTGTCCACCCAGAAGATCACATTAGCACTCCAGGCACGGGAGTGCTAACAACAAAATTATCGGTTTCACCCGCCCCGGGGTCAAGCCGCAGAAGCATGCGAAACCAGCGGTTGGCGCTGCCGCGGAACAGTGTTAAGTTAATTCCGGCCTTCATTTGTCTGCACCCCGCGTTATAACAAAGCGTCATCGCAACATGAGCAATATATTTCAGTCCATCGGCATGCTGGCCCGGCACCGCGACGAAGCCGTCGGCGACACCCTGCTGCGCCTGGGCGCCTTTCTGCGGGAGCGGGGACACCGCATCGCCCTCGAGCGGGAGGCCGCGGAACGCCTCGACGGCTGGAGCCAGGCGTCCGCCACCCGGGAGGAGATCGCCCGCAGCAGCGATCTGGTCATCGTGGTGGGCGGCGACGGCACCCTGCTGCACGCGGCCCGCAGCATGGCGGACCGGGATGTGCCCCTGCTCGGCGTCAACCTGGGGCGGCTGGGCTTTCTCACCGATATCTCGCCGGACAACATGCTCGACACGCTGGACCGGATTCTCACCGGCGACTACGACGAGGAAAAACGCTTCCTGCTGCGGGCGGAGGTCGGCCCGCCGGGCCGGCCGGACGCCAGCCGCAAGGCCTTCAACGACGTGGTGATTCACAAGTGGAACATCGCCCGCATGATCGAATTCGAGACCCACGTGGACGGCCGTTTCGTGGAGACCCAGCGGGCGGACGGCCTGATCGTCGCCACCCCCACCGGCTCCACCGCCTACGCCCTGTCCGGCGGCGGCCCCCTGCTCGATCCCGCCCTCAACGCCCTGGTGATGGTGCCCATCTGCCCCCACACGCTGAGCAACAGGCCCATCGTGGTGAGCGGCGACTGCGTCATCGACATCGCCATCTGCGGCCGCACGGACCCCCGGAACGTGCGCATCACCTGCGACGGCGGCGACAGCCTCAAGGCCTCCCGCGAGGATCGCATCCGCATCCGCAAGGACGAGCATCCCATTCGCCTGATCCACCCCTCCGGCCACGATCACTTCAATATCCTCAGGGCCAAGCTGGGATGGAGCGGGCATCCGGTCAAATAGCGGCGAGGCCCGGGCTTCCAGACCATCCGCCCCAGATGCTCACCCACCTGCATATCAAGGACCTGGCCATCATCAGCTCCCTGGAACTGGAGCCGGCGGCGGGGATGACCGTCCTGACCGGCGAGACCGGCGCCGGCAAATCCATCCTCATCGACGCCCTGGGGCTGGCGCTGGGGGAGCGCGCCGACAACGACATGATCCGCAGCGGCTGCAACCGGGCGGAGATCACGGCGACCTTCGACATCGCCGGCCTGACCACGGCCCGGACCTGGCTGGCGGAGCAGGCCCTCGACGCCGGGGACGAGTGCATCCTGCGCCGGGTGCTGGTGCGGGACGGCCGCTCCCGCGCCTTCATCAACGCCACCCCCGCCCCCCTCCAGTCGGTACAGGCCCTGGGGGAACTGCTGGTGGACATCCACGGCCAGCACGCCCATCAATCCCTGCTGCGGCGCGGCTGCCAGCGGGATCTCCTGGACGCCTACGCCGGCCACCGGCCGCTGCTCGACGAAACCGCGCGGCTGTTCCGCCAATGGCGGACCCAGGACGAAAGCCTGGCCCGGTTACGCGCCGCCTCGGAGGACCGGGCGGCCCGCCTGGACCTGCTGCGCTATCAAGTCAACGAGCTGGAAAACCTGCGGCTGGGCGAAAACGAACTCGCCGACCTGGATGAAGAGCACGCCCGCCTGAGCAATATCGGGCGGCTGCGCGAAACCACCGCCCAGGCCCTGGATGCCTTATACGACCGGGAGGGCTCGGTGCAGGAGCAACTGGCCCGCATCAGCAGGGAGCTGGAGGAACTCAGCGCCCTGGACGGCAACCTGGCGGGCATCCGGGAACTCCTGGAGGGGGCCCTGGTCCAGGTGGAGGAGGCCACCGCCGGCCTGCGCCGGTATGCCGACGGCCTCGACCTGGACCCGGCGCGGCTCGGCCAGGTGGAAAACCGCCTGGAGGAGATCCACGACCTGGCGCGCAAATACCGGGTCCGCCCCCAAGAGCTGGCAGACCGCCTGGACCGGCTCCAGACCGAACTGAACGAGCTGGAGCACGCCGGCGTCCACCTTTCGAACCTGGAGGAACAGGTGGCGGCCCTGCGCGCCGACTACCTGCGCCGGGCCGAAACCCTTTCGAAACAGCGCCGCCAGGCGGCCCGCAAGCTGGAAAAGGCCATTGTCCGGCTGCTGCACGACCTGGGCATGCCGGAAGGGCGATTCAGCGTGGAGATCCAGGCCCAGCCACAGGAGCGCGCCGGCCCGGGCGGCCTGGATCAGATCGAATTCCTGGTCAGCACCAACCCGGGGCAGCCCCCCCAATCCCTGGCCAAGGTGGCCTCCGGCGGCGAGCTGTCCCGCATCAGCCTCGCCATCCAGGTCGCCACCATCCAGTGCGGCCTGATCCCCACCCTCATCTTCGACGAAGTGGACGCCGGCATCGGCGGCGGCACCGCCGAGATCGTAGGCCAGCTTCTGCGCCGGCTGGGAGAGAGCCGGCAGGTGCTGTGCGTCACCCACCTGCCCCAGGTCGCGGCCCAGGGCCACCGGCATCTCCAGATCAAAAAACACACCGACGGCAAGACCACCCACACCGACGTGCAGGCCCTGGAGGAGGATGAGCGGATCCGGGAGATCGCCCGCATGCTGGGGGGGATGGAGATCACGGGCCGGACCCTGGCCCACGCCAGGGAGATGGTCTCGAATTCGAGGGACTGACCGGCGCTCAGCGCTTTGCCGCCGCGGCGCAATCGGGATTGCTGCAATAGCCGTAGATGGTCAGGGCATGGTCCTCGACGGTGAACCCCCTTTCCCGCGCAATCTCCTGCTGCCGCTTCTCGATGGTTTTGTCGAAGAACTCTTCCACCCGGCCACAATGAATGCAGACAAGATGGTCATGATGGCCGCCACGGTCCAATTCGAACACCGAATGCCCGCCTTCGAAATGGTGGCGCGTAACCAGGCCGGCGGACTCGAACTGGGTCAGAACGCGGTAGACGGTGGCCAGCCCGATCACCTCGCCGCGCTCCAGGAGCAGTTTGTACACGTCTTCCGCGCTGACATGATCTCCCCCCGCCTTTTCAAGCACTTCCAAAACCTTGACCCGGGGCAGCGTCACCTTCAGCCCCGCATCACGAATCTCTTGTCCGCCCATCGTGTCTTTTCCAACCCCCATACGGTATGATTCCAGGCCCTTTTTCAGATCGAAGCGGTTCCGGCAGAATGCGAAAGTCTCTCACTTGTTGGGTAATGGGCGCAAGCCTGTTCATCACGGGTTGTGAAACGCTGAAGGGATGGGGCGAAGCCATACCCAGCACCCTCGAGGATGCGCCCCTGATGCACCATGTCGATGTCCAGCAGGGCAACATCGTCACCCAGGACATGATAAACCGCCTGCGCCCCGGCATGGCCCGGCGCCAGGTGCGCTATATCATGGGCACCCCCATTCTGGTGGACGTGTTTCACCAGGACCGGTGGGATTACATCTACTCCAACAAGCCGGGGGGCGACCCCCGCACCCAGAAGACGGTTTCGCTCTTTTTCGAGGATGGGAAGCTGGTCCGGATCGAAGGCGATTTCCGCCCCCGGCCCGTGGCCGACCCCCTGGCGAATACGAAAGAAACCGTGGTTAGCGTGCCGGATCAGGAGGAAGAGGACAAAGGCTATATTACCCGGACGCTGGAAAAACTGGGCATTACGGACGACAGCGGCTACGAGTAGCCCGCTTCCGGCGGGCCTCCTTGGGATCGGCGATCAAGGGCCGGTAGATCTCGACCCGGTCTCCCGCCGAAACCCGGGCATCCGGCTTCACCACCTTTCCGAACACCCCCACCTTGTTCACATCGAGATCGATCTCGGGAAACCGCTCCCGGATCTTCGATGCCTCGATGGCGTCCCGCACCCTCATGCCGGGCCTGAACGGCACGCTCAGGACCGCCTGCTCATCGGGCCTGGCGTAGGCCACTTCCACCTCAGCGGCCATCACTGCGCCCGCTTTCCATACAGCTCGTTCAGGCGCCCGCAAAAGGCGTCCACCAGGGTGGTGGCGATCTGGCCGAATACCCTGCCGAAGGCGGAATTGATCAGTTTGCCGGAAAACTCGAACTCCAGCACCAGTTCCACCTTGCAGGCATCCGGGCGCAGCTCCGTCAGCCTCCATTCCCCCTCCAGCTTGCTGAAGGGTCCCTCTTCGAGACGGATCTCGATGCGCTTGTTGGGATGCAGGCGGTTGCGGGTCGTGAACTTCTGACGAATGCCCGCGCGGGCCACTTCCAACTGCCCGCATTGCTCCCGTTCCGTTTGTGAAATCAAGCGGCTCGAATGGCACCAGGGCAAAAAATCCGGATAGGACTCAATATCATTGATCACCCCGTACATTTGGGCCGCCGAGTACGGCACCAGGGCGCTTTTATGGATAACAGTCATCAGAAATCAATCACCCCGAGCAGTTGCAGAAACACCACGATCACCGCCACCGGCGTCACATAACGCACCAGGAAAAACCATCCCCTGAACACCAGGCTGTCGCCCATGCCCAGTTCGTCCATGGTGGAGTCCCGGGACATGAACCAGCCGGCGAAGACCGCCATCGCCAGGCCGCCCAGGGGCAGCATGATGTTGGCGGTGAGGATGTCCAGGATATCAAACATGCCGCTCCTTTTGGTCTCGCCGGCAAAATCGAACTCAAAGGCCCAGCTGCTGAACGACATGATGGTGACGATGCCGAACAGCCAGCCCAGGATCCCCATCAGGGTCGCCGCCCTGACCCGGTTCACCCCCTGGTTCTCCACCAGCCAGGCCACCGCGGGTTCGAGCAGGGAGATACCCGAGGTCCAGGCCGCGAATACCAGCAGTACGAAAAACAGCGTGCCGAACAGGGTCCCGCCGGGCATGTGGCCAAACGCAAGGGGCAGGGTCTGGAAAATCAGGCCCGGGCCGGCGCCGGCTTCCAGCCCGTTGGCGAAGACGATGGGGAAAATGGCCATCCCCGCCAACAACGCCACCAGCGTATCCATCAAGGCGACCACCACCGACGTCTTCGTAATGGAGGCGCTCTTTGGCAGATAGGAGCCGTAAATCATGATGGCCCCCATCCCCAGGCTGAGGGTGAAAAAGGCGTGCCCCATGGCCGTCAGCACCGCCCCCGGGGTCAGGGCGCTGAAATTGGGGCTGAACAGAAACGCCAGCCCCTCATCGAACTTATCCGTGTTCATGGCATAGCCCACCAGGACCAGCAGCAGCATGAACAGCAGGGGCATCAGCACGCGGACGGCCTGCTCCAGGCCGGAACGGACGCCCCGGGAGACCACAATGGTGGTCATCACCATAAAGATGGTGTGCCAGGCCAAAAGCCGCTCCGGGTCCGAAACCAGGCTGCTGAAAATACTGCTCACGCCATCGGCCGTCACCCCTGTAAAGGTTCCCGACGCCGTGCGAAAGACATAGGCCAGGGCCCAGCCGGCGATAACGCTGTAGAAAGAGATAATCAGAAAACCGGCCACCATCCCGGACCAGCCGACTATCTGCCAGATGCCGTGCCGGCTCTCCTCATGGGCCAGGAGGCGCATGGTGTTGATGGGGCTCTGGCGCCCCCGCCGGCCGATCAGGACCTCGGCCATCATGATGGGGATGCCCACGATAACGACACAAACCAGGTAGACCAGCACAAAGGCGCCACCGCCGTTTTCTCCCGTGATATAAGGGAATTTCCAGATATTGCCCAACCCCACCGCCGAGCCGGTAGCCGCCAGGATAAACGCCAGGCGGGATGACCATTGGCCGTGAATGGAAGTACGGTCTGTCATTCAGAAACCCCCTTTTATTGTTTGAATTTTTCAGCACCGCCCCCTCGGGCGGCAAGCCATTTTCGATGAAAAGCCCTTGCGGAACAAGGCGTGAGCCCGTCCCGCCCCAAGGCGGGGCGGCTGAAGAGACGGGGCCGGGCCGGTCCCTTCGAAGGTTTGGGAAAAACCAGAAGCCCCTCTCGGAAAACCCTTACAAAAACGGCGCAGGAACAGGGTTATGTTTCCTGGCCGACAGCATTGAGCCACAGGGAACATCGATATGGACAGCCGCCCCCGGGGCCCGGCCAGCCGCCAATCCGGATTCAGCCTGGTAGAGACCATCACCGTCCTCACGGTCTCCCTTGTCATCCTCGCGGCCGGGGTGCCCGCCATGCGGCTGATCAGCACGAGCAACAGGATGAGCGCCTCCGTCAGCACCATGGCCAGCCATCTTCATCTGGCCCGCAGCGAAGCGATCAAGCGCGGCCTGCGCGCCGTGCTCTGCCCCAGCCGGGACGGCCGGACCTGCCTTTCGGGTTCCGAGTGGCGGGAAGGGTATATCCTGTTCGCGGACGCAAACGCCAACCGCAAACGGGATGACGGGGAAGAATTGTTGCGGGTGCACCGGCCCAAATCCCGGGCCATCCGCATCCTCACCACCAACGGCAGGAAATGGATCAGATATCAGCCTACCGGAGAAGCGCCGGGGAGCAATGTCACCATCACCTTCTGCGATCCCGGCAAGAAAATAGCCCCCAAGGCGATTATCATATCCAACACGGGCCGCCCCCGTTTCTCAACAACGAAGCCCAATGGCGACCCCCTGGAATGCTGACATCAGAACAAACCGGGGAAGACAGCGGCTAAAATGATTCCTCGCGGCTGATCTTCCAGGCGCCGTTTTCAAAAACGAACTCAAGCCTCTTTCGGACCCGGTCGGAGTATCGCGGTGATTTGTATGCCTGGTTAAAAACCGCGCTGGCACCGCCATCCTCTGTAATGGTGATTTCAATATCGCTTAACTGGATGTCGATGCTGGCGGGAGCCGTAAGCCGCTGCTTCCTCTGTTTTTCCCACGCGCTGCGGTCCAGTTTCCCCGATGGAACGAAATTTCCGGCGTAGTGGCTGAGATAGGCATTTACATCTTGACCGGACCAGGCCCCGGCCCAGGATGCTATGACTTCACGTATGGCGGCTTCCGGATCCGGGGCCGCAGGCGATGCTTCCTCATCAATGGCCTCCGTCTCAACAATTTCATCAACATCCTCTGCCCCAGGTTCTTCGGATGGGCCGATGTCGGTTGATATTTCCGGTTCCGAGGGCCGGGTTGGCTCCTGGGTCACCTCGGATGCAGCAGCTTCCACAGGCGGGGAAGATTCCGTGGATACGGCGGTTTCTTCAGGTACTGCCGGCTCCATCGGCTCAGAAGGTTGCGTGGATTCTGCGGTTTCCCCGGATACCGCCGGCTCCGTTGGCTCCGGGGATTGCGTAGATTCTACAGCTTCCCCGGATACCGCCGGCTCCACCAGCTCAGAAGGCCGGCCAGGCTCCGCCGTTTCCTCGGTTATTGCCGGTTCCAGGGGCATTGCGGGTTCCGTGGCTTCCGTGGTTTCCGCAGCCGCCGGCGGTTCCGTCGGCGCCATGGGTTTCGCCGTTTTGCAATGTTGAAGTGATGGCATAAGCCAGCAGGGGGGCGGCCCTTTGGGGGGCGCCGGCTCCGCGGGTTGCGCAACCCCTGCCGTTCCCGCTGGTTCGGCGGGCGCCACGGGTTCTTTGGTTGTCTCTGGCGGCTCTGTGGCCGCCACGGGTTCCTGGGTTGTCTCTGCCGGTTCCACGGGCGCCATGGGTTTCGGGGTTTCCGCGGTCACCGCCGGCCCGGAGGATTTCACAAATTTGCCGGGCTTCACGAATTTTACGGGTTTTGCGGGTTTCGCAGGTCTTGGCCGTTTCGCATTCCTGGAGAATTTTATGGGCCTTTCCGGGGAAGTTTGCTCCACCGCCTCAGAGGCCACTACAACCGAGCTGCTCCAGCTTGGGCGTTCAGGTTCCTGGAGAGAGGGTTCAGCGGGAAAATCCCGGCCGGTTGAAGCCGCTGTCTCTTCCTGGGAGTCGGCCGGTCCGATGGCGGCAACCGACAAAGCGGCAGTAAAAACGGCTGCACCACCCCATTTAACAAACATACTATTGCCTCGTCGAGGAGATTTCTCATTCAAACTATACATTTCCACCCTGCAAAAACGGTTCAAGGCAGGTTACTTCGCTGTCTTATTATCCACACACTTCTGCTTGGTGGTATGACAGCCGCAACCCTTGGTCTCGAACTTGGGCTTGGCGGGATCCTGCTTGTTCAGCCACATCTGGAATACGATCCAGAGGGCGCACAGACCGACCAGACCCAAGAGCGCGAAGAGGTGATTAAGCATGGCGTTCACGAAGAACTGAACAGGCCGGCAAACCCCATAAAGGCCATGGAGAGGATGCCGGAGATGATGAGATTGAAGGCGATGCCCTTCACCAGCACCGGCACCTCGGACAGCTCCGTCTCTTCGCGCAGGCCCGCCATCAGGACGATGGCCAGGGTGAAGCCGAGGCCGGCGCCCAGGGCGTAAACCAAGCCTTCCCACAGGCCGTAGCCCTTGTTGGTGGCGAAAATCGCCAGCCCCAGGATAGCGCAGTTGGTGGTGATCAGCGGCAGGAAAATGCCCAGGGAGCGGAACAGGGCCGGGCTGAGCTTCTTGATCACCATCTCGATGAACTGCACCACACTGGCGATGACCACGATAAAGCTGATCAGGCGCAGATAGGGTGCGTAGATCAAGACATAGGTGTTCAGAATCCAGGCGCAGAGCGCCGTAATGACCATGACGAAGACGGTGGCCATGCCCAGGCGGAAGGAGGTCTCCAGCTTGCCGGACACGCCCAGGAAGGGGCACAGGCCGAGAAAGTACGCCAGTACGAAGTTGTTGATCAGCAGGGCGCTGATAAAGATCCAGCCCAGATCACCCATCAGTCGGCGCCCCCTTCAGCCGCGGCCAGTTGCGCATCGAGTTTTTTCTTACGCTCCTCGACCCAGTTGAAAAAGAGCAGCATCAGGCCCAGGGTGATGAAGCCGCCGGGCGGCAGGATCATGATCACCCAGGGTTCGAAGTTGGGGCCGAACAGGGAGAAGCCGAGCAGCTTGCCCTCCCCCAGGATCTCCCGTATGCCGCCGAGGGAGACCAGCGCCAGCAGAAAGCCGCTCGCCATGCCCACCGCGTCCAGCATCGCCATGGGGATGGTGTTCTTCGAGGCAAAGGCCTCCTGCCGCCCGAGGATCAGGCAGTTGGCGACGATCAGCGGAATAAAGGCACCCAGTTCCTTGTGCACCTTGGGAACCAGGGCCAGCAGGGTGTAATCCACCACCGTCACGAAGGTGGCGATAATGATAATGAAGCAGGAAATGCGCACCTGCTTGGGGATGAAGCTCTTCAGCAGCGACACGAAAAAGCTGGAGCAGACCAGCACGAAAAAAGTGGCCAGGCCCATGGCGATGCCATTGATGGCGGAGTTGGTCACCGCCAGCATGGGGCACATGCCCAGCACCTGCACGAAAACCGGGTTTTCGCGCCAGACGCCCTTGATGAATTCGTCGTATGCTTGTTGCTGGGATTTGGCCATATCTGTATAGGTTAAAGGTTAAAGGTTAAAGGTCACAGGTTAAAGGCCTTCGTCATTCGCGCCCGGCGGATGTTCCTGCCCCTCTTTTCCCTTCTCGCCTTTCTTCTCTTCCACCTTCTCAAAGGCCGGCTCGGAGCCCGGCTCGGGAAGCTTGGACAACCAGCGCTCATTTCCCTCGTTGATGATCCGCACCACCGCCTTGGAAGAGATGGTGGCGCCGGTGATGGCGTCTATTTCGTTGGGCTTGGACTTGGTGCCTTTCTTCACCGCCACGATCTTGGGATCGACCTCCAATCTGTCGAAGTTGGCCACAAAGGCGGCATCCTTGTAGATCTTGTCTCCCAGGCCTGGGGTCTCGCGGCTGTCCAGGATCCACATGCCGACCACCAGCCGCTCCTTGGGCCGGTAGCCGTAAAGCACGCTGATGGTGTCCTGAAAGCCGGGGCCCGCGCTCGGTATGGCGTAACCGATGAAATTCCCTTCCTTGTCATAGCCGGCGTAGATGGGCTCCTCGTCTTTTTCCTCGACATGGGAAACCACCAGCTTGCCATCCTTCAGCAGCAGCTTCTGCATGTGGGCGACGCCCGGCAGGACCCGGAACACCGCCTCGCGCAACTCCCTGGCCTTGTTCTCCTTGATAGTGTTGAAGGTCGCCAGGTAGACCGCAATGATGATGACGCCGGATATGAGGCCGGCCACCGCCAGGGTCCCTACCAGCCGGTTGGGGCTGGGTTCTTCGGCGCCGCCGGCGGGCGCCTGTTGTTCTTGATCGCTCATTTGGAGTCTAGCCCGCGTCCGAACACCCGCGGCTGGGTATAACGGTCAATCAATGGGGTCACGGCATTCATGAGCAGGATGGCGTACATCATGCCCTCGGGAAAACCGCCGAACACCCGGATCAGGATCACCAGCAGCCCGATGCCGATGGCGAAGATCCAGGTGCCCTTCGGGGTAAGGGGGGAGGTCACCGGATCCGTCGCCATATAGATGGCGCCCAGCAGCATGCCGCCGGACAGGGCCGAGAAAATGGGACCGGGATACTTGTCCGGATCGATCAGAAACAGAATACTGGAAAAGACCATTGCCGCAGCAAGTATTCCAACGGGGATGCGCCAGTCCAGATCACGCCGCCACCAGAGATAGACGCCGCCGAGAATCAGCAGCAGGCCGCTGGTCTCGCCCAGGGAGCCCGAGGTGTTGCCGAACAGCAGGTCGAAAAACCCCGTCTCCTTATGGGCAAACTTCATGAGGCCCAGGGGCGAGGCCTGGGTCAGGGCGTCCACCTCCCCTTGCATCAGCGGCAGGGCAAACACCGAGGAGGGAATGCTGAAAAAATCCCCCGGCGCCGTCCAGGTCGTCATGGCGATGGGGAAGGTGGCCAGCAGGAAGGCCCGGCCCACCAGCGCGGGATTGAACAGGTTGCCGCCCAGTCCCCCCCAGATGGTCTTGCCCAGGCCGATGGCCACCGCCCCGCCGATGAAGGCCATCCACATGGGCAGGGCCGGAGGCAGGGTCAGGCCCAGCAGCCAGCCCGTCAGGATGGCGCTGCCGTCACCCAGGAAATAGCGCCGCTTCTCCTGCGGGGAAAAGAACCACTCGACCAGCACGGCGCCCGCAATACTGGCCAGCAGCACCAAAAAGGCGCCCAGACCGAAGAACCAGATGCCCGCCAGGGTGGCCGGCGTGAGGGCATACCACACATCCCGCATGACCACCGGCGTGGTCATCTCCTGGCGCAGTTGCGGCCCCGGCTGGATTAACAGTTTTGGGTCCTTCTGAGTCACTTTTCCTTCCTCGTCATAGAGCGCAGGTAATCCTTGGCGGTACGGATGTGCTGCACAATGGGGATGCCGGAAGGACAGGAATAGGTGCAGCAGCCGCACTCGACACAATCCATCACATTATATTTCTCCGCCATTTCTTCATACAGGCGCGCCCTGGCCAGGCGGGCGAACCGGGCCGGGTTGAGAAAATAGGGACAGGCCTCGACGCAACGGCCGCAGCGGATGCACGGCCGCTCCTCGGGCCGGCCGGTCTCATTCGCGGTAAGGGCGAGAATGCCGGAGCTGCCCTTGAGGATGGGTGCGTCCAGATCGGCGATGGAGGCACCCATCATGGGACCGCCCATGACCACCTGGCGGGTCTCCTCCTTCAGGCCGCCGGCGAAGCGCAACAGGTCGCGAATGGGGGTTCCCAGGGGCGCCAGCAGGTTGGCCGGATAGGCCACGCCCGGGCCGGAGACGGTAACCACGCGCTCGATCAGCGGCATGCCCTTCTGAAAATAATCCGCAATGGCGACGATGGTGCCCACATTGTTGACGGCGATCTGCACGTCCCGCGGCAGCTTGCCCGCCGGCACCTCCACGCCGAAGATGGACTTGATGAGCATCTTCTCCGCTCCCTGGGGATACTTCACCTCCAGGGGGACCACCCGCACCGGCTGCCCCGGCCCGATGGACCTTTGCAGCATCTCGATGGCATCGGGCTTGTTCTTCTCGACGCCGATGACGATTTCCTCCGCCCCCAGCTTGCTGCGGACGATCTCCGCGCCATGGAGCAGGGCCTCGGGGCGCTCCACCATCAGGCGGTGGTCGGTGGTCAGATAGGGTTCGCACTCGGCCCCGTTGATCAGCAGGCAGCGGATCCTGGTGCCCTCCGGCAGGGAATACTTGACGTGGCAGGGGAAGGCGGCGCCGCCCATGCCCACGATGCCCGCCTTCTGCACCTCGCCGATGAACGCCTCCAGGGAGAGGGACTCCCAGTCGATGGGGGCGCCCTCGAACTCCTGGCTGTCGTAGGGATCCGCCTCGATGGCGATGGCCTCGCGGAAGGTGCCGTCGGAATAGCGGTGAGGGCCGACATCCAGCACCTTTCCCGTCACCGGGCTGTGCAGCGCCACGGAGACGAAGCCGCCCGGCCCGGCGATGAGCTGGCCGCGCCGCACCGCATCACCGGCCTTCACCACCGGCACGGAGGGCGCGCCGATATGCTGCCCCAGGGGCATTACGAAGCGGCTGCCGAAGGGCAGCCGCTGGATCGGCAGATCCTCCGTCCGCTCCTTGTGATGAGGCGGATGGACGCCGTGATCGAAGCCGCCGAGGGCCCGGCCGGGCAGACGCAATGCTTTCATCATTTTATTGGCAACCGCCGGGCGTCAACCATTGATCAACTTCGCCATATGCCCGCCCATGTCGGCGGGGGAGCGGGAGACGGTCACCCCGGCCGCTTCGAGGGCGGCGATCTTGTCGGTGGCGGCCCCCTTGCCGCCGGAGATGATGGCGCCCGCATGGCCCATGCGGCGTCCCGGAGGCGCGGTCAGCCCGGCGATGTAGGAGACCACCGGCTTGGTGACATTGGCCTTGATGAACTCGGCCGCCTCTTCCTCCTTGCTGCCGCCGATCTCACCCACCATGATGATGCCCTTGGTCTGGTCGTCCTCCTGGAACAGCTTCAGGCAATCGATGAAGTTCATGCCGTGGATGGGGTCGCCGCCGATGCCGACGCAGGTGGACTGCCCCAGCCCCGCCAGGGAGGTCTGGCGCACCGCCTCATAGGTGAGGGTGCCGGAGCGGGAGACCACGCCGACGCAGCCCGGCTGGTGTATGGCGCCCGGCATGATGCCGATCTTGCACTCGCCCGGGGTGATGACGCCGGGGCAGTTGGGGCCGATGAGATAGGGCTTGTTGTGCCCGCGCAGGGCGGCCTTCACTCTCAGCATATCCAGCACCGGAATGCCTTCGGTGATGCAGACGATGACCTTGATGCCGGCGTCCGCGGCCTCCAGGATGGCGTCCGCGGCGAAGGCCGGCGGCACGTAGATCATGCTGGCGTCGGCGCCGGTGGCGTCCACGGCGTCACGCACCGTGTTGAACACGGGACGGTCCAGGTGGGTCTGGCCGCCCTTGCCCGGGGTCACGCCGCCGATGATGTTGGTGCCGTATTCGATGGCCTGGCCGGCATGGAAGGTGCCCTGCTTGCCGGTAAATCCCTGGACGACGACCTTGGTCTCTTTGTTGATCAAAATACTCATTGTTCGGATTCCTGTATCAGCATTCAGCTAAAACCGTAGCTGGATGGTCAAAAGGTCTTGACCACCGTCCAGCCATTATCTTGTTTCGCCATGCGCACCCTTGAGGCCAGCTTGCGGCGTTGCGCCGGCGGCGCCGTGATATCCACCTCGATGCCGCAAACATAGGCGTCACCGCCCTCCTCCTTCACACAGCCGAGCTTATCGAGGCCGTGTATCCGGGTCGCCGTCCTGGCCGCGGCCTCCGGCCCCAGCATGGAGGCCGCCAATGCGTTGGCCCGGTCCATTTCCGCCCGGATGGCCGCGGTCAGCTCCGCCTCCGTGGGCCCGGCGGTGCAGCCACCGAGGAGCGCGAGGGCAGCGCCCAAAGCCAGCGCCCGCGGGGGGGTTCTCAACACCGGGGACGGCACCGGCAATCAGCGATTGCCTCAGGCGACGGCGGCCACGACCTTCTCGGCCGCGTCGGTCAGGCCTTCGGCGGAAATCAGGCTCAGGCCGCTCTCGTCCAGCAGTTCCCGGCCCCTGGCCGCATTGGTGCCCTCCAGGCGCACCACCACGGGAATGGAGACGCCCACCTCCTTCACCGCGGAGATGATGCCCTCGGCGATCAGGTCACAGCGCACGATGCCGCCGAAGATGTTCACCAGGATGGCCTCCACCTTGGCGTCGCTCAGGATCAGCTTGAAGGCCGCCGCCACCCGCTCGGCGGTGGTGCCGCCGCCCACGTCCAGGAAGTTGGCCGGATCGCCGCCGTGCAGCTTGATCAGGTCCATGGTGGCCATGGCCAGGCCGGCGCCGTTGACCATGCAGCCGATGTTGCCGTCCAGGGTGATGTAGTTGAGGTCGTGCTTCTGGGCCTCGCACTCGGACTCGTCCTCCTGGGCGGTGTCGCGCATGGCCAGCAGGTCGGGACGGCGGTAGAGGGCGTTGTCGTCGATATTGATCTTGCCGTCCAGCGCCAGCAGCTCGCCCTCGCCGGTCACGATCAGGGGATTGATCTCCACCAGGCTCAGGTCCTTTTCCATGAACAGCTTGTAAAGGGCCAGCATGATCCGGGTCAGGGCGGACACCTGCTTGCCCTCCAGCCCCATGCCAAAGGCGGCCTGGCGGCACTGGTAGGGTTGCAGGCCGGCCGCCGGATCGGCATGGACGGTCACGATCTTTTCCGGCGTGGTGGCGGCCACCTCTTCGATATCCATGCCGCCGGCGGCGGAGGCCATGAACACCACGCGCTCACTGCCCCGGTCCACCAGGGCGCTCAGATAGAGCTCCCGGTCGATATCCAGGGTCTGTTCGATCAGCACCTGGTTGATGGGCAGCTCCCGCCCGTGGGTCTGGAAGGTGGCCAGGCCGCCGCCCAGCATGCGGTCCGCCTCGGACTTGAGCTCATCCAGGCTCTTGACCAGCTTGACGCCGCCCGCCTTGCCGCGGCCGCCCGCATGCACCTGGGCCTTGACCACCCAGGCATCGCCGCCGATGGCGGCGGCAGCCGATTCCGCGTCGTGCACCGATTCGATCATCTGTCCCACGGGGACGGGAATGCCATACTCCGCGAACAGCCCCTTGGCTTGATATTCATGTAAATTCATAGGCTTTAACCCAAGTTGTCAGTTTTCAGTTTTCAGTTGTCAGTGGGCCGGGAAATACCTATCCACCCTCTACCCTGCCTCCAGACGACCGCTCCCTTATTTGTATCCCGCTATCTTCAGCAACTGCTCGCGCACCTGCGCCGCCGCCTGGGCCTGGGCGCTGCTCTGCACGGCTCCGATCTGCTGTTCATACTCTTTCTTCAGCGCCACCAGCACGGCCTCGTGGGCCTGCTCCAGGCGCGCCTCGGTGGCCTGCTCGACGGCGGCGGCGAAGGGCGTCTCCACACCGGCCAGTTCCTGCAGGGTGCGCCAGACCTGGCCGCGCTCCGCGATCTGGTCCGCCAGCTCCGGGTCGATGCGGTAACGCACCTCCCCGGCGCCGTCCTCTTCCGTCACGGAGATGAAGGGGGTCTTGCCCCGGCGGGCGGGCGCGTCCAGCTCCAGCCAGGCGTCGAGGGCGGTGGGCGCCGGATCCTCGTCGCCGACGGGGGCGAAACGGGCGGCGAAACGCCGCTCGGTAATGGCCCAGTGGGCCGGCGTGAACGGCGTGCCATCCTCGTTGGACAGCCAGGCCTCGCCGGGCTCCGGGTTGCCCTCCAGGCTGATGCGGGAACCGAATACCCCCTCCCCTTGTGGGTCGTAGCGGAACAGGGGGAAGGCCCGGCTGTCCAGCGCCAGCCGGGCCTGCCGCATGGCCTGGTTCACGTGGAAGCCATGGCGCCCGGGGCTGGGGACATGGACATGTATCAGCGCCGGCCCTTTGTACTTGAGGGCCTCGCGCATGCTCTGGCGCAGATGAGCCGCCGCGGCCACGGAGGTCTGGGCCACATAGGCGCTGCGCTGGGCGACGGCCAGCAGGCCCAGGTCCGCCTTGGGATCCCGGGCGGCCGCCAGGGGGGCGTCCGCCAGGCCGGCCCCGTCCAGGCCGAGATCGAGATCCGCCAGCACCAGCACCTTGACCGGCAGGCCGGATTTCAGCAGCCAGGCCACCTGGGCGAAACCGCGGCCGCCCAGGGTCTCGTCGTTGCCCACCAGCAGCAGCGGCGGGCAAAGGGCGCGCTCCTCGTCGGTGAGATCCCGCCAGCCCAGGGTCTCCAGCTCCTGGCGCTTCTGCTCGATGCCGCTGGGCTGATCCAGCTCCAGCCGGGCCCGGCGCATGAGGGCGTGGGCGGCCACGGCCTCCCGCAGCTGGCCCTCCAGCAGGCCGGCGGCCATCTGGGCCGTGTCTCCGGTCATGTCCACGGCCACCGGGACCTGGAAGGGATTGTTCGGGAAGACCCCCGCCCAGGTCGCGACCGGCCCCGGCGCAACCGCCAGCCCGAAGCGCGCCCGGCCCAGGCCGTGCCCGCCTTCGGCCAGATGCCAGCGCAGTTGTGTCAGTTCCTTGGCCAGGTTCGCCAAGCGGCGCAACTGGGCCACGTGCACGGCCTCGCCCTCGCCGGCCGCCTCGATCTTGCCGGTCAGTTCGGCGATATCCACCAGGCCGCCCCTGACCTGGTCCAGTCCGGCCAGGATGGCGTCCAGGTCATCCGCCGGCAGGGCCGCGGCCATGATTTCCCGAATCCGTTCCCTGACCGCATCCAGGGTCTCGCCCACCTCCCGGGTAAATCCGTGAACCAGGGGCTGCTGCTGGTACTCGGTGGCGGCCAGGGCCAGGCGCACGGCGATCTTCTCTCCCGATCCGGCCTCGGCGCCGTCGCCGCCGGCAACCGCCATGGCGCAGAAGCGGGACAGCAGGACGGCGGCCATGGGCCCCACTTCGGGGTTGGCGCCCACCCGCTCGATAACCTCGGATGGGGTGTCCGGGGTCGCTTCCCAGATATTCCAGATCTCCCTTGCCTGTTCCAGCCGCTTGGCGTCCTGCTTCTCCGCCTTCAGGGCGCCGGGCTCGCAAACGGCGATGCAGATGCCGCAGCTCTTGCAGGCGTCCGGATTGATGGCCAGGGAGAGCAGCGCCCCGCTGTCCTTGCGCTCGGCCTCCAGATCCTTGAAAAAGTGCCCGGTCAGCACCACGGGCAGGGCGGCGAGCTTCCCGTGGACGCTGTCGAAGGCCTCGTCCATCGCCTGCTTGCGGTCCGCCGGCAGGGGCGCCTTCTCCTGCAGCCAGGCGTAGGCGTCCTTGAGCAGGGTCCCGGCAGTACCGCTGCCGGCCTTGCCGCTGCGGCCCTGGCTGCTGATGCGCCCGGCGATCTTGGAGCCCATCTGGCGCAGGGTGCCGGCGCCGGTGGCGGAGATCCCGGCGTCGATCAGGGCGCCCGGGGTCAGGGCGACGGCCCCGATGGCGCCGTCCGGGCAGCCGGTCCAGCACTTGCCGCAGCCGGTGCACTCCTTGGGATCGAACGCCGGCAGCATGCGCCTGGCGCCGCTGAAATCGCGGAAGGTGGAGGTCAGCGGCGGCACCGTGCCTGCCGCCATGTAGGGGTCGGCGGTCAGGTCGTCCGTCTCGCCCTTGCGGTAGAGGATGCCCACCTGGTCCCAGAACCGGGGCAGGCTGTCATGGCGTTCACCATCGCCCCCGAGGCGGCGCACGGCCATGGGGACATGGTCGGCTCCGGCGGCGGTCCGCGCGGGTTCGCCCAGGGCGCTGTGGTCTATCTTGCGCACGGCGGCGATGCCGTTCTGGAAGGAGGCCAGCAGGGCGGCGGCCTCCTGATTCGGCAGGCCTTCCAGGGCCTCCTGCCGCGCGGGTATGAGCCGGCGCGCCTTGACGTCCACCCGGCCCGCATCCAGCAGGGCCTTGAACAGCGCGCCCAGCAGGTGTTCCCGGGCCAGATCGGCCCCGGCCACGCCCGGCGTCCTGGCATTGCGCTTGCGCGGGGTCACGGCGTAGAGGGTCAGGTTTCTCCGGCGGATGGCGGCGCGGGTTTCGGCGGAAAGCCCCTGCCACAGGGCATCGTCCGTGCCGGCGCCCACTATCATCAGGGCGCCGCCATCACGCAGCCCGGCATGGGGTTTGAGCAGGGGATTGGGGCGTTTGGCCGCCATGATGGCAAAGTCCACCGGCGCATCGTCGCCGACGTCTTGCAGCCCCTCCGGGGCATGGGTCAGGAGGTCGGTGCAGCAGGCGCCCCAGCGCTCCCAGGCCAGCCCCGGCCGGCTGCGCAGATGGCCGCCCACCAGCCGGTGCAGATAATTGCCGGCCTCCACGGCCAACCCCTCGGCGCCCTGCCCGGTCACCCGGTGCACGGCGATGCTGAGGGCCCCGGCGGGACGCAGGTCAGGGGCCTCCGCAGCCGCCCGCACGCCCTGGTCCGCAATCTCGGGATAGGCGCGCCGCAGGCTGTCCAGCAGCACCTGGCGTTTCGGATATTTACTGGTGCTGCGCGCCAAATCGACGCCGAGATAGAGGCGGGGCGCATTCCTGCCATCCAGCTCATTGCACAGGGCGATCAGATCCGCCGCCCGTAGCGGCTGGCCGCCCAGGCCATAGATCACGGAGCGCAGGCGCGGCCGCTGGTTTTCCTTGATGGCCGGGTAGCCCGGATGGGTCTGCTCCCCATGGCGGCTGTTCTCCCGGGCCCGGTCCAGGGCGGCGCGCAGTTCGCGCATCAGCGGCGCATCGCCGGCCAGCGGCGTATCCGCCCGCTCCAGCACCACCACGTTTTTGCGGCCCGCCAGAAGGCCGGCCATCTGTTCGGCCGGGAAGGGGCGCACGCAGTGGATGCCGATCACGCCCACATGTTCTTCCCACTCGCGGGCCAGATGCCCGGCCACCGACCTGGCGGTCTCGATGGCGGCCCCTTGGGCCACCAGCACCAGCTTGGCGTTATCTTCGGAATAGTGCGGCCACTCGGACGGATCCGGGCCCAAATCATGGGTGGACAGCGCACCATACTGCCGGCCCGCCTGCCGGGCGAATTCGGCAAAGGCCTGTTCGAGCATGCCGGCCACCTGTTGTTCAAAACAGGCGGCCTGGGCCACCGCACCCAGGGGCGAACTCTCCGGTCCCTGCAGCGCGCCGTGCATGACCGGGTTGTCCAGGTCATGCCAGATCGGCACCCTGCGGCGGGTCTCGCCGAACAGCAGCCTTTGCGCATCGGTGGGGACCGGAATCTGTTCGTCGGCCGGCCCGATGAAGCGCTCGGCCAATCTCAGGGAAGGCAGCAGGACATCCTGGACCGCCTGCGCCGTCTGCTCCCCATCCATGGCGACCAGGCCGGGAACCAGGGCCTGCTCGGCCACGCGGCGGGCGATGAGGGTGAAATCCACCGCTTCCTGGACATTGGAGGCGACCAGGGTAAAGAAACCGGAATCGGCGCTCAGATGAATCGCCTCATGGCCGCTGCCAAGGGAGCCGCCCTGGGCGGCCAGGGTGCGGTTCTCCAGGTGCAACACCAGGGGCAGATGCCTGCCGGCGGCGGCCCGCAGCAGATCCTGGGCGGCGGCGATGTCCTGTCCGGAGACAAAGGCGGTGGCCCGGCTGCCGGCCATGGCCAGCCCGCTCGCGGCGGCCAGCGCGCCACGGGGACCCTCGGTTTCGCAAGTGGCGATCAGGCCGCCGAAGGCATCCGTATCACGCTGCTCCTGCTCACAGCGCCAGGCCTGGTTGGCGCCGTCTCCGGGGAAAGAGGTCCCCAGGGCGCTGGCGCCGGCGATGCCGGCCTCGGTGACGGCGACGGCACTGTTGCCGTCCAGCACCGCCTCCACTCCATCTTCCCGCCGTTCCCCGGCCGAAGACGCGAATAAACGCCGGTACAGGCGAATGGCCATGGTGTTTAAACTAGGCATGTCGTTTCAGGCTCTTGTGTTGATCTTGGCTGTCTTGTTCAAACTGGTTGCCTTCCAGCCAGACGATGGCGTTGGTGGGGCAGCGGAAGGTGGCCTCGGGCTTGAGCGGCCCGGCCTGGAAGTGCACCACCGGCAGATTGTTCTCCATGGTGACCACGCCGGGAGCCGAATCGGCGGAGCAGCGGCCGCAGGCGTCGCAGGCCACGCTGCACAGGGCCACGGCGTCGTCGCCGGCCAGGGGGGAATTGCACTGGACGTAGAGGTGCTCGTTGAGGGGCCTGATCTCGAACAGGTCCCGCGGGCAGGCCTCCACACAATCGCCGCAGGCGGTGCAGAGGTCCACGTCCACCTTGGGCAGCCCGTCTTCGTTCATCTTGATGGCATCGAAGGTGCAGGATATCTCGCAATCGGCGAGCCCCAGGCAGCCCCAGGGACAGCCCTTGCCGCCACCGGATACCACATCCGCGGCGCGGCAGCCGTCGAAGCCCTGGTATTCCGCAATCTGGGCGGCCTCCGCCCTGCCGCCGGCGCAGCGCAGCCGCGCCACCTGCTTGACCTGCTCGCCCGCATCGACACCGAGGTACTCGGCAATGCTTTCAAGGGCCTCGGGACTGGCCACGGTGCATTTGCTGGGCTGGACTTCGCCCGCCACCAGTTTCTCGGAAAAGGCGCGGCAGCCGGGCTCTCCGCAGGCCCCGCAATTGGTGCCCGGCAGCAGCTCTTCCGTATCGTCGATCCTGGGGTCTTCTTCAACCTTCAGGAAACGGTAGGCCACCGCCAGCACGATACCGAAAAACAGTCCCAGCCCGAGCATGATGCCCGGTGCGGAGAAGATTGTCTCTAGATCGAAGGACATAAAAAAACTAGTTATACGCCTCGGCCCGTTTGATCAGCTCTTCCAGTCCAGGCTCATCCGGATTCAGCGGCTTGCCGGGATGGATGCAGTTGGCGGGACAGAACTCGGCCGCCTCGACCAGCTGGGCATAGGTTCCGGCCTTGGGGTCTGCGATATAGGCCTGCTTGTCGTCGTTGTAGACGAACATCTGCGGGTTGAGGTTGATACAGTCGTTACAACTGGTGCACAGGATGGTTTCGATCCAGGGCTCGTCGAAGCTGACCTCTTCCTCTTCAGGTTCCGGAGCGGCCTCAGGGGCGGCCTCCGGTTCGGGCGCCGCTGCTTCTTGTGCCGGGGCGGCGGCCGGCGCCTCCGCCGGAGCGGCCTTCGGGGCCGCCGCCGAAGCGGCCGGCGCCATGGCGGAGAGGTCCAGGCCGACCAGGGCGTCGGCCAGGCGGCCCAGCGCCTCGCCGGCGGTCTCGGTGCGGACCCGCTCCAGCTCCTCGGCGTGTTCCTTCAGTATGCTCTCGATCTCGGCGGCGGCGGCGGCCTGGGCCTCTTCGGTGGCCTTTTGGGCCGCCAGTTCGGCATAGCGGTTGCGCACGCCGGCCAGCTCCTGCAGGGTCCGCCAGAAGTTGCGGCGATCCTGACAGGCCATCACCAGGGCCCGGGTAATGGCCAGCCGGTGAAGGACGCCCTTGCCGTCGACGGCCCACACGAAGGGGATGCAGTCGTTGGCCTGCTCTTCGGACATGGCGAGCCACTGGGCCACCGGCACCAGGTTGTCCGATACGCAGCCGGCCGGAATCAGGCCAAAATGGCTGTGCAGGCGCGACACCACCAGCGCATAGTCGGCGAAGGTGAAGACCAGCTCCGAATCGACCACTTCGCCGCTGGCCTCCTGGTAGCTGTAGCTGTGCAGGGGCCAGTCCTGCTCCGGCTGCGGGTTGCAGCTGAAGTCCATGCGTGAGGCGGCATCGTCACCGGCCTGGGGGTCCACCCGGAAGAAGGGATGGGCACGGCCTTCCAGCGCGGCGCTGGCGACGAACCAGGGGTCCAGGGCGTCATCGCTGGCCGGCTGGGCGCCGGTGCTGAGCAGGTGAAGCCCGCTGCGGGTGGCCTCCAGGGCCAGGTCGTACTGGGCCAGCAGGTGGTCATAGCGGGCCGCGGAGGACTGGGAGACCACCGCCTGGCGATGACTGATGCCGAGGTAGCCCAGTTCGAGGCGGTAGCTCTTGAACGGGTCCTCATCGTCCCGCGCGCCCGGGTTGTTGTGGGGCTGCACGCGGGCAAGCACCTGCACGTGCCGGCCTGAATTCAGCAGCCGGGAAAGGGACGGCAGCCCTTCCCCGCCGATGCGGGCGGCGTTCTCCAGGGCGGCGATGGTGGGGACCAGCAGCAGTTCCTGCCGGGAGAAGCCCTCCCAGCCGAAGTCCTTGAACCAGGGATCATGCACGGCGGCGTCATATTTGCCGGCGATTTCGAGCCGGGCGATGCGCGCGGCGGCAAAGACCTTGGCCAGCCTGGCCGCTTCCCTGTCGAAAATGGCGGCCGCCGCCTGGCAGGGGTCCGCATCCTGGACCGTCTCGAATTCGGGGGCCTCGTCCAGCCAGGTGTCGGCCAGCTTGTCCACGTGCACGAAGTGGATCAGGATGGGGTCTTCCTGGTAGCCCTCGAGCGCCTTCAACGCCCCCTCGATGCGCTTGCGCCGTTTCGGCGCCATGGCGATGGAGCCCTGGGCGTGGCTGATCATTTTCGAGAAGGCGCTGGCGTCGAAATAAGAGCTGGCGGCGCCGACGCTGCCCTTGATGGCCCCCGGCTTCCTGGCGCTGGCGGACTTTTCCTTTTCCACCTCCAGCAGGGCCTTCAGGCTGCCCTTGAGCTCCTGGATCTCCTCCCGGAAGGCGGCGCGCCTGGGGGCGGTTTTGCTGCGGACCGTATGGATCAACAGGTGAATGGCCGCATAGCGGCCGTAGCCGAGGAGCTGGCTGCCGGGCTCCACCGCGGCCATCAGCTTGTCCAGATCGGCCTGCAGGCGCTCCCGGTGTTCCTCGGACAGATTGAGATGCTCCTGCAGGGCGCTGGCGGCATCGGCGAACAGGGGGGCGGCCTCCGCCGGCCGCTCCCGGCCATGCATTTTTCCGCACAGCTCACGCTCCAGCCAGGCCAGGTTGTCCTTCAGGATACGGGCGCTTTCGGCGCCGGGGGCGAAGCCCTCCACCGCATCCCCGAGAAAGCGTGAAAGCGGCTTGGCCAGGGGGCCGTCTTGGGCCTTTTCCGCCGGGGACAGGAACAGCGGATAGTCATACCGCACCCTGGAAACATCCCGGAAACTGTTAAGCGAGACGGGCAGGAAATCACTGTTGACCTCGCCTACCTTCGCCCTCGCCCCCGGCTCACCCAGGTGGAAGCGGCGCAAGATGCCCATCAGTTCCTCGGAAGCGGCCGCATCCGCGATAACGGCGGGCAGGACCGGCAGGCCCGCCGCCTTGTTTTCAGCTTCCTGCGCCGGCTGCTCTTTAATGGCTCGTGCTGTCATGTCGTGGAGTGCCTGTAGCTGTTAGATCGAGAAGGAATCCAGCGCCTTGTTGATACCGGCGATCTTTTCCTCGTCGGACATCCCCATGCCCACGCTGCTCCAGTCGTCATACACCGGGGCGTCCGGGTTGTGATACAGCAGGCCGCAGGGCACCTGCAGTTCATTCCGGGCGATCTCCATGGCGGCGTTCCAGTCGGACGGATCATGCTCCCGCTGGTTGGGATAGATGCGCTCCACCGCCTCGTTGGTGGGGATGCCGTTTTCGTGTTTCAACAGCAGGATCTGGGACGGGTCGTTCTGGAGATCCTTGTGCACCTCTTCCACGAACACGGGGCAACGCTGAATGATGCGGACAAAGCTGGTGCCGCGGTGGGCGTGGGCCTTTTTGATGGTTTCGTACACCAGCAGCGGGTTCCAGTCCACCACCTGGGCCACGAAGGAGACGTTGCTCACGCCCAGGGTGACGGTCAGGGGGTTCAACGGCGGCAGGAAGGCTCCCGTCGGGTGGGTGTTGGTCTTGAGACCCACTGGGCTGGTGGGCGAACTCTGCTTCTTGGTCAGGCCGTAGACGGCGTTGTCGAACACCAGCACGGTCATGTCTATGTTGTAGCGCAGGGCATGCACCCAGTGGCAGCCGCCGATGGAGAAGCAGTCACCATCGCCGGTGGCGACCCAGACGTCCAGGTCAGGACGGCGGGCCTTTACGCCGGAGGCGAAGGGCAGCGCCCGGCCGTGCAGGCCGTGAAAGCCATAGGTGCCCATGTAGTGCGGCAGGCGGCTGGAGCAGCCGATGCCGGATACGGCGACGATCTTCTCCGGTGGCAACTGGGCCTCGCGGCACACCTTATGCACGGCGGTCAGTACGCCGTGATCACCACAGCCGGTGCACCAGCGGGGCTTGGCGCCCTCGTAATCTTCAATCGTGAAATAGCGGTCTTGAACGTCAAGTGACCAGTCTGCTTTAAGTCCAAACATCGGCGGAACCTCCTAATTCAGTTTCTCGAGACGGCCAAGGACGGCGTCATGAATCACACCAGGCTGCAACGGCGCGCCCTGTACGATGGACCAGCAATCGATATCCATCAGGGTCTGATTACGCAGGATGTTGGCCAGCTGGGCATAACGGCGGGTCGCATCATTGATGAGCGGCGCCTCGGGATCATCGCTGTAGTTCAGCTCGACGGTCATGACCTTCTTGAACTTGGAGAAGATCTCTTTCAGGTCCTTCTCGAGAGGGGCCAGAAAGCGCAGATGGACGTTGGAAACCTTGCGGCCCTCTTTACGCAGGCGGTCCACGGCCTCCTGCACCGCGCCCATGGTGGAGCCCCAGCTGACGACGAGGATATCGCCTTCCTTGTCGCCATAGATCTCCGGCTTCTGCAGGGTGGCGGCCAGTGCGGCCATCTTGCGGCTGCGCATGTTACAGCCGGTCTGGTTGGACATGGAGTCATAGGCCACGCAGCTTCGCCTGGTATGGGCCAGGCCGGTCAGGACATACTCACCGCCGGGCTGACCCGGGATCGGGCGTGGCGACAGGCCGGTCTCTTCATCCCAGTCGTAGGCCGGCACATTCTTGTCCCACTCGGACTGATCGATCGGCGCGGACAGCCACTCGGCCTGGGGATCGGGACGATCATAGGGCTGCACGCCGGTGGCCAGGTTGGCGTCGGTGAGGACGAAGACGGGTGTGCGGAAGGCCTCGGCCAGCTTGCGGGCCGTGATAATGAAATGGAAGCACTCGGAAATGGTGGCCGGCGCCATGATCACCTTGGGGGCGTCGCCGGGCATGCCGTAGAGGCTGGAGAGCAGGTCGCCCTGCTCGATCTTGGTCGGCAGGCCGGTGGAGGGGCCGCCCCGCTGCACATCCACCACCACCAGCGGCACCTCGCACATCACCGCCAGGCCCAGGACCTCGGTCTTGAGGGCCATGCCGGGGCCGGAGGTGATGGTGCAGGCGGTCTTGCCCGCATAGGAGGCGCCCACCGCATAGGCGACCGCCGCGATCTCATCCTCGGCCTGATGCACAAAGCCGCCCGTCAGATGGAAGGCATCCGCCAGGTAGTGAGAGGCGGAGGTTGCAGGGGTGATGGGGTACATGGCCACCAACTCCATGCCGGAGGCCATTACGCCGAGGCCGATGGCCGTGTTGCCGTTGGTTACCACGGTAGGCTTCTGCACGCCCTCCTTCTCCGGCGGAATCTCGTAATGGTATTCGAGATTGTCAGCGGCATACTGATAACCCGCCTTGAACAGATCATGGTTGGGCTTGATGACCTTCTCACCCTTGCGGGCAAAGGTCTTTGCAATCTCGTCCAGGGCCCGTTGGACATCCCGGCTGTAGATGCGGCAGAGCATGCCCAGCACGAACATGTTCTTGCCGCGCCTGGCGTTGGAGACGATCTTGAGACATTCCTTCTCCAACGGCAGCTCATGAATAATCAGGCCCCGTTTCTTGAAGTCGGCAACCGCCTCGGCATACTGCTCCCGGATCGCCGGCTGCGGATCCTCCGCCCACTTGTTCTCCAGGAGAACCACCGTCCCCTCCCGGAAGGCGCGATTGTCGATGCGGTTGTACAGCACCTGTTCGTTGAAGGCCACCACCAGATCGGCTTGATCGCCCATGTTGGTGACATATTTGGAGCCGAGGCGGATGCGCACGCCGCTGGCGCCCTCCTTCGAGCGCGCCGGCGGCTGAATCTCGGCCGGGATGATCTCCACCGTCCACACGCCGTTGCCCATCTTGCCGCTGACCGACCCGAAGGTCTGGCCGCACTTCTGAGCGCCTTCGCCGGAATCACTGACTATTTCGATAATATGTTCGTCAATGCGCTTCGCTTTTCCTGCGGAGATCTCAGAGACGTTGCTCTTTTGCGCTGCTGCTTGTTTAGTCATAGGCCTTCCCGTGAAATGCTTTCAAGGATAGATTTTCAGTAAACAACCTGGCCGCACGCAATGAAAAACACTCTCTCACGCACCGCCTGAAACTATGTTTTCCCGTTTATATTGGAGGGGAGAATAATACGCCTGAAAGGGGGTAAGAATTCTCAAAGGGCAGAACTATAGTCAAAAGAGGGTTCCAAGGTCAAATGATATATCTTATCCGAAGAGATCATTGGTTTTTCTTTATGATATCAATAACCCTTTGATTGACAATGAAAAGACAAAGCAAATCACTATGTCTTTAGCGCCTGTTTATATTCATCCATGAAGTGATAGAGGGAGCTCTCCAATACCTTGACTGCACCATCCAGCAGATGACAGCGGCCGCTGCCCGGCAGGATCTCACACAGGTTCACCAGCGACTCAAGGTCGGCCTGCCGCCCCTGGCCCGTGTCGATCTTGCCCAGCAGCTGGGAGATGTAGTAGGTGCCGGTCTTGCAGGGCGGGCACTGGCCGCAGGAGGAGTGGGCGAAAAAATCCACATATTCCGACACCCGCTTTACAATCCCCGTCCCTTCGGAGATGACGATCATGGCCCCCGTTCCCAGGCTGGAGCGGCGCTCACGCACTGAATCGAAATCCAGCGGCACATCCAGATCCTTGGGGGTGAGAATGGTGTTGGAAGGCCCGCCGGTGAACACCGCTTTCAGCTCCTTGCCCAGCAGCACCCCGCCACCATACTTATATATAAGGTCCTTCAGGGGAGTACCCATGGGCAGTTCATAAGGGCCCGGCTTGAGCACATCCCCGCTGAGGCAGAAGATCTTGGTCCCGCTCGCCTCTCCTATGCCCTGATTCCTGAACCACTCCGCCCCATTGCGGACAATGTGGGTGACATTGGCCAGGGTTTCCATATTGTTGATCAGGGTTGGATGGCCGTGCACGCCATATTCGGCCGGATATGGCGGCTTGCCCCGGGGGAAAGGGAACTTGCCCTCCACGGATTCGATGGCCGCGGTCTCCTCCCCGCCGATATAGTGGCCGGAACTCGGCACCACCCGGTATTCCAGCGGCTTATCGAGTACGGCGGCAGTGCGCTTCGCCAGATCCGACCCTTTCCATTGGGCAACGGCCCGGCGCATGGTTTCCAGGCAATTCTCCAGGTCCGGGTTGATATAGAAAACGATCCGGTTTATGCCGGTGGCCAGGGCTGCAATGGTGGCCCCTTCGATGACCTGATGGGGCGTCTCCTCCAGCAGGACACGGTCCTTGAAGGTGCCAGGCTCATCCTCATTGCCATTGCAGATAAGGTATTTGTCCCGCGATGCCTTCTGGGCCGCAACGGCCGCCCATTTGACGTGGACGGGAAAGCCGCTCCCCCCCAGGCCCCTGAGCCCGGCCTTCTCGATCAATCCGACAAGGGATGAGGGATCCTGCAAGGCGGCCTGCAACCCCTTGCCGCCCGCCTGGGCCAGCCATGCATCGAGATCCGCACCCACCCGGTTGTTCGGATGCAGCAGCACCTGGTTCAAATGTTTCATATAAAGAATTCACGAAATAGAGAGGGGGATGCATTTTAACCCGGAAAATTCAGTCTTTCACAACCGGAAAACTTGGTGATTCAATCAGTGAATGGTGGGGGTAGTGACCCTGCCCATGACAAAGCCTCAACAATCGTCCCGGTTTTCCGCCCGGGAAGCCCTTGTTTGCAAACCGCGGGGGCCCGCTTGTCATGGACTATCATCCCTTTTTCATCAGCGGCTTCGAGCCGCCATCCAATGTAGTGCCTGGCGCTGCTGGTTCAGCCTTCGGGACACGCCGTTTGCCGATGTTTTTCCTGTTTCTGTGGCGCTGTTTCGCCTTGTCGGCAGCTTTTCTCTTGAGCTGTTTCCTTTTCTTGGAGCCGGCCGCCTTGCCTGATGATTTGAGCTTTTTCGGCCCCTTGTATTTGGCTGTCAGCGCCTCGATAGTGCGGCGTTCAAATTGCAGCCGCAGATAGCGCCCGATAGCGGACATCAGGTTCCATTCCTGGGGGCTGATCAGGCAAACAGCCAGCCCTTCTTTTTCCCCGCGCCCGGTACGCCCTATGCGGTGGACGTGCTCCTTGCCGCTGCGGGCCATATCGAAATTGATGACCAGGTCGATGCCCTTTACATCCAGCCCGCGGGCGGCCACATCGGTGGCCACCAGCACATTGATGCCGCCCTGGCGCAACAGGGTCATGATGCGGTTGCGTTCTTCCTGGTCCAGATCACCATGCAACACGCCGGCCCGCAGTTCATGACGCCGCAGCAGCAAGCCCAGGCTGTCCGCCTGCGCCTTCGTATTGGTGAAGACCAGGGCCTTTTCAAAGGCCTCATGCTCCAACAGCCAGACCGCCAGCCTCGCCTTGTGGTCCCGGTCGTCGGCCAGCACTATCTGTTGCCGGATATTGCGGTGGGGGGCCCGAATGCCACCGAGCCTGACCACCTCGGGTTCGCGCAGCAACGCCTCCGTCATCCCGGCAAGCCCGCGGTGATTGAGGGTGGCCGAAAGCAGCAGGGTCTGGCGCCCGTTATTCGACGCATCCCTGCGCCTCACCCCTTCGGGGCCGGGGTGAAAATTCGCTCCAGGCGCATTTTTGTTGCAGCAGGCGACGATTTTCAGCACATCCTCCCGCAGGCCCATATCCAGCATGCGGTCCGCTTCATCCAGGACGAGGATTTCCAGGTCATCGAAATCCGGCGTGCCCTGTTCCAGATGTTCAAGCAGCCGCCCGGGGGTCGCGACAATGATTTCCGGGTTTTTGCGAAACAGGGCCCGCTGATACTTGAACGTCTCCCCGCCGCAGATCAGGCCGGATTGCAGGTGAGTGAAAGCAGCCAGTTGCTTGGCGTGCTTCAAGGTCTGCCGCGCCAGCTCACGGGTTGGCAGCAGCACCAGCATGCGCGTGGCGGAGTTCGGTGCAGAATGCCTCAACAGGCGGTGCAGCGCCGGCAGCAGAAAGGCGGCCGTTTTGCCACTGCCGGTTTCGGCGCTGATCAGCAGATCCTTCTGAGCCAGGGCCAGCGGAATGACCTGTTGCTGCACCGGCGTGGCCTGGTCGAAGCCCAGCTTGTCGAGCGCCTTGAGCAAGCGCCCATCAAGCGGAAAATCCGAAAAGGGGGACAGGGCCTGCGCCGGGCCGGGGGTCCTGGACAAGCGACAGCCACTCCTATATCAGGAGCATTTGGACTCGCCGCAGTTCAGGCAGGTCAGACAGCCGTCCATCTGGATCATGGCCTTGGTGTTGCACTTCTTGCACAGTTGGGCGCCATCGGGGAAATCGCTGTCGTGCTCCTGGTCTTTCATCTGGATGGAGGCCTCATACTGGGCGCGCTTCTCATCCAGCACCTTCTTCTGGTGCTCCCCCGGCCCCTCCTCCTTGATCATGCCGATCATCACCATGTGGCAATAGATCACATCGCCGATCTCGGCCACCAGGGAAGGCATGAACTTGCCCCCCTTCTTGAAATAGCCGCCGCTGGGGTCGAACACGGAGCGCAGTTCCTCCACCAGAAAGGTGGAGTCCCCCCCCTTGCGGAACACCGCGGAGATGATCCGGGTCAGGGCCACGATCCACTGGAAGTGGTCCATGTTCTTGGAGTTGATGAAGATCTCGAAGGGCCGCCGGATTTCGTATTCCGTACCGGGGTTCAGGATGATGTCGTTGATGGTGACGTAGAGGGCATGCTCGGAAAGCGGCGTCTTGATCTTATAGGTGGAGCCGAACAGCATCTCCGGCCGGGCCACCTTCTCATGCATATGGATGATATTGCTTTCCTGTTCCTTCTTCTGCTCCTGCTCTTCCTGCGCCCTGGCGTCCTCTTCCTTGACGACGGCGTAGTCGACGATTTTCTGTTCAATCTTGATAGCCATTTGCATAAACCTTTTCGTTGGGCCTGATCAGCCGTTCCGGCCGAATGGCGCAGGGGAGACCGGCTTTCAGAATTTGCCGTAATAACCCTCTTTCATGGCATCGAAGAGATTGGCGGCGGTGTGAACTTCGCCGTCGTATTCGATCTCTTCGTTGCCCTTGACCTCCACCACCGAACCGTCCTCCAGGGTGAAGCGATAAGTGGTGTTCTCCAGGTCCTGCTCCTTGACCAGCACCCCCTGAAAGGCCTCGGGATTGAAACGGAAGGTGGTGCACCCCTTGAGTCCCTGCTCGTAGGCGTAGAGGTAGATATCCTTGAACTCCTCATAGGGAAAGTCCGTGGGCACGTTGGCCGTCTTGGAGATGGAGGAGTCGATCCACTTCTGGGCGGCCGCCTGCACGTCCACATGCTGCTTGGGGGTGATGTCATCCGCGGAGATGAAATAATCCGGCAATTGTTCGCTCTCATTCTCGGCGCAGGGCATGGCATCCGGGTTCACCAGCTTGCGGTAGGCCAGCAGTTCGAAGCTGAAGACATCCACCTTCTCCTTGGTCTTCCGGCCTTCGCGGATGATGTTGCGCGAATAGTGATGGGCGAAGCTCGGCTCGATGCCATTGCTGGCGTTGTTGGCCAGCGACAGGGAAATGGTGCCGGTGGGGGCGATGGAGCTGTGATGGGTGAAGCGGCACCCCTGCTCGGCCAGGTCCGCCACCAGCTTTGCGTCCACTTCGGCCAACTGCTGCATATAGCGGCTGTACCTGGAGAACAGCACCTTGCCCTTGATCTTGTCGCCCACCTGCCAGTCGTCCACGGCCATTTCCGGGCGGCGGGCCAGCATCTCGGCGGTAACGGTGAACTCCTCCTCCATGATCGGGGCCGGCCCCTTCTCCCTGGCCAGTTCCAGGCCGGTGCGCCAGCCCACCAGCGCCAGCTCCTTGGTGACCTTGCCGGTAAACTCAAGGGACTCCTCGGATCCGTACTTCATGCCCAGCATGGTCATGGCGGAGCCCAGGCCCAGGTATCCCATGCCATGACGCCGCTTGCGCATGATCTCGTCCCGCTGTTGCGGCAACGGCAGCCCGTTGATTTCAACCACGTTGTCCAGCATGCGGGTGAAGATGGCGACGACCTTGTCGAAGTTCTCCCAATCGAAATAGGCCTCCGGGGTGAACGGCTTGCGCACGAACTTGGTCAGATTGACAGAACCCAGCAGGCAGGCGCCGTAGGGCGGCAGCGGCTGCTCGCCGCAGGGATTGGTGGCCCGCACGTTTTCACAGAACCAGTTGTTGTTCATCTCATTGACCTTGTCGATGAGGATGAAGCCCGGCTCCGCATAATCATAGGTGGACGACATGATCACATCCCACAGGCGGCGGGCGCGGATGGTCTTGTAGATCTTGCAGGCCACGGTGCCGGCCTCGTCGGTGATGTAGCCGTTTTTCTCGGGCCACTTGCGCCAGACGATCTGCTCCGGATCGCCCAGGTCCAGGCCGTCATCGGCCACTTCCCTTTCCGTCACCGGGAAGGCCAGATTCCACTTGCGGTCATGCTTGACCGCCTCCATGAACTCCTCGGTGATCAGCAGCGACAGGTTGAACTGGCGCAGGCGGCCGGCCTCGCGCTTGGCCCGGATGAAATCCATCACATCCGGATGGCCCACGTCGAAGGTCGCCATCTGGGCGCCCCGCCGCCCCCCGGCCGAAGAGACCGTGAAGCACATCTTGTCATAGATATCCATGAAGGAAAGCGGCCCGGAGGTGTATGCGCCGGCGCCGCTCACATAGGCCCCCTTGGGACGCAGGGTCGAAAACTCGTAGCCGATGCCGCAGCCGGCCTTCAGCGTCAGGCCCGCCTCGTGCACCTTGGCCAGGATCTCGTTCATGGAATCCTGGATCATGCCGGAAACCGTGCAGTTGATGGTGGAGGTGGCCGGCTTGTAGGCCTGGGCCCCGGCGTTGGAGATAATGCGCCCGGCCGGAATGGCGCCATTGCGCAGGGCCCAGAGGAACTTCTCCTCCCACTCCTTCTGCAAGGCCGGATCCTGCTCGATCTTGGCCAATGCCGCGGCGACACGGCGGTAAGTGCCATCGATATCCGCGTCCACCGGCGTGCCGTCCTTGGTCTTGAGGCGATACTTGGTATTCCAGATATCCTTCGAGGCCTCCTGGAGCGGAATCTCAATGGCGGCGGATGGAACAGCTTTAAGATGAGCGGTCTTCATTAATCACGAATCCTGATCAGTTGATGTTATTTTTGACAGCCGGCGCTTTCCATACCGGAACCCCGCGGGGGGGCGGTGACAACCAAATTTCCGGGCTAAGTTCCGCTTCACTTCAAAACAGCGGAAGCTGGTCCTAACTGTCTGTCTCAGATCGCGAAGAAGGCGGGACAGGGCCCATGCCCCACCCCATATATTGTGCTTTTATCCCCTCCTCCAGGCCGACATCCACAAGATATTGTGTTTCGACCGGTTAAAGACTATGCCCATGCGTCCAGGCTGTCAAGACTGACCTATGCCGCAGTCCGCCGCCTGGCCCTGCCCCCGCCCGATAACGCGGGGACCTCTTTTGCCGGCCCGCGGCGCTGCTGCGAGGGCTTGCCGCCGGCCTTTGAGGCAGGCCGCTTGCCGGTGGTTTTTTTCCTCGCCGGTTTTGCGCCATGCCTTTTGCCGCGGGAGGGTCCGCCGGATGCCTGCTGGCGGTTTTGCCTGCCGCCGCCAGGGCCCGCACTTTTTCGGCCGTTGACAATGGGCTCCGGCCGGATGGATGGGTCCGGTTCAAAATCCGGTACCACCACCCTGGGAAGATCGCGTTTGATCAGGCGCTCGATGTCCCGCAACAGCTTGTGCTCGTCCACACAGACCAGAGAAATCGCCTCGCCCTCATTGCCGGCGCGGCCGGTGCGGCCGATGCGATGCACATAGTCCTCCGGCACGTTGGGCAGCTCGAAATTCACCACATGGGGCAATTGATCGATATCCAGGCCGCGGGCGGCGATGTCCGTCGCCACCAATACCCGCACCGCGCCTTTTTTGAACTCCGCCAGGGCCCGGGTGCGCGCCCCCTGGCTCTTGTTCCCGTGGATCGCCGCCGCACTGATGCCATCCTTCTCCAACTGTTTGGCAAGACGGTTGGCGCCGTGCTTGGTGCGGGTAAACACCAGCACCTGCCGCCAGTTTTGAGAGCCGATCAGGTAGGAAAGCAGCGCACGCTTGCGCTCGCGGTCCACCGGATGAATCACCTGGGCCACAAGCTCGGATGAAGTATTGCGGCGGGCGACCTCTATCAAGACCGGCGCATGCAGCAGGCTGTCGGCAAGCCGCTTGATCTCATTGGAGAAGGTGGCTGAAAACAGCAGGTTCTGGCGCCGCTTTGGCAACAGGGCAAGGATCTTGCGGATATCCCGGATAAAGCCCATGTCCAGCATGCGGTCGGCCTCATCCAGCACCAGCACCTCCACCTTGGACAGATCAACCGTCCCCTGTCCTGCATGATCCAGCAAGCGGCCGGGGGTGGCCACCAGGATATCCACCCCCTGGCGCAGCTTCTGGATCTGGGGATTGATCTTCACCCCGCCAAAGATCACCGTGGAACGGAGGGGAAGATGCAACCCATAGGTCTCGACACTCTCACCCACCTGGGCCGCTAGTTCACGGGTGGGCGTCAGGATCAAGGCACGGACAAGACGCCGGCCGCCCGGCCTGGCGCTTACACTCAGCCGTTGCAGCAACGGCAGGGTAAAACCGGCCGTCTTGCCGGTGCCGGTTTGGGCGCCCGCCATAATATCCCGTCCCTCGAGGATGACGGGGATGGCCTGGCGCTGAATAGGTGTTGGTTCACTGTAACCTTGATCGGAGACAGCACGGAGTAATTCGGCCGACAGGCCGAGGGTATCGAATGACATATATTTAATGTTCCTGATGGCCTTCCAGGGGGCATTTCCCCTGGTACGGTCTAAGGCGGGTTAATGTTGCTTATTGTCGGGAATAGCCAGGATGGATATACCGCGAGGTTCTTACAGCGCGCCCATGCTGTTCAGGCGCTAAAGGCGCGGACCGTAGGGCGCCGAGATAAAAACTGCATGCATTGTATCAGAAATCAAAAGACCGGCCTCAATCTTAATTTTCAGCATGTCTTTTGTGTATGATGCCGCTTCCCAACGCCCTGCCGGCTATTATTCGGAGCCGGGAGCAAGGAACCCGGGTTATTGACCGTAACAAACGAGGCATTCATGAAAGCACTATCCCTCTTCGCTCTTGCACTGACCCTGATGGCCGGCAATACCTTTGCCGAAGGCCGTGCCCACCCGGCCGAGTACGGTGACAAGGTTACGCTCAATAAACCCGTATCCGTGGAATACGCCATCTAGTACTCCGTCAAGGTAATAACTTAGGGTGCAGAGCTTCCCAGGCCGGCCAAGGCAAGGCGCAGTCCGCAGGGAATGGCATGCCCTTTCCAAGGACTGCAACGCGGCATTGGCCGGCCTGGGGCGCTCCCTTCGGGCCAGCCGGAAAGCGGTCATCTGCGTTGTTGCGCTCCC
>DRKS01000091.1 GCA_011051655.1 Sedimenticola sp.
CAGTTGGTGAACCTGATCACGGCCCAGCGCAACTTCCAGGCCAATGCCGAGGTGATCACCACGGCGGACACCATAACCCAGACGATTATCCAGATGAAATAGGCTTTGGTTAGCGATTAGCGATTAGCGATTAGCGGTTAGCTGATCAGTATACAGAAACCATGTGCGAGATTTGTTCGCGCCTAAAGACGCTCCTACAACCAAATGAAGTTGCAGGTTATTTTGTAGGAGCGCCTTTAGGCGCGAAGAGAAAAGCACTACTTCTGGACAAATACCTGCCAACCGCCAATTGCTAATCGCTAAAAGCTAACCGCTAAAAACTCCAGGGAGATCAGAATGGACAGAATGCTTTATGTCGCCATGAGCGGTGCTTCCGAGACGCTGCTGGCTCAGAGCGCCAACAACGGCAATCTGGCGAATGCGAACACCACCGGCTTCCTGGCGGATTTGCAGCAGTTCCGCAGCATGCCGGTGTTCGGGGACGGTTTCCCCACCCGGGTCTACGCCATGAGCGAGCGGCCCGGCATCGACTTCACCCCGGGGCCCGTCCAGCCCACCGGGCGGGACCTGGATGTCGCGGTCCGGGGGCAAAGCTGGATTGCCGTGCAGGCCAAGGACGGGGGAGAGGCCCTTACCCGCGCCGGTGATCTTCAGATTGACGCCAACGGGCTTCTGACGACCGGCACGGGTTTGCCGGTGCTCGGCAACGGCGGGCCGGTCGCCATCCCCCCGGCGGAGAAAATCGAGATCGGCGCCGACGGGACCATTTCCATCCGGCCCCTGGGGCAGACCCCCCAGGAGCTTGCGATCATCGACCGTATCAAGCTGGTCACACCCTCCCTGGCGGAGTTGGAGAAGGGCCTGGACGGGCTCGTCCGTCTCAAGGACGGCCGGCCCGCCGAGCCCGATGCGGAGGCCCGCTTGACCACCGGCGCCCTGGAGGCCAGCAATGTCAATACGGTAAAGGCCCTGGTGGACATGATCGAACTGGCCCGCCGTTTTGAGATGCAGGTCAAGATGATGAAGACGGCCCAGGAGATGGACACCGCCTCGGACAGCCTGCTGAAGCAGTAGGAGCGGCGCCTCGCCGCGATGTGCTGGCAAGAAAATTGCAACTTTACTGGCAAACGGTAGACGCCGGATAGATAGAGGATCAAGTTATGTACCAACCACTGTGGGTAGCAAAGACCGGTCTCGATGCGCAACAGACGCGCATGTCGGTAATCGCCAACAACCTGGCCAATGTCAACACCACCGGCTTTAAACGCGACCGGGCGAAATTCGAAGACCTGATCTATCAGAACATCCGCCAGGTCGGGGCCCAGTCCTCCCAGAATACGCAGCTTCCGTCGGGGCTTGCATTGGGTACCGGGGTAAGGACGGTGGCCACTGAAAAGATGTACACCCAGGGCAATATCACCCAAACCGGCAACTCCCTGGATATCGCCATTCAGGGACGGGGCATGCTTCAGATCCTGCATCCGGACGGAAGCATCGTCTATACCCGGGACGGCTCCTTCAGCATCAGCAACACCGGGGAGATCGTGAACGCCAATGGCTATACCCTGGATCCCTCCGTCACCGTGCCCGCCAACACCCTGAGCGTCACCATCGGCTCCGACGGCATTGTCTCCGCCCTGGTTTCGGGCAGCACCGCGCCGACCCAGATCGGCGCCATTCAACTGGCGGATTTCATCAATCCCGCCGGCCTGGAGGCCATCGGCGGCAACCTTTTCCGGGAGACCGTCGCCAGCGGCTCGCCAACCACCGCCGATCCGGGCACGGACGGCCTGGGAACCCTCATCCAGGGCTCGCTGGAGAGCTCCAACGTGAACGTGGTGGAGGAGCTGGTGAACATGATCGAAACCCAGCGGGCCTATGAAATGAACTCCAAGGCCATCTCCACCACGGATGAAATGCTCTCTTATGTGACGAACCAGCTATAGAGGCTGAAGGCTCGAAGCTGACAACATGAACAGGCTGATCACAATTGTCATTATCGCTCTCGGAGCCGCTGTGTTGGCAGGCTGCAACAGCGCGCCCAAGCGCGATCCCGCCTATGCGCCCGTCCGGCCGCCCATGCCGCCGCCGGCGCCCCAGGCAAATGGCGCCATCTATCAGGCCGGGTTTGAAAAGGCATGGTTCGAGGACCTGCGCGCCCGCCGGGTGGGCGACCTGCTGACCATAAGGCTGGTGGAGAAGACGGACGCCAGGAAGGATGCCACCACCTCGACCAAGAAGGACAATACCACCACCATCACCAACCCGACCCTTTTCGGCACCACGCCGCAACTGAACCTGCCCGGAATGCTGCCGCTGGCGAAGACCAAAAACCTCGGCCTGAGCGCCAGCCTGAGTTCCGCGAATGATTTTTCCGGGGAGGGCGAGAGCGAGCAGAGCAATGAGCTGACCGGCAGCATCAGCGTCACCGTGGTGGAGGTGTTGCCCAACGGTTACCTGATGGTGCGGGGTGAAAAACGCATTGGCATCAATCAGGGCAACGAGTACATCAAGATCTCGGGCATCGTGCGCCCGGCGGATATCGACTCCACCAATACCCTGCTTTCCACCAAGCTGGCGGATCCCACCATCGTGTACGTGGGGGACGGCCCCGTAGCCGACGCCAATGCCCTGGGCTGGCTGGCGAGGTTCTTTATCAGCGCCATATTCCCGTTTTAGGAGAAGGTCATGAAATGGCATAGCACAGCAAATACGATGCGGCGGCTTTGCAGGTATCCGGTATTGCCGGTCCTGCTCTTGTGCCTGGCCAGCGGGCCCATACAGGCCGAGCGCATCAAGGATCTGGCATCCATCGCCGGGGTCCGCAGCAACCAGCTGCTGGGCTATGGCCTGGTGGTGGGGCTGGATGGCAGCGGTGACAAGACCACTTCCTCGCCCTTTACCGGGCAGAGCCTGAAGACCATGCTGCTCAACCTTGGCGTCGTGGTGCCACCCGGCGTCAAGATCAAACCCAAGAACGTCGCTGCGGTTACCGTGCACGCGGATTTGCCCCCCTTTGCCAAACCCGGCCAGAAGATCGATGTCACCGTCTCCTCCATCGGCGACGCCAAGAGCCTGCGCGGCGGCAGCCTGCTGATGACCCCGCTGAAAGGGGCCGACGGCAAGGTCTATGCCATGGCCCAGGGAAACCTGGTGGTGGGCGGCCTCAGCGCAACGGGAGCGGACGGCTCCAGCATCACCATCAATATCCCCAGCGTGGGGCGCATAGCAGGCGGCGCCACTGTGGAGCGCACCGTGGCGTCGCCCTTTTCCCGGGGCAGTGTGTTTACCCTGAATCTGCATCAGCCGGACTTCACCACCGCCCGCAGGCTTACTGAATCCATCAACCAGGCCATAGGTCCGGGGACGGCCAAGCCGGTTGACGCAACGTCCATCGTGGTGAGCGCCCCGCTGGATGCGGGGCAGCGGGTGAGCTTCGTTTCCATGATCGAGAACCTGCAAGTGAAGCCGGACAACGCGCCGGCGCGGATCGTCGTCAACTCGCGCACCGGCACCGTGGTTATCAGCAGTGAAGTGCGGGTGTCGCCGGCGGCCGTCTCCCACGGCAGCCTGACCGTCACCATCAGCGAGAACACCCAGGTATCCCAGCCCAATGCATTCGCCGGCGGCGTTACGACAGTGGTGCCGAGCTCCACGGTGGAGATCGGGGAGGAGGGCAAGCGCATGTTCGTCTTCGACCCGGGGGTGACCCTGGATGAGGTGGTGCGGGCGGTAAACGAAGTGGGGGCGGGCCCCAGCGACCTGGTGGCCATCCTCGAGGCATTGAAGCAGGCCGGCGCCCTGCGGGCGGAGCTGGTGATTATCTGATGTACCCGGCCGACGCCAGCATCTATACGGATTTCCAGGGTGTCGCCAGACTGAAGGCGGCGGCCCAGGCCGATTCCGCCGGTGCGCTGGATGAGGTGGCCCGGCAGTTCGAAGGCCTGTTCATGCAGATGATGCTGAAGAGCATGCGTGACGCCAATCTGAGCGAGGGCCTGCTGGATAACGACCAGAGCCGGTTTTACCGCGACATGTACGACCAGCAGCTCGCCATCCATGTAACCCGCAACGGCGGACTGGGGCTGGCCGATGTCCTCAAGCGCCAACTGGGGGGGGATGGCGGCGGGGCCGGCGCCGTTTCAGGCATGACCCTGAACGACTACCGCCGCCAGCCGGTTGCCGGGGCGTCGGTGCCGACCAGGGCTGCTGCGTCCACGCCAACCGCCGCCCCATCGCCCCGGGACGTTTCGCCGGAGCCGGAGGAACTGGGCTCCCCCGGCGAATTCCTGCGCCGCCTGTGGCCCCTGGCCCGGGAGGCGGCGGCGAAACTCGGCCAGGAGCCGGATGTCTTGCTGGCCCAGGCCGCGCTGGAAACGGGCTGGGGCCGGAACATGATCCGCACCCCTGATGGCGCAAGCAGCTTCAACCTGTTCGGGATCAAGGCGGATTCCCGCTGGCCGGGGCAGCGGGTGACGGTGCCCACGCTGGAGTTCGAGCAGGGGGTCGCGGTGCGCCGCAAGGCCACCTTCCGGGCCTATGGGTCCTTTGCGGAGAGCTTCCGGGATTATGCCGATTTCGTTCTGACCAACAGCCGTTATCGACCGGCGCTGGAGGCGGGGGACGGCCGTATCTACCTGGCCTCTTTGCAGGAATCGGGCTATGCCACGGACCCCCGTTATGCGGAAAAGATCCTGGCCATTCTGGAGCGGCCGGAAACGAAGCAGGTTATTGAATATCTCAAGTCCGCAGGACACAGGCCGTAACAGAGTTATGGGTGACCAGTGGGGAAAGCGCAGCGCCAGGGGCCTGCACGGGAGACCCCCCATTCATCCGGGGAATTGACCAGGAAAGCATTGTGGCGACTCTTCTGAATATTGGCGTTTCGGCCCTGACCTCCTACCAGCGGGCGCTGGATACCGCCGGGCACAATATCGCCAACGTAAACACCGCCGGCTACAGCCGGCAGCGCGTCGAGCTGGGCGCCACGCTGCCTTCGTTGTCGGGGGCGGGCTACATAGGCAGTGGCGTGGAGGTCACGAACATCACACGGATGTACGACAGTTTTCTCACCACCCAGGTACGCAACGGCGCCTCATCCGCAGCGGAGCTGGGCGTCTATTCCGATTACGCTACCCGCCTGGATGATGTCTTCGCAGACCCCAACCTGAGCCTGGCTCCCGCGTTGCAGGATTTCTTCGATGCAGTGCAGGGGCTAGCCGACAATCCCTCGGCGGCCTCATCCCGCCAGCTGCTGTTTTCGGAAACCCAGTCCATGCTGGACCGGCTGGATTTCCTCTACAGCCATGCGGAAGATACGCGCCAGATGATCAACCGGGATATCGAGTCCACGGTGCAGGAGATAAACGCCCTGTCCACCGCGATTGCGGATATCAATGGGGATATCATCCTGGCCAAGGGCTTGTCGGGCGGCAATCCGCCAAACGACCTGATGGATGAAAGAGACCAGCTGATAATAGATTTGTCGGAGCTGGTCAGCGTCACCTCCGTGCCCCAGGACAACGGCGCCCTGAATATCTTTATCGGCAACGGCCAGGCCATGGTCACCGACAATCAGGCGGCCACCCTGGGGATCATCAACAATCCTGCCGACATCAACGAGCGCTCCGTCATCTTCACCAACGGGAGCGGCTCCCTGGACATTACCGCCCAACTGGCGGGCGGCAGGATCGGGGGGGTGCTGGAATTCCGCGATCAAATGCTGAACCCGGTGCAGAACCAACTGGGGCGGGTGGCCGCTGGCCTGGCGATCCAGTTCAATGCGCAGCACCGGCTCGGCCTGGATCTGAACGGCAATCCCGGGGGGGATTATTTTACCGCGCCCACGGCCCAGGTGCTGCCCCATACCGCCAATAGCGGGGGCGCGGTCAGCGCATCCTTTACCAACGTGGCCAACCTGACGGCGGATGATTACGAGTTGCGCAAGGAGGCCGGCGCCAATCTGTATACCCTGACCAATTTGACCACCAATGCGACCACGGCCATCGATACCGGCGGCGCCTCTCCCTATACCACGGCGGAGATCGATGGTTTTACCCTGACCATTACGGCGGGGGCGGCGGCGGGGGACAGTTTTCTGGTGCGGCCGACACGCGCCGCCGCGGATGGCATCGGCCTTGCAATCAACGACCTGCGCACCATTGCCGCGGCGGGACCGCTGCGCGCGCGGGAGGCCGTTACGGCCGATGGGGTGCCCACCAATACCGGCACCGGCGCCATAGCCCAGCCGGCGGTCAGCAGCACCACCAACCTTCCCCTCTCCGGCTCCGGCGGCGATATCACCCTGACCTTCAACCCAGACGCGGGCGGCGCCGGTATTCCGGGTTTCGACGTTACCGGCGGATTGACCACCACCCTGCTCTATGACCCGGCCACCGAAAGCGGCGGCAAGACGTTCACCCTCGCCACCAAGGGGGGGGCGAGCTTCAGGATGGTGGGTGTTCCGGCCGCGGGCGACAGCTTCATCATTACCGACAATACCGCGGCGACCGGCGATAACCGCAATGCCGCGGCGCTGGCCGATCTGCAGTCGGCGAAGACCCTGATCAGCGACACGGCCGGCTTCCAGGACGCCTTCGGTCAAATCGTCTCGGACGTGGGATCCAGGACCCGGCAAATGGATATCAGTTATCAATCCCATAAGGGGCTGCTCGACCAGGCCATCGCCCAGCGGGAGGCCGTCTCCGGCGTCAACCTGGACGAGGAAGCGGCCAGCCTGTTCAAGTATCAGCAGGCCTACCAGGCGGCGGCCCAGACGGTCAATGTGGCGAAATCGCTTTTCGACACCCTGCTGGCGGCCGTCAGGAGATGAGTTCATAGGTTGAGTCATCATGCGTATATCGACTTCCCTTCTTTATCAGCGCGCCACCATCGCCATATTGGATCAGCAGGCGAAAATGGCCCAGACCGAACTGCAGTTGGCCTCGGGCAAGAAGGTCCTCAAGCCTTCCGATGACCCCGCGGCCGCGACGCGCATCCTGGACCTCAACCGCTATATCGATACCATCGAGCAATACCAGGACAATGCGGGGGTGGCAGAAGCCCGGCTCGAGCTGGAAGAATCGACCCTGGCCAGCGCCACCGAACTGATGCAACGCGCATACGAACTGGCCGTGCAAGGCAACAATGACAGCCTGAACGCCGGCGACCGCCAGGCGCTGGCCAAAGAGGTGGATCAATTGCAGGAGGCCCTGCTGGGGCTTGCCAATACCAAGGACGCCAACGGGGAATACCTTTTTTCCGGCTTTCAGCGGGACACCCGGCCGTTCAATGACCTGGGGGGCGGCCGGTTCGGCTACAACGGAGACCAGGGCCAGCGCCTGCTGCGCATATCCGCCGACCGCCAGGTGGCGGACAATGAGAGCGGCTTCGAGGTTTTCATGGATGTGCCCAGCAGTGGCGGAGGCGCACAGAGCGCCTTTGCATCCCTCTATAATCTTTCCCAGGCCCTGAAGAATGACCTTGCCACCACGACGAGCATCGATGATGTCCGGTCTGCCATGGACAAGTTCCTCCAGGTGCGCGCCCAGGCGGGTGCCCGCCTGAATGCGGTGCGGGAACAAAAGGATGCCAACGAGGCCTTCAAGATCACCATACAGACCCAGTTGTCGAAGGAAGAGGACCTGGATTACGCCGAGGCGGTGTCGCGCTTCAACCAGGAGACCCTGGCCCTGCAGGCGGCCCAGCAGGCCTATCTGAAAATGCAGGGGCTTTCCCTTTTCAATTATATGTAGCGTGAGCGGATTCTCCGGGCTGCCCCATGGCCGGTTTTTGCCGTTGTGATGACGGAAATCCGGCGTTTTCCCTCCATGCCCCCATGTTGCGGTTGTAAGCCGTTGATTTTACGGGGCGCCAAGGTTGGCGCATTTAGTGCTTATGGTTCTGCTGCGATCAGTGTTGAAAGGTGAGACATGTCAGGGCAAACGGCGCCGTTCCGCTTGGGCCGGCAACAGATCGGGCAGTTGGATGAGGCCGTCCGCCTCTACGACGCGGGACGGCTTGAGCAATCCATGCGCCTGGCCAGGCGGGTGCTTGCGCAGGGAGCGGAATGCGACAGCGCCTGTTTCCTGCTGGCCCTGTGCAACGAAAAGGCCGGAAAATATCCGGAGGCAATAGAGCATTGCCGTGCTGCGGCAAGGCATGCCCCCCGGCACCGTGACTATCGCCGCAAGCTGGCCAGCCTGCTGCTGGGCGCGGGAGAGCTGGATGAGGCCGAAGACCTCTATGGCGCCCTGTGCAAGGAAGACAACAGCGATATTTCCACGCTTTACGGTCTGGCCTCTCTTTACCGCAAAAAAGGCGATGCCGTGAGCGAGTTCGCCCATCTTTGCCGGCTCAAGCGGCTGAATGCCCTGGCCGGGAAGGATCAGCATTGGATCGTCGACAGCCTGAGTCGCATTCCCGGGGTGCCTGATTACCCCGGACTGGAAGAGGATCTGAGCGACTTCCTGGATTATCCCAATATCAATCCGGACAAGCTGAGCCGCAATATCAGCCGCTTTCTCTGTAACAAATACGAACTGGAGGCGCAAAACCCGGCGCTGGAGTTGACCGATCTGCTCAATGACCGCCTGTTCGACAAGGCGCTCAGAAGCCTGGTCCTGATCTCTGCTCCCATCGAGGCGCTGCTGACCAATCTGCGCGCCTCCCTGCTGACCGAGGCGGCCTCCAGCCAGAGTCTGTCGAACCGGCTGATATCCCTGGTGGAGGCCATTGGGCTCCAGAATCATCTCAATGAATACGTCCACTTCGTTTCCGCCCGGGAACATGAGATCCTGGAACTCTTCACCCGGCTGCTGAGGTCCCAGATCGCAGCCGGCGGCTGGTCGCCGGCCCGCAGTGAAGTGCCCCTGTTGTGCCTGTCGATGTACGGCAGGATCCATGACCTGCCGGAGCGGGAGGCGCTGCTCGGGCATCCGTCCCACCAGTGGCCGGACTCATTGAAGACCCTTGCTGAATGCACGCTGTTCGGCATTGAGCGCGAGGTTGAAGCGGCCGGGGATATTCCGGATCTGACGCCCGTCGAGGACGAGACCTCCCGGACCGTGCGCGCCCAGTACGAAAGCAATCCCTATCCCCGCTGGAGCCGGCCCGAGCGCCATCCCCCCCAGACCTATGACCGCTACATGAGCGCCATATTGCCCGGCTATACCCCACCCAAGGCGTTGCGCGGAAAAAACATCGAGGTGCTGGTGGCCGGCTGCGGCACCGGGCAGCAGCCCATAGATTTTGCCGTCAGGTTTGAAGTGGGAAGTATTCTCGCCGTGGACATCAGCCGCCGCAGCCTGGCCTACGCCAAACTGAAGGCCGGCGAATGCGGGGTCGGAACCGTCGATTTTTATCACGGGGACATCCTTGAACTGGGGCGGCTGGACCGGCGGTTTGATCTCATCATGTGTTCCGGCGTGCTCCATCACATGGCGGACCCCCTGGCCGGCTGGCGGGTGCTGCGGGATCTGCTGACTCCGAATGGGGTGCTTCGGATCGATCTCTACAGCCGTATCGCCCGCGAGGATATCAACCGGCAAAGGGAGATCATCGCGCAGCTCGGTATGGAACCCACACCGGACAATATCCGCCGCTACCGTCAGGCGCTGATGGAGCGGGAGCCGGACTCCAGCATCCTGGAACGGCTCGATTTCTGGAACATGAGCATGTGCCGGGATCTGCTCTTTCACTGCCAGGAGCACCAGTTCTCCTGGCCTGAAATTGGCGATTGCTGTGACCGCCTGGACATGACATTCATCGGCGTGCACGCCAACAAGCTGATCTACCAGGCCTACCGGGCCGCCTTTCCCAATGACGGCCGGTGCCTCGACCTGGATAACTGGCACCGCCTCGAACTCAACGACCCAAGGCTGTTTCGCGGCATGTATGCATTCTGGTGTGAGCGCAAAAGACATGAGAAATGAAAAACAGTTTGCGGCCGGGGGCCGGCAAAGGCGCGCCTTGCTGGTGCTGGGCATGCACCGCAGCGGCACATCGGCCCTGACCCGCCTGGTGAATCTGCTCGGCGTGGAGCTTGGAGACAAGTTGTTGCCGGCCCACGCGGACAACGAAAAGGGATACTGGGAGCACGAGGAGATCTTCCAGGTTGACGAATACATCCTCAACCGCCTCGGATCACGCTGGGATGATGTTACGCTCCTGCCAGAACATTGGCCGGATTCCCCGAGGATAAGGGACGGGCGCGACCGCCTGTTGCAGATCCTGCGGCGTGACTTTGGAGATACTGCGCTGTGGGGACTCAAGGATCCACGCCTGTGCCGCCTGCTCCCCTTGTGGAAGGGGATCCTGCGTGAGCTGGAGACCGAGCCCTTCTTTGTCATCGCCCTGCGCCACCCCCATGAGGTCGCCGCCTCGCTGGAGAAGAGAAACGGCTTTTCCCAGACAAAATCCCTGGTGCTTTGGCTGGATCACCTGTTGCAGGCGGAGGAGCATTCCAGGGGCTGCCCGCGGCTGTTTGTCAGCTATGACCAGCTGCTCGGCGACTGGCGCGCCTGCGCGGAGAAGCTGGCGCCGCTCACCCGCAGGCCGGTCTCTTCCCTGGCGCCCGAGGTAATTTCACAGATCGAGCGATTTCTCTCACCCGCCCTCCGGCATCATGTGGCGACGCCAGGCGCCGCATCCCGGGAAACCCTGGTGGCCGATCTGGCCGAAAAGGTTTATGCCATTTTCAGTGGGGCGGCCGGCGGGGATGAAGCCAGGCTGGAAGAACTCGATGAGCTGCGGACGGCCTACCATGCCTGCCATTCCGTGCTGGAGCAGGAGGCGCGCCAATGCCCCACCGAGCAGGCCCTGAGGGAGCAGGCGGCCGCGGCCAGAAAGGTGACGCGGGGCAAATATGCCCAGTGGATCGCCAAGCATGCGTTGACCGGGAGCGATATCCATTATTTCGAGGAGCGCCTGTCATCGGCCTGGAGCGGCCATCCCCCGGTGCATCTGCTGACGATCCATGAGCCCGGCCGGGAGCAGGCCCTGGCCGACACCCTGGATTCCCTGAGCGCCCAGCTCTACAGCGGCTGGGGGCTGACTGTCATTTCGAGTGTCGCCTCCCCGGACCCGCTGTTCGAAGAGACGCAAAATCTCGAATGGATACAGTGGGATGGAAATCTGATGGAGGGCGTCAACAAGGTTGCGGCTCAATCCGGCGCCGACTGGCAGGCCCTGATCCGGCCGGGGGACAGGCTGGCGGCCAATGCCCTTTTCTCTTGCCTGGATTATGCCCAACTGCACCCCCAATGGCGGCTGATCTATGTGGACGAGGATGCCATCGATGGCCAGGGCAACCGGGAGGACCCCCTTTTCAAACCCGACTTCAACCTGGATCTGCTGCGGGCCATGCCTTACATGGGGTGTTTCCTTCTGGTCCGCCGTGACGCCCTGGATGTTGCAGAGGGTTATGGGATGGAGATGCCCGGGGTTTACCATGACCTCGCCCTGAAGGTTCTCGATGCCTGTGGCGAGAAGGCCATCGGACATGTCCCCAAGGTGCTGCTGCATTGTGGGGAGCATCCCGGAGAAGACCGCGAGAAGGCGGATTGCCGGCGGGCCCTGGAGGCCCATTTGGCGCGCAACGGGATCGAAGCGAAGATCCGGACCGGACCGGTGTCCGGCAGTTTTTTCATCGACTATGCCTGCCCGCGAAAACCGCCGGTAAGCATTATCATTCCGACCGGGGGCCAGGCCGCGGCCCTGGACGGCTGCGTTACCAGCCTGTTGCAGAAAACGGACTATCCGCGGCTCGAGCTGTTGCTGGTGCATAACGGCTCCAGCGAACCGGAGGCGCAGGCGCTCCTGGAGCGCCTGGCGGCCGATGAACGGGTGCGGGTGTTGCGCCACCCGGGGCCCTTCAATATTTCTGCGGTCCGCAACCTCGCCGCCGGCGAGGCGAGGGGCGAACTCCTCCTGTTTCTGGATGACGACACCCAGGTGCTGCAGGGTGACTGGCTTGAACGGATGGTGGCCAATGCCCTGCGTCCGGAGGTTGGCGTGGTTGGGGTGCGATTGATCGGTATCGATCAGACGGTGCAGCACGCCGGCCTGATTGCCGGCATGGCCGGGGGTATCGGCTGGCCCTATCACCATCAATCCCTGAATGAGCCCGGTTACATGGGGCGCCTGCATCTGGCCCAGAACTGCGCGGCTGTGACCGGCTCCTGCATGTTGGTGAAAAAGGAACTGTACGAGCAGTTGGGCGGCATGGACGACAAGGCGTTCGCTGTCTTCTTCGGTGACGTGGATTTCTGTATGCGGGTGGGGAAGGCGGGCCTCAAGGTGGTATGGACGCCCCATGTGAATCTGCTGCATTACGGGGCGGTCAGTCTGTCGGCGAACAAGGCCGTCGATCCCAAGAAACAGGCCGACAGGGAGCGGGCGGCTTTTATTGACCGCTGGTTGGCGGAACTGGCGGAAGATCCCGCCCATAACCGGAATCTCAGTCTGCGGGATCTGGATATCAAAATGGAGGATGAGTTCGACGTCACCTGGGATCGGAGTTTCCATTCCCGCCCGCGGGTGCTTGCTTTCCCCCTGGACAGCAAGGGCGGCGGCGAATACCGTGTCCGGGCGCCCCTGCGGGCGCTGGACGCCGCCCGCCTGGCCCAGTATTCCCTTTTCAGCAATTATTCCAAGGACCGCCCCCTGCAGGTTCCCATGCTGCCGGAGCTGGAGCGGGCCGGACCGGATTCCCTGCTGTTGCAGCACAGCTTCACCGATCTCCACCTGGAGTGGCTCGAGCACTACAAGAGACACTCTGACACCTTCCTGGTGTTCGGCCTGGACGACAACTTCCTGTTTATCCCCGGCAAGAACGCCAGTCGTGAATGCTTTCCCCGCAATATCAAATACCGGCTGCGCAAGGCCCTTTCCTTCTGTGACCGGCTGGTGGTGACCACCGAACCCCTGGCGGAGCTCTACAAGGGAATGATCGGGGATATCCGGGTGGTGCCCAACGGCCTGGAAAGTGCCCGCTGGCTGGGACTCGAATCCCGGCGCGGGCGGGGACGGAAACCCCGGGTCGGCTGGGCCGGGGCCATGCAGCACCAGGGGGATCTGGAACTCATCCAACAGGTGGTCGAGGCCCTGGCCGGCGAGGTGGACTGGGTCTTCATGGGGATGTGCCCGGAGGCGCTGCGGCCCCATGTCAGTGAATTTCATGGCTGGGTGCCTTATGAGCTGTACCCGCAAAAGCTTGCCAGTCTCGACCTGGATCTGGCCATCGCCCCGCTGGAGCGCAATAGTTTCAATGAGTGCAAATCCAACCTGCGCCTGCTGGAGTACGGCGTCCTGGGCTGGCCGGTGGTGTGCAGTGATGTTGCGCCTTACCGGCAGGGGCCGGTGACCCGGGTGCCCAACAAGGCCTCGGCCTGGATTCAGGCGATCCGGGAACGCATCCATGAACCGTCCGCCCTGGCGGCGGAAGGGGAGCGGCTGCGCCAATGGGTGCTGGAGCATTATCTGCTGGAGGGCCATCTCGATCTCTGGCTGGGGGCCATCTTCTCCGATGCCGTATTGGCCCGGTTTGGCCTGGGGGAAGCGCGTGTCACCGGCCAGGGCGTCCGGGATGCCGTCGGGTCTCTGCGGTAGCGGTTCCGGCCGGCCGGAGCGGATGTCGCCGCCTTGGGCGGGGGCCGAACCCCCTTTTATGAAGTGGGGACGGGGTGTTTTTTCCGTGAATCAGATTCCTGCAATTGCATGATTTTTTTTAAAGTTGCCGGGGGTGTGGCCGTTAACGAAGACGGAAGCGGTAAATACCATCAATCTTGAAGGCATATCCGCTAATCATGAACCCGACTCTCCGGCCTGATGCAAGGCGTCGCCGGGGAAAAGGAGAAATAAAATGGCTTTAGTAATCAACACCAATGTAAGTTCCCTCACTGCACAGCGCAACCTGGTGGGGACCGGCAATTCCATGAAGACCTCCCTGGAGCGCCTCTCCTCTGGTCTGCGCATCAACAATGCCGCCGACGATGCCGCCGGTCTGGCGGTGTCCCAGAAGATGCTGGGTCAGATCAAGGGCCTGAACCAGGCCGTGCGTAACGCCAATGATGCAATCTCCATGATCCAGACGGCCGAGGGCGGCATGCAGGAAGTCCAGACCATGCTGCAGCGCATGCGCGAACTGGCCACCCAGGCGGCCAGTGACACCATTTCCGATACCGAGCGTGGTTACATCAATACGGAAGTCCAGGCCCTGAAGAGCGAAATCAACGGCATTGCCGATCGCACCAAGTTCAACGGCCAGAGCCTGTTGACCGGTTCCCTGACCACCACCCTGGGCGGTGCTACCGGTACCGATCTGGTGGTCGGCGATATCCTGACCAATGCGACCACCGTAATGGCTTCTGCCATCGATGTCAGTGGCGCCATGGCCGGCGATACCTACACCATGACCTATGCCTCGGCCACTGATAAGCTGACCATGACCCGTTCCAGCGACAGCGTGGCCCAGACCATCGATGTTGCCGCAATGGCCGCCAACTCGACGCAGACGCTGAATTTTGACGCCCTGGGTGTGAAGATCACCCTGCAGAACAGCGGTGCAGCCACGGCGGACAATATCGGCGCAGGTCTGGATGCGGCAGCCGATGACACCATCGTGACGGCTGCCGGCAGTGGCTCGGCCACGGTACAGATCGGCGCGGATACCGGCGCCGGCAATACCCTGAGCCTCAGCTTCGATAATATCAAGATCGAGGCAGGTGGTGCCGCGGCCATGGTTACGCTCAACACGGCGCTGACCGATTTTGACAGCAGCTCGACGCGAGCGAATGCCTCAACCCTGCTTGGCGCCATTGATAGCGCGACGGATTATGTCAGCAGCGAACGCGCTGACCTGGGTGCTGTCCAGAATCGCATGGGTTACACCATCGCCAACCTGCAGGCGACATCCGAGAACATTTCGGCTGCGCGGTCGCGCATCGTGGATGCCGATTTTGCGGTTGAAACGGCCAATCTGACCCGTACTCAGATCCTGCAGCAGGCCGGTGTGGCCATGCTGTCCCAGGCCAACAGTCTGCCGCAGAATGTCCTGGCGCTCTTGCAATAAAAGGATGGCTCGAGGGTTCAGGGATGACCTGAACCCTCGGCCCCTATGAAAGGGGAAGGCAAATGGCTTCCGAACTCTCTTCAGTAATCATGACGGAGTTGCGGCGCCCCGACGGCACTAGCGGCAGAGGGGTGGGCGCCACCCGGACGTTTCAGGGTGCAGATCAGGTCAAGGACCCAGCCGTGGCGCAACAGGTTAAGGCGCCACGCCCTGCTCAAGAGCTAAAGGAACAGCAGGACGAGGCGAAACTGAAAGAAACCGTGCGTGATCTCAATGAATATGTCCAGGTGGTCCGCAGAAATCTCCAGTTCAGTATCGATGAAAACAGCGGCCGCACCATTATCAGCGTGATCGACGCCGAGACGGATGAGGTGATCCGGCAGATTCCACCGGAAACGGCGGTGGATCTCGCCCGCCGCCTGGAGGAACAGACAGGCGGGCATGGCGCCATATTTTGGGCGAAGGCCTGAGGCCACCGCCGGCCTGAGCCGGGCTGGCGGTGGCAGAATCCAGAGGTAGTATCGAATGGGCATCACCGCAACAGGAATTGGCTCCGGCCTTGATATCGAGGGCATCGTCCAGCAGTTGGTCCTGGCCGAGCGTACGCCTGTGGACCAGCGGCTCGATTCGAAAGAAGAGGATATACAGGCGAGGATCACCGCCTTTGGCAGCCTGAAGAGCGGGCTGTCATCGTTCCAAAGCGCCCTTGCAGATTTGACCACGGCCGCGGGTTTCCAGAAGACTTCTGTTACTTCCAGCAACAGTAGCGTCTTTACGGCTACTGCTTCCGGCTCGGTCACGCCTGGGGATTTCAGTATTGAAATCACCAGCCTCGCCCAGTCCCACAAGCTGGCGTCCAAGGCCTTCGCCAATACCACCGATGCGGTGGGCACCGGTGTGCTCACCTTCCGGTTCGGGACCTATGACAGCGGCGCCAACACCTTTACCGCCAATCCCGATAAAACCATTGAAACGGTGACCATCGACGGCACCAACAACAGCCTCCAGGGCATCCGGGATGCCGTCAATGCGGCGGATATCGGGGTGAGCGCCAGCATTGTCAATGACGGCAGCGGCTACCGGCTGCTTTTCAAGTCGGACGATTCCGGCGCCGCCAACAGCCTGGAGGTTACGGTCAGCGACACCGGCGACAGCAATGACCTGGACGATGCCGGACTCTCGCAGCTGGCCTATGATCCGACGGCGGCCGGTGTGGGTTCCGGCAAGAATCTCAGCCAGACCAGCGAGGCCAAGGATGCCGCCTTCAGCATAGATGGCCTGGCCATGACCCGCTCCACCAACACCGTAACCGGCGCCATCGAGGGCGTCACCCTGGAGTTGAAGGCACAGACCTCCGGCACGCCCGAGACCCTGAGCGTTGGCCAGGACAAGGCCGCGGTTTCTTCCATGATCGGCTCCTTCGTCTCTGGCTATAACACCCTCAAAGGCGTCTTGGAGAGCCTGGCGGGCTATGACGCCGCGACCCAGACGGGAGGTGTCTTGATGGGGGACTCGCTGATCAATGGCGTGGGCAACCAGATCAATACGATCCTCAGCGGCGCGGTATCCGGATTGACCGGGAAGTATACGGCCCTGTCCCAAGTGGGCATAACCACCCAGGCCGACGGTACCCTGGAGCTGGATGACAGTGTGCTGAGCGCGGCATTGAACGACAATTTCGATGCGGTGGCGCGGGTGTTTGCGGCCACCGGAGAACCCACCGATGCCCTGATCAATTTTACCGGCGCCTCATCGGCCACCAAGGCGGGGGATTATGCCGTTACGGTGACCCAGCTCGCCACTCAAGGCAGCTACACCGGCGCTGCAACCAGCGGCTTTCCTTTGACGGTGGACGCCAGCAATGACACCTTCGAGATCAAAGTGGACGGGGTCCAGTCGGGCACCATCACGCTGACCCAGAAGAGCTATGCTTCCGGGACGGAGCTTGCCGCGGAACTGCAAAGCCGGATCAATGCGGACAGCGCCCTCAAGAATGCCAGCGTCGATGTCGTCGTGAGTTTCAATACGGATCACTTTGAAATCACTTCCAGCCGCTATGGCAGTGCCTCGAAGGTTGAATTTACCGCCGTTGAAGGCTCCGGCCTGGGGCTCTCCGTAGGGGCCGGCACGGACGGCGTGGATGTGGCGGGGACCATCGGCGGCGTTGCCGCGACGGGATCGGGGCGCGAACTGCGCGGGACAGGTGATGCCGATGGCCTGCAGCTGGATGTCCTGGGAGGCGCCTTGGGTGATCGTGGCACGGTCTCCTTCACCAGGGGTGTCGCCGACCAGCTGGATTCGTCCCTGGATGCCTATCTCGGGACCGACAACCTCATCGATATGCGCACGGACGGCCTGGATACCACCCTGGACAGTATCAGTGACCAGCGGGACCGGCTGGATGAGCGCATGCTTTCCCTCGAGGCCCGTTACCGCGCCCAGTTTACGGCCCTGGATCTGTTGGTGAGCCAGCTGCAGTCGACAAGCTCCTTTTTGACCCAGCAACTGTCCAATCTTCCAGGCGCCTATAAGGTGAAGAGCTCCTGAGGGCCAGCCAGTTACATAACAAATTGAGATAGCAGGAAAAAATCATGACAAAATCCAGAGCAGCCAATGCATTACGCCAGTATCAGAGTGTAGGAGTCAAAACCGGGATAGAAGGCGCGACGCCCCACCGGCTCGTTCAGATGCTCATGGCCGGCGCCTTGGATAAGATAGCGACGGCCAAGGGGGCCATGTCACGTGGCGAGGTCGAGCTCAAGGGGGCGCAGATCAATTGGGCCTCATCCATCATCGGTGGCCTCCGGGGCGCCCTGGACATGGAGGCCGGCGGGGAAATATCCAGGAATCTGGACGACCTCTACGATTACATGATTCGCCGCCTGATGGAAGCCCACCTGAAGAATGACCCGGATATATTGGATGAAGTCACTTCCCTGCTGTCGGAGATCAAGGGCGCCTGGGATGCCATGCCGGACAGCGTGAAGAATCCGCCGCCGGAAGTCGATATGGCGGCCGGCGCCTGAAGGGCCAAGGAATGGAAAGCGACCGCTCTTTGCGGCGGATCCTGGAACAGTCCCGCCGCCTGCGCAAGCTGGCGGCCGACGGGGAATGGCTGGAGGCGGAAAAGCTGGAGGCCGAACGCCGGGGGCTGATCCAGAGCTGTTTTTCAGCCGGTGTTTCTTTCGGTGACGGCCTCGTCGCGGCCCGCCGGATTCAGGAAATAATCGACCTCGACGCAGAAGTGTTGGAGATGGCGGCCCAGGCGCGTGTCAGCATAGGCCGGGCCTTGGGCAGGTTCCAGCGGGGCCGCCAGGCCACCCGGGCGTATCATAAAGCCGGTCCGTAGCGCCTGACATGCGGTGAACCCGGCCGTATTGAATTGTGCCGTGGCATCTTCTCCGCAACCCCCGGGTCAGGCAAGAATCAACTCGATCACCACCTTGCTGCCGAAATAGGCCAGCATCAACACCACAAAACCCGACAGCGTCCAGCGAATGGCGGTGCGCCCGCGCCAGCCGAACCGGAACCTGCCCCACAGGAGGATGCCGAATACCAGCCAGGAAACCATGGAGAGTATGGTCTTGTGCGCCAGGTGCTGGGCGAACATGTTTTCCAGAAACATGAAGCCGCTCAGCAGCCCTATGCTGAGCAGGATGAAGCCTATGGTGATCATTTCGAACAGCAGGCTTTCCATGGTCTGCAAGGGGGGCAGGGCGCGGATGAAGCCGCCCGGATGACGGTTGCGGAGATGGCGGTCCTGGATGGCCAGCAGTCCCGCCTGGACCGCCGCCATGCTGAACAGGCTGTAGGCCATGAGTGAGATCACCGCGTGGACCCGCAGTCCCCATGCGGATGACGGGTCGAACATGCGGCTGGAGGGGTAGGCCAGTTCCAGGACCAGGGCCACGGCCGCCAGCGGCAGCAACACGATGCCCAGGTTCTCCACGGGTTTGGATATGGCCGAGAGCATCAGCGCCAGGACGATGATCCAGGCCGCCAGGGAGGCGGCGTTGAATATCCCGAGATTCAGCCCATTATCGGTAATGATGGTCTGGGACAGCACCAGGGTATGCAAAGCCACGCCCGCAAGGCCCAGGGCGATGCCCCCCTTGCGCGGAGGATGCCATTTGAAACGGTTGCCGAAGAGTCTCAGGCCAATAATGAATCCGCCGGCCAGATAGCAGGCCGCTGCCAGGATTGCGATAAAGGTTGTGTTCATGTTGGGCACGATAATGGCATAACTGGCTCCTTTCTGGAAAGTGCTGTTTCGCTTTCTTTGATCGGCGAGACGCCTCAATGCCCCCCCGCGGTTATGCCGCCAGCCGGCTTGGTTTATAATGGACAGCCTTCACAATCGGCCTTGCGCATTTTGGAGCAAAGAGGAAAATCCAGGCATGTTTGACAATCTTACCGACCGGCTGGGCAAGACCCTGAACAACCTGCGCGGGCGCGGGCGTCTGACCGAGGACAATATCAAAGACAGCCTGCGCGAGGTGCGCATGGCCCTGCTGGAGGCGGATGTCGCCTTGCCCGTGGTGCGCCGCTTCATGGAGGCCGTGCGCGAGAAGGCCTTGGGGGAGGAGGTGCTCAAAAGCCTGACCCCCGGCCAGGTGCTGGTCAAGATCGTAAACGATGAGCTGGTCAGGCTCATGGGAGAGGCCAACGAGAGTCTCGATCTCGCCGCCCAGCCGCCGGCGGTCATCCTGATGGCCGGATTGCAGGGCTCGGGCAAGACCACCAGTGTGGCCAAGCTCGCCCGCTGGCTGAAGGAGAGTCAGAAGAAATCCGTCATGGTGGTGAGCTGCGATGTCTACCGTCCGGCCGCCATCGAGCAGCTCAAGACCCTGGCGGCGGAGGTGGGCGCGGATTTCTTCCCCAGCACGCCGAAGCAGAGACCGCTCTCCATCGCCCGTGACGCCGTCAAGCTGGCGCGCAAGCAGTTCAAGGATGTGCTGATCGTGGATACCGCCGGCCGCCTGCATGTGGATGAGCAGATGATGGCGGAAATCAAGGAGTTGCACGCCGCCCTCAAGCCGGTGGAGACCCTGTTCACCGTGGACAGCATGACCGGCCAGGACGCGGCCAACACCGCCAAGGCCTTCGACGAGGCCCTGCCGCTGACCGGGGTGATATTGACCAAGACGGACGGTGACGCCAGGGGTGGCGCCGCGCTGTCCATCCGGGAGATCACCGGCAAGCCCATCAAGTTTCTCGGCGTGGGGGAGAAGACCACCGCCCTGGAGCCGTTTCACCCGGAGCGGGTCGCCTCCCGCATCCTCGGCATGGGGGACGTGCTCTCCCTGGTGGAAGAGGTCCAGGCCAAGGTGGACCACACCAAGGCGGAAAAGCTTGCCAGGAAGATCAAGAAGGGCAAGGGCTTCGACCTGGCGGACTTCAGGGAACAACTGGAGCAGATGAGCAACATGGGCGGCATGGCCTCGCTGATGGAGAAGCTGCCGGGCATGGGCGAGGTGCCCGATCACGTCAAAAACCAGGTCAACGACAAAGAGATGGGCAAGCTGGTGGCCATCATCAATTCCATGACCCCCCACGAGCGCAGCTTCCCGGCCGTCATCAAGGGCTCGCGCAAGCGCCGCATCGCCGCCGGCTCCGGCACCCGGGTGCAGGACATCAACAAGCTGCTCAAGCAATTCGCCCAGATGCAGAAAATGATGAAGAAAATGAAAGGCGGCGGCATGGCCAGGATGATGCGGGGCATGAAGGGGCGCATGCCGCCGGGGATGCCGTTTTAACCCCCCCAGGGTAGGAGCGGCGCCTCGCCGCGATTGATGCCGCAGCAATAGCTTCATCGCGGCGAGGCGCTGCTCCTACCGCAGCACGAAATAGAACTCCGAGTCTCCCCGCAGCAGGTTCAGCCACAGGCGGCCGCTGGTGCTTTGGAGCGCCCGCTCCAGCATGTTCAGGTCCGTGATCTGGGTGTCGTTGACCCCCAGGATGATGTCCCCCTTGCGCAGTCCCGCCTGCCCGGCGGGACTGCGGAGCGCAACCCCGGCCACCAGCACGCCCTCGACCCTTCCGAAATAAGGGGAATCCCGGCCGATGTCGCTGAGAACGGCCCCTTCCAGGCGCGGGCTGAGCTTGCCGCCTTCCAGGCGCCGGACCTCGGGCACGGCGATGATGGCCGTAATGGTGTGCCGGCGGCCCTGGCGTATGACTTCCATCTTGAGTTTGGACCCCACCGGCAGCAGGCCGATGACATTGCGCAGGTCGAGGGTGTTGCGCAAGGGGCGATTATTGACGGCGACCAGCACATCGCCCACCTTGAGCCCGGCCTTGTCTGCGGCCGACCCCTTGACGATCTGGGTGATCACGGCCCCCTTGCGCTGCCCGATGCCGAAGCCCTGGGCTAGCTCGGGGGTGAGATCCTGGGCGCTGACGCCGAGGCGGCCGCGCCTGACCTCGCCATATTCGATCAACTGCTCCATGATCTTCTTCGCCATATTGATGGGGATGGCGAAGCTGATGCCGATGCTGCCGCCGCCGGGACCGATGATGGCGGTATTGATGCCCACCAGGTCGCCGCGCAGATTGACCAGGGCGCCGCCGGAGTTGCCGGGGTTGATGGAGGCGTCGGTCTGGATGAAGTCCTCGTAGGACTCGATGCCCAGCCCGCTGCGCCCCAGGGCGCTGACGATGCCGGAGGTCACGGTCTGACCGAGGCCGAAGGGGTTGCCGATGGCCACGACGAAATCGCCCACCTGGAGCCGGTCGGAGTCAGCGGCTGCCACCGCGGTGAGATTGTCGGCCTCCACCTGGAGCACGGCGATATCCGTATCCGGGTCGGTGCCCACCAGTCTGGCCTCGAACTGGCGTTCGTCCTGAAGCGTGACCATGATGACGTCCGCGTTCGCGATGACATGGTTGTTGGTCAGGATATAGCCCCGTTCGCTGTCGATGATGACCCCGGAGCCCAGGCCCTGGGTGCGGCGTTCCCGGCGTTGTTCCGGGATATCGAAGAAGCGGCGGAAGAAGGGATCGTCCAGCAGTGGGCTGCGCTCCACCACCCGGCCCTGGGTGGCGATGTTCACCACCGCCGGGGTGACCCGTTGCAGCATGGGGGCCAGGGTGGGCAGCTCCTGCCCCTCTATCGCCACCGGCAGGGCGCTCCAGGAAACAGGGGGCGACAGAAAAAGCAACATCAGTACGGCGGCGATACGAATCATGGAGTTGGGTTTCATGTCTTGGCTCACTTTGTGGGCGGGGGAGGTGTTTGCGCAAAAAGATGCCGGCGGGTCAAAAAAGTTCAGCAGCGGCGGCGGTGCGCCTTGTTTGTGCGGGCCTTTCGTCCGTAATCCCGGAGCCCGCATGGGCCTGAGTCAGACAGCCGGCGATGGCGCCGGCCAGCCGGCGCATGAGGATGAAGTACATATCGGGTCCGGGCGGGATGTCGGCGCCGAGGGGGTCCAGCCGGCCGATGATATATTGACCGCCCCCGGTGATGGCCTCCAGGTGCGAGGAGGGAAACTGGGGTTCGACAAATATGCAGCGGGCGCCGGATGCCCTGAGCCGCTTCCGGATCTCCCGCAGGCGGCGGGCGCCGGGGCGGCGCTCCGGGTCGGTGGTGATGGCGCCCAAGGCGCTGAGGCCGTAGCGGTGCTCCAGATACTGGTAGGCGTCGTGGAAGACGAGATAGGGTTTGCCGGCCAGCGGCGCCGTCAGGCCGCGGATTTCCTCGTCCAGCGCCTTCAGCCGGCGCAAGAGCCGTCCTGCATTGTCCTCGTAGAGGCTAGTGCGTTCCGGATCGGTTTGCGCAAGGATTTTGGCGGCGGCTTGTACGATGACCCGGGCGTTGAGCGGGTCCAGCCAGATATGACTGTCCATGCTTTCCGGGTGCTCTTTGTGGGCGTGCTCCCAGGCACCGCCGCTGCGCGCCGGCAACAGGGTCAGCCCCGGCAGGTCCATCAGCTTGACAATGTGCTGACCGGCCCTTGCGGCGGCCAGGGGGCGGCGCAAAAAGGCTTCGGTCTCTTCGCTTGTCCAGAAAATCACATCGGCCCGGCTCAGGGCCCGCACCTGGGACGGGCGCAGGCTGTAGCCGTGGGGTGATGCGCCGCCTTTGACCAGCAGCTCCGGGGCGGCGGCGCCCTGCATCACCCCGGTGATGAGGGAATGCACGGGCGCTATGCTGACGACGACCCTGGGGGGGGCTGCCGCCAGGGCGGGGATGGGGACGAGCAGCGTGAGGAGCAGCGCCTCCAGGGCAAGCAGCGGGATCATAATTTGTCCTTTCATGATTTGGCTATTATGGTACCTTCAGCGCCGTTACCGGTAAAAAAGATTCATGACCGCCGATCAAATACTCGCCGAAGCGAAAGGCATCTGCGTTTCCCTGCAGGGCCGCATGGTGCTGGATGGGGTGGACCTGAGCCTGAATGCCGGCGAGATCCTGGCCCTGATCGGCCCCAACGGGGCCGGCAAGACCACCCTGGTGCGGGTGATGCTTGGGCTGCAGCGGCCGGACCGTGGGAAGGTTTCACTGCGCCCCGGCCTGCGCATCGGCTATATGCCGCAGCGGCTGGTGGTGGATTCCATCCTGCCGCTGACGGTGCGCCGCTTCCTGACCCTGGGCGGCCGGGTTTCCGGGCAGGCCCTGAGGCGGACGCTGGCCGAGGTGGGTGTCGAGAGGCTGCTGGACAGTCCCATCCAGAATATATCCGGCGGTGAGATGCAGCGCGTCATGCTGGCCCGCGCCCTGCTGCGCAAGCCGGATCTGCTGATCCTGGATGAGCCGGTGCAGGGGGTGGATATAACCGGCCAGGCCGAGCTGTTCGCGCTGATCGGCAGCATCCGCGACCGGCATGGCTGCGGCATCCTCATGGTCTCCCATGACCTGCACCTGGTGATGGCGACCACCGACAGGGTGCTTTGCCTCAACCGTCACGTCTGTTGTTCGGGGCACCCCGAGGCGGTCAGCAGCGATCCCTCCTATCTGGAGCTGTTCGGGGCCTATCCGGGCATGGCGCTGTACACCCACAACCACGATCACCGGCATGATTTGCACGGCCGCGTAACGGATGCGTCCGGGGAGACGGAAGGCCATGGATGACTTCATGCTGCGGGCCCTGATCGCCGGCCTGGGCGTCGCCCTGGTGACCGGCCCGCTGGGGGCCTTCGTGGTCTGGCGGCGCATGGCCTATTTCGGCGACACCCTGGCCCACTCCGCTTTGCTCGGCGTGGCGCTGGGGTTTCTGCTGGAGGTCAATGTCAACCTCGCCATCATCCTGGTGTGCGTGGCCCTGGCCATGCTGCTGGTGGCGCTGCAACATCAGCGCCGCCTGGCCAGTGACACCCTGCTGGGCATACTGTCCCACGGCTCCCTCTCCCTGGGCCTGATCGTCCTGGCCTTCATGGAAACCTTGCGCATCGACCTGATGGGCTATCTGTTCGGCGATATCCTGTCGGTAACCCTGACGGATATCTGCTGGATCTGGGTTGGCGGTGCGGTGGCCCTGCTGGTCCTGGCGTGGATCTGGCGGCCGCTGCTGGCCATGACCGTGCATGAGGAGCTGGCGCGGGTGGAGGGCGTGCCGGTGGCCTCCGTGCGGCTGGCCTTCATGCTGCTGATCGCCCTGGTCATCGCCATGGCCATGAAGGTGGTGGGCATTCTGCTTATCACCTCGCTCCTGATCATTCCCGCGGCGACGGCGCGCTGGTTCGCCAACACGCCGGAGCAGATGGCCCTGCTTGCCGCCCTTGCAGGCTGCCTGGCGGTGGGGGGCGGCCTGTTCGCATCCCTGCAATGGGATCTGCCCGCGGGGCCCGCCGTGGTGGTGGCCGCCGCACTGTTGTTCTTTATCGGCGCCGGCCGGAGGAAATCATGTCCAACATCCTGAAAGCCCTTATTGCCCCATGCGTTATCGCCTTGCCGCTGTCCCTGGCGTCCTGCGCCCATACCAAGCCGCCGAGGCCGGGGAAGAACTTCATCTGGGTGCCCCCCCGCACCACCCCGGCGGGGGAGTTCATCCCGGGGCACTGGAAGCGGACGGGGCCCGTGGTCGAAGGCAAGGTCTGGGTGCCGGCCCGGCGCGGACCGAACGGCCGCTGGATACCGGGGCACTGGCGCGATTGAACAATGGAGCGGCTCCTGGAAATCATGGCCCACCTGCGCGACCCCGAAAAAGGCTGTCCCTGGGACCGGAAGCAGACCTTCGCCACCATCGCCCCCTATACCATCGAGGAGGCCTACGAGGTGGCGGACGCCATCGAGCGCGGTGACATGGATGAGCTGCGGGACGAACTGGGCGATCTGCTGTTCCAGGTGGTCTTCCATGCCCAGATGGCCAGGGAGGCGGGCGAATTTGAATTCGCCGATGTGGTGGAGGCGATTTGTGAAAAGATGCGGCGCCGGCATCCCCACGTCTTCGGCGGCGCCGAAGCGGGCAGCGCCGAGGCCCAGGCCCGGGCCTGGGAGAGGCACAAATCCGCTGAGCGCCAAGAAAGGGCCGGCGGGGCGAGCCCCAGCCTGCTGGATGGGGTGACCCAGGCGCTGCCGGCTTTGGCGCGGTCAGAGAAGCTCCAGCGCCGCGCCGCCCGGGGCGGCTTTGACTGGCCCGATGTCTCCGGCGTATTCGCCAAGATCCATGAGGAGCTGGACGAGGTGGCCGCCGAGCTGGAAAGCGGCGGGAGCCCGGAGCGCATCGCCGACGAGATCGGGGACCTGCTGTTCGCCTGCGTCAACCTGGCGCGCCACGCCGGGGTGGATGCCGAAACGGCCCTGGCGGCGGGCAACCGCAAGTTCGAGCGCCGCTTCAGGGGCGTGGAGCAGAGGATTGCGGCCCGGGGCCAGCGGATGGAAGAGCTGGGGCTGGAGGAGCTGGAGAGCCATTGGCGGGCGGTCAAGTTGGGATGAAGTCCCGGGTGCTGAGTGTTGAATGGCGGTATGTAAAAATGCGGGAACTGATCGAATTGGCTGTCCGAAAGCGGGAGGGGGTTCCGGTGCTTCCAACCAATTGGTTATCCGTACAGGTGGGTTCAAGACTGTTTCAATATGCCGTCCTGGCGCTTGGATTGCTGTTGCTATCCGCCTGCGCCACCAATCCGGTGACGGGCGAGGATGAACTGACCCTTGTCTCGGAGGCCCAGGAGCTTGCCATCGGGCGGGAGCAATATGCGCCCAGCCGTCAGATGCAGGGCGGGGACTACCAACTGGATCCGGAACTCAGCCGTTACGTCAACCAAGTGGGCCAGCGCCTGGCCGCCGTCAGTGACCGTAAACTGCCCTATGAGTTCGTGGTGGTGAATGACTCCACCCCCAATGCCTGGGCCCTGCCCGGCGGCAAGATCGCCGTCAACCGGGGGTTGCTGCTGGAACTGGAGAGCGAAGCCGAGCTGGCGGCGGTGCTGGGCCATGAGATCGTCCATGCGGCGGCCCGGCACGGCGCCAAGGGGATGGAGCGGGGCATTCTTTTGCAGGGGGCCGTTATCGCCGCCGGTATGGCCTCCGGCAATAACGACTATTCAAGACTGGCGGTGGGTGCCGCCGCCCTGGGGGCCAATCTGCTCAACCAGCGCTATTCCCGCGAGGCCGAGCTGGAGGCCGACCATTACGGCATGCTTTATATGGCGCGCGCGGGCTATGACCCGCAGGCCGCCGTGAAACTGCAGGAGACATTCGTTCGTCTGTCCAAAGAGCGGAAGCGCAACTGGCTGTCCGGCCTGTTCGCCAGCCACCCGCCCTCGGATGAGCGGGTGCGGCGCAACCGGGAGACGGCAGGCCGGCTGGGTGCAAAAGGTGGGGACTGGGGGACGGAGCGTTTCCGGCAAAAAACAGCCGCGCTGCGCAGGACCCGGCCCGCATATGAGGCCCTGGCCGAGGGCCTCAAGGCGCTGAAAGAGGGCGATGAGCAGCGGGCCCTCGATCTGGCGGACAAGGCCATTCGCATCGAGCCCAAAGAGGCGCTGTTTTACAGCCTGCGCGGAGATGTGTATTTCAAGCAGAAACGCTACCGGGATGCGTTGGAGGAGTATGCCCGGGCCTTGAAGCACAATGGTGACTATTTCCGTTTTTATCTCGAGCGTGGATTGACCCTGGAAAAGCTGGGCAGAAGAAAGGGCGCCCGCCGGGATTTGAAAAAGAGCGCCGAGCTGCTGCCCACGGCGGTGGCCTATAACGCCCTGGGCCGGCTGGCATTGGAGTCGGGAAACAAGGGGCAGGCCAAGAAGTATTTCAGCCGGGCCGCCGGCTCCCGTTCACCGGAAGGCATCGCCGCCGCCAAGGAGCTGATGCGTCTCGATATGCCGGATAATCCAAACCGCTATTTCAGGGCCCGCCTGGAACTTTACAATAAAGGTCAAGTGATAGCGGTGGTGCAGAACAGGTCTGATTTGCCGGTCCGGAATGTACGCATCGGCGTGGGCCGCCGCGCGGGCGGAGGCCGGTTGCATGATGTCAGGAGAGAGCGCATCTGGGGCCTGATACGTCCCGGCGAGACGGCGCGGATAAGAGTGGATGTCGAACCCCTGGCCGATAAAAAACAGTTGAGGCGCTATGGGGTGATTGTCCTTGGCGCAGAGATTGCCGAATAAAGGCGGTTATGGCCCTGGCGCGGCCTGGCTGCATCCCGCTTCCTGTTGTGTTTTTTGTGATTTTAATTCCGGTTGCGCCGGACCGGGAAATGGGCAGGGGGTTGAACAACCAGGATTTGAGGATCAATATACGATGGGCCCGGATATCAATAAGCGCCACCAGGGCGGCAGGGTGATGACCGGTGGGTGCCGCGGGGCGCCCTAACCAATGAGGTGAGCATGAATAAAAAATATTTGGGCATTCTCTGCGCGGGGGCATTGACACTGGGGCCGGGCAGCGCGGCGCAGGCGGCATTGTACGACCGCGGCAACGGCATGATCTATGACAGTGACCAGGACCTGACTTGGCTGCAGAATGCCAACCTCGCGGCCGGCAACATCTTCGGCCTGGGTTATAACACCGACCTGGGGGATCACCCGGGCGATTCCTGGGGATCGAATTACCAGGAAACCATCTGGCCGAACGGCGTCATGTCCTGGGGTGGCGCGCTGCACTGGATCGATGCCATGAATGCGGCCAACTACAAGGGCTACGGCGACTGGCGGTTGCCGGCCATTACGGATATGGGCGCCCCGGGGTGCGACCATGCCTCTGTCGGCACCGACTGCGGCTACAACGTGGACACCTCCGGCTCGGAACCGGCCTATCTGTGGTACGACATCCTGGGCAACATCCCTTATGAGGACAGCGACGGGAATTACCCTCAGCCCGGCTGGGGCCTTTACCACAAAGGCGCGGATGGCGCCAATTTTCACTATCTGCAACCCTACAGCTATTGGTCGGGGACGGAATATGCGCCCGACTCCGGTGATGCATGGTTTTTCGATGCCAACTACGGCTATCAGGGCCGCGTCGACAAGGACCGCATGTTCTATGCCATGGCCGTTCGTTCCGGCGATGTCGCCCCTGTCCCGCTGCCTGCGGCGGTGTGGTTGTTTGGCGCCGGCCTGGCTGGCCTGGGGTTGCTTGGCGGAGCCAAGAGGCGGCGCTGACCGGTTGCTAACCCGGGCGGTGCGCTCTCCTGCGCCGCTCTCCATGGTCCGGGCGAAGGTGTTCAATACCCCGGGTTGATCTGGCGAAACCGTGGTTATCGTTTGCCATATTTACCACCCTTAAATTCACTGAGCATGTGATGTGTTGGCCATGGATGAAAGTCTGTTGAATTCCATGTTTGAACGATCGCGGGATCGGTACGATGGCGCGGTGCGCTGGGCCTGCATTGTGGTATTTGTTCTCCTGGGATTTCACCTGTTGATGTTTAACCACTATCTGGATGCGGACCGCAAGCTGGCGGCGGTCGATGCCGAGAAAGCGGCGATCACGAAGAAGAAGGAAGTGATTGATGGCGTGATAGCCGGGTTGAATGATGTGCAAACGGAGGCGATTGATGCCCTGTCCGTCCTTCTCAAGCAGACCTTTGCGAACCTGAGAGCGGATTTCGGTGCTTTGTCGGAAAGAATCCGGGAGATACGCTCTGGCGATACTGTGGCTGCAACACCTGATGGGGATGCTGAAACACCGCTACAGGGCATGCCCGACCCTTTGCAGCGGGAACCCCCTGATCCGGGGCTTACCGACTATCCTTTTCAGTTTCAACGTCCTGATGACCGGTCATATCCGCGCCGGCGCCGGCGGCAGTTATTTGATCAGGATGCGATGCCCGAGCCCGGCTTGGGGCCGCTTCCGCGCCCGATATCCCTGGATGAAAGCGTGGTCGCAGCCATCCGTGGGGCCGAAGGCATGGGTGAGATCAGGGATCACCTGCGGCCGTTAATCGAGGCGCAAAGCATCGGGCCGCGGTTCAAGGCGCTCAACGACGGCTGGCGCCTGGAAATATTGCCGCGGATAGAGAAACGGGTCGGCGGGCTCCGGAATTCGATCAAGCAACAAAAGCCGGCCGATCCGGCTGATGATCCCTATTGGGGGGCCGTCAATGCCGCGCTCGATCGAGTGGTTGAAGCGGCAAGGAGGCTGCATTTCGAACCACCAGAAGATCCATACTGGTGGGTCAGCACTGGCGGCAAGGGCGAGACGCTGTTTCAACTGGGCGTGAGCGCCAGACAAGAACTTGATCAGTCCGCGGCAGTGGAGGCAATCGGGCGTGAGCTCGCAGGCATCCTGGCAGCCCAGAAACAGTTGCACATGGAATTGGAAAACAAACTCAAGCAGCTGGAAGAAGTCTTCGAACGGCAGAAATCACAATTGTCGATATTCGGCTATCCCTTGTCCGCCGTGCCGCTGAACCTGATCGCATTGCTGGGGCATTTTCCGCTGCTTATCGGCATAATCCTGGCCGTGATGTCTATATGGCTGATGCGGCGCTTCATGGAATTGGTCACCGTGACGTCAATGATGGTGAAACGCGATGCGGAAAGCCCGGTGCGGCAATGGTTGTTGAGCCGGATGCCGGGTTACTTGCGTACCGGCAAACCCGGCGCATGGGGAGTTTATGTGCTGGGGCTGACCGGCCTGGCTTGGTTATGGATCGCGGCAGCGTCTTTCGAGTTGATCGGCTGGCAGGATATCGATCTGCAACAGGCCGCACTTCGTGGTGTCCTTGGCGGTGCTGCAATTGCCATTGCGTTGGGTTGCCTCTGGCGCATGGTTCCAAAGGCGGTCCAAACCCTCTCGATGATGAATGACAGTGCCCCGCCATGCTGATGGTTGTTGGGGGAGGCTTATGGTTTGCCATCCTTGAAATTCCAGGGTCTATTGGAAAGGGCGCATAACGGTATTTCCCTGGGCATTATGTCTTCGCGTCCTTCTGGGCGGGCATCCGCTCGAATATCGTGCCGTGGCATTTGGGGCAGGGCGGGATGTGGCCTGGCCGGTGGAAATGCAGTAATTCGCCGCAGTCGGTACAGCACAGCGTGCCGGGACCGGTGATTTCGCCGGTGTGGTACTCCGATGCCTGCTCCTTGAGTTTCAACAGTTCCACCGTGGTCTGGTCCGCCGCCTGTGTGAACAGCTCCCGCAGGCGCTCTTCCACCAGTTCCACTTCGAAGCCGAACCAGGTTTTGAAGTCCTCCTGGGTTTCTTCGATATAGCGCGCGGCGTCGATCAGATCGCGCTTCAGATAGTCAGGGAGCTTTTCGGCCTCTTCCTTGGTCAATTCTTCCAGCTCAGCGGTCTTGGTGCGCACCTTGTCAATCATGCGGTGGAGGGCGGGGCCGCTTTTTTCCTCGAGTTTGTGCGCCTCTTCCAGGGCCTTCTCAAGCAGCAGCTCATAGGCTTTGCCTATTGCGTCGACGGGATCTCTTGGCGGGGGCAGGTCTGTCATGGTTTCTGTTCCTCGTTGATGTGGAGGGGTGGGCGATAAGCCTTTGGTTTATTGAAAACGCACCTGTAAGCTTCATGGCCACACCGGTTTTCGTGGCCAGGGATTCGCTAGAGGGGCTTGGAAATCTTGTTCAAGAGCCTTTCGGCGGCGGCGATTACGCTGTGATGATGTTTCTTGATGCGCTCATGCGCCTCGGCCAGCCGTTCGTGCCGGGATGCCTGCTTTGAGTGGGCCGCGGCCCATTCCTTATCGGTCTTGTTTGCGCCAAGCCTGGCTTCCTCGCTGATGGCGAGCTCATGGGCCCGCAGCCGCTGTTGGTTGTCCCAGACGGCGTCGGCATGCGCCTCGATGGCATCCAGGGCGTCACGCAGTGCAATCTCGACTTCGCTGAGATTTGCCAATATTCCTTGCAATTGCTTTTTCCACTGATCGATGTCCGCCAGCCAGGCCTCGTGATCGCGCTGCCACACAACATGCTGTTCATGCATCTTTTGCTGAATCGATTTACTCATGGTCATTCTCCTGCACGAAGCCCTTGATGATATAACCGCCCGATTTCTCGTCATGCTCCAGTTCCAAAAGCTTACGGGACTGGGCCTCTTCAAGCAATTTACCAAAGGTGCGAAAGCCGTGATAGGCTTCGCTGAAGCCGGGCTTGCGCCGTTTCAACGCCTGTTTGACCATTGACCCCCATACCTTCTCCTCCTCTCCGCGCTCTTCAAACAGGTCTTCGACCGTTGCCAGGACCAGATCCAGCGCCTCTTGTTTCCTCTCATCCTCGGTCTCCTTGGGGGCGGCCTTTTTGGCAGTAGCCTTGCGCTTTGCCCGGCGCTTCTTTTCCGTCTCCCGCACCAGATCGTCGTAATAGATGAATTCGTCGCAGTTGGACGTCAGCAGATCCGAGGTGGATTGCTTCACGCCGACGCCGATCACAATCTTGTTGTTCTCCCGCAGCTTGCTGACCAGGGGTGAAAAGTCGGAATCACCGCTGATGATTACGAAGGTGTCGACGTGGGACTTGGTATAGCAGAGATCCAGCGCATCCACGACCATGCGGATGTCGGCCGAATTCTTGCCCGACTGGCGCACATGGGGAATTTCGATCAACTCGAACGCCGCTTCATGCATGGCTGCCTTGAACTCCTTGTAGCGCGCCCAGTCACAGTAGGCCTTCTTGACGACGATGTTGCCCTTGAGGAGCAGACGCTCCAATACCTTTTGGATATCGAACGCAGCGTAGTTGGCGTCCCGTACGCCCAGTGCGACATTCTCGAAATCACAGAACAACGCCATGTTCTGAGTCTTGGGTTTACTGCTCATGGCTCCTCCCGCATGGTGTGGGCTATAGAATACCTTACTTTGTCAAACCCATTCCTTGCCAGTAATCTCTATATTGGCTTTTCCTGTCAATGATCGATGCCCCACCCCTGAAAAGAGCGGTAGGTTTCAGTTGTTCTTTCCAGGATAATAAACCACAGTTTGGCTTCGTCGGCCTGGAAATCTGCACAGACATGGCAAAAGAGATAAAAATCCCCGGCTGGGTATCGATTGCCTTGCCTCTGTTTCTATTGTTGCTCTACCTGATCCTGTTTTGGGAGTCTCCCGGGGGGGAGGCGTCCTACGAGGTGCCCTACAGCGAATTCAAACAGATGCTCAGGGAAGGGGAAGTGGCCGAGGTGCTGTTGCAGGGGGAGCGGGTGCGGGGTGCCCTGCACTCCCCCCGGGTGCTGGCGGAATCGGGCCGGTCTTCCCGGCATTTCACAACCCGCCTGCCTTCCTTCGGGGATGATGAACTGCTCCCTTTGCTGGAGCGGCAGGGGGTGAGGGTCAGCATCAAGGCCGCGGCGGAAGAGGGCGGCTGGCAAAGGGTTTTCATTGCCTTTCTGCCCTGGCTGATCATCATTGGCGTTTATGTCTGGTTCTGGCGCCGGATCAGCCGCAACATTGCCGGTGGCATCGGCCGCGGTGGCGACATCGACAGGTTCCTGCGGCCTCCCGGCAAAGTGGAGGCGGAGCCGCCAAAGGTGACCTTCAAGGATGTGGCCGGGCAGGAGAACGCCAAGAAGGAGGTGGCCGAGCTGGTGGATTGTCTGCGCCACCCGGAGCAATACCGCAAGCTGGGTGCGGAGATCCCCCACGGCGTCCTGCTCATGGGGGCGCCCGGTACGGGCAAGACACTGATGGCCCGGGCCCTGGCCGGCGAGGCGGAGGTGCCTTTCTTCTCCATCTCTGCGTCCGAGTTCATCGAGATGTTCGTCGGGGTCGGCGCCTCCCGGGTGCGCAAACTGTTCGAGCGGGCCAAGGCCAAGGCGCCCAGCATCATCTTTATCGACGAGCTGGACAGCGTGGGGCGGGTGCGCGGCGCCGGGCTGGGCGGCGGGCACGACGAGCGGGAGCAGACCCTCAACCAGATCCTGGCGGAGATGGATGGTTTTTCCGGGCACGAGGCGGTGATCGTGCTGGCCGCCACCAACCGGCCGGATGTGCTCGATCCGGCGCTGCTGCGGCCGGGCCGTTTCGACCGGCACGTGACCCTGGATCTGCCGGACCGGAAGGCCAGAAAGGCCATTCTCGAGCTGCATGCCCACAATGTGCCCCTGGCCGGTGATGTGGATCTGGAAAAGACCGCCGCCGGCACGCCGGGATTTTCGGGGGCGGATCTCAAGAATCTGGTCAACGAGGCGGCCATGCGTGCGGCGCGGGAGCAACGGCATGAGGTCCGCATGGAGGATTTCGAGGCCATGCGTGACAAGGTGCTGCTGGGCGCGGAGCGCACCCTGGTCATCCAGCCGGAGGAGAAGCATCGCCTGGCGGTGCATGAGTCCGGCCATACCATCACGGCCTATTTCCTGCCCGAAGCCGACACTCCGCACAAGGTGAGCATTATCCCCCGCGGGCGCGCCCTCGGCGCCACCCAGCAATTGCCGGAGGAAGAACGCTACACCCTGCCGGAAGAGTACCTGCGTGACCGTCTCGCCGTCATGCTGGGGGGGCGGGCGGCCGAGAAGGTCTTTCTCGCCAGTATCAGCTCGGGCGCCGATGACGACATCCGTCAGGCCACCGCGCTGGCCCGCTCCATGGTCACCTGCTGGGGCATGTCGGAGGAGATCGGCCCGATGGACCTGCGGGATGGCGAGGAACATCCCTTCCTGGGACGCGAGATCGCCCAGCCGCGAAGACACAGCGAGGCGTCGGCCAAAACGGTGGATGAGATGGTGCGCAAGCTGTTGCAGGAAGCCGAGGCCCGGGCCGAAGAGCTGGTCACCCGCCATCGGACGGCGATGGAGAGGCTGATTGCGGCCCTGGAGGACCGGGAGACCCTGTATCATGAACAGATCGCCGGTTGTCTGGGACCTGTCGCCGAAAAAGAAAAAAGCCGTTAGTGCGGTGGGTTCGGCCTGATGTCGTCTGATGGAGTAATCATCAATGCCAGATTTTGTACAGTCCGCTAAGGCGGTAGATCCAGGCGCAGGCGGGCGGCCTCGGACATCCTGTCGGGGCTCCATGGCGGGTCCCAGACCAGTTCCACCGTCACATCCTTCACCCCCTCCGCTTGGCGTACGGCGCCCTCCACCATGGAGGGGAAGGCATCGGCCAATGGACAGCCGGGAGTGGTCAAGGTCATGCGGATGTGGACCTTGCCCTCGCGTGCATCCACCTCGACCCCGTAGACCAGGTCGAGATCATAGATATTCTCCGATAACTCAGGGTCATACACCGTGCGCAAGGCGTCTGTGACCCGCCCCTTCAGGGCTTCATTTTGTTCCGCGTCATTCAGCGTTCCCACTTCTTACTCCGTGCTGACCGGTTGCGTCGCTTTTTCCAAGGCCGCATGCAGCATATGCCAGGCCAGGGTGGCGCACTTGACCCGCGAGGGAAACGCCTTCACACCTTCAAGCACCTTCAGCTTGCCGAGCCCCGCGTCCCGGTCCGGTGTGTTCTCACCCATGATGAGTCCGTGGAAGGCCTGAAACAACGCCTCGGCCTGTTGCAGCGTCTTGCCTTTTAACATCTCGGTCATCAGGGACGCAGAGGATATGGAAATGGCACAACCGGCGCCCTCGAAACTCACATCGGTGATGACATCATTCTCGTCCAGCTTCAGGTAGAGAGTCAGCTTGTCACCGCACAGGGGATTGTTGCCCCGGGCGATGCGGTCGGCGGCGTCCAGCTTGCCGAAATTACGCGGATTGCGGCTATGGTCGATAATGACCTCCTGGTAGAGTTCGCGCAGATCCGTCATAGCCTGAAGATCTTTCTGGCCTCATGGATCGCCGCCGCCAGCCGGTCCAGTTCCTGCCGGGTGTTATACAGCGCCAGCGATGCCCTGGTGGTGGCGGGCACGCCGAAGCGCTCCATCACCGGCATGGCGCAATGGTGGCCGGTGCGAACGGCCACGCCCGCCTGATCCAGGACGGTCCCCAGATCATGGGCATGAATGCCCTCCAGCACGAAGGAGAGGATGCCGCCCTTGTGCTGCGCCGTGCCGATGATGCGCAGGCCGGGGATCCCGCCCAGTAACTGTGTCCCGTATGCGGTGAGCGCGCGCTCGTGCTGTGCAATGGTATCGAGACCGATCCCGTTCACATAGTCGATGGCCGCACCCATGCCGATGGCGCCTACGAAATGGGGGGTGCCGGCCTCGAACTTGAGCGGGATGCCGGCATAGGTGGTTTTTTCAAAGGTCACCTCACTGATCATCTCGCCACCGCCCTGGTAGGGGGGCATGGCCTCCAATAGCTCGGCCTTGGCGAACAGAACGCCGATGCCGGTGGGGCCATACAGCTTGTGGCCCGAGAAGGCGTAAAAGTCACAATCCAGCGCCTGTACATCCACGCCGAGATGGGGCGCGGCCTGGGCGCCGTCCACCAATACCCTGGCGCCTCGGGCATGGGCCATCTCGATGATCCGCTCGACCGGGGTGATGGTTCCGAGGGCATTGGACAGATGCGTCACGGCCACCAGGCGGGTGCGCGGGCCAAGGCACTGCCCGAAGGCCTCCAGCGGCAGTTCGCCGTCGTCGTCGATCGGCGCGACCTTGAGCACTGCTCCGGTCTGTTCGCACAGTAGCTGCCAGGGGACGATATTGGAGTGATGCTCCATGGTCGTGATGAGGATCTCATCGCCGGCCTTGAGCCCCGGGCGGGCGTAGCTCTGGGCCACCAGGTTGATCGCCTCCGTGGTGCCGCGCACGAACACAATCTCCCGCCTGTCACCGGCATTGATGAAGGCGCGCACCTTTTCGCGGGCCAGTTCGTATGCCTGAGTGGCCTGCTCGCTGAGATAATGCACCCCGCGGTGCACGTTGGAATACGCCTTCGAGTAATAATGTTGCAGGGTATCGAGCACCAGCCGGGGCTTCTGGGCGGAAGCCGCGTTGTCCAGGTAGACCAGCGGCCTGCCATGCACCATTTGATGCAGGGCCGGGAAATCTTCCCGCACCTTCTCGACATCCATGCCGCCTTGTCTGCCTCCGTTCGCCCCGTAAGGCGTGCTGTCATCCGGTCCGTTCATTTCAAGCCTCCGATGGCGGCCCCTTCAAGAATCTGTTTGCCAGTCGTCGTTCCAGATACGCCCGCACCGGCATCAGCGTTATCTGCTGCAGAATATCACTGGCAAAGGCGTAGACCAGCAGGTTGCGGGCGTGGTCTTCATCCAGGGCCCGGGAACGCAGGTAAAACAGTGCCTCTTCATCGAGATAGCCCACCGTGGACCCATGGGCGCACTTCACATCATCCGCATAGATCTCCAACTGCGGTCTGCTGATGGCCTCCGCGTTCTCCGAGAGCAGCAGGTTGTTGTTGGTCTGGCGCGCATCGGTCTTTTGGGCGTTCGGGTGTACCACCACCCGGCCACTGAAGATGCCGCGTGAATGATCGTCCATCACCCCCTTGTACAATTGGCGGCTGGTGCCATGCCCCGCGCGGTGGTCTATACGGGTGTGATGCTCTACCTGCTGATGAGCGGCCGTGAAGTACAGGCCGTTCAAGATGCAGTCGCCGCCTTCGGCGTCCAGCACCACGTTCAAGTCGTTGCGCACCCACTGCCCGTCGCCGGCGACATTGCAGGCGGCGTATTGGCTGTTGCGGCCCTGGTGGATGTAGATGCCGGCCAGGTGCAAGGTGCGGACACTCTCCTGCCCAAGTTTGTAGTGCGCCAGATGGGCGCCTTGTGCGCTGATGACCTCGGTGATCACATTGGTGAAACAGGACTCATCATCCAGCGACAGGTAGGTCTCGACCAGCGTGCCTTGGCTGTTCTCGCCGGCCACCACCAGATTGCGCACATGCGCGACACTGTCCCCGGCGCCACTTGCCACGTAAACCAGATGGACAGGCTCTTCGGCAATGGCGCCGGGCCCGAGCCGGATATAGGCCCCGTCATTCATGAACGCCGTGTTGAGTGCACCGAAGCCCTGTCCATTTATGTCCGCATAGCGGCCCAGATAGGGCTCCAGCATGGCCGGTTCGTGCTCCAGCGTGGCCGCCAGGCCGGAGACGGTGACGCCGGCCGGCAATCCTTCCAGCCGGGACAAAGACGGCGCGAAACGGCCGTTCACGAACACCATACGCCAACGGGCATGGTCATCCGGGAGATAAGGCACCAGGTCGTCTTTCGACAGGGGGCGCTCCGCCCGCGCCGGCCGGAAATGGCGCCTCTTGAGCGGCAGTTGGTCAATATATTTCCAGTTCTCTTCGCGCGAGGAGGGAAAGCCATGGGCCATGAACCGTTCCAGCGCCTCGCTTCTGAGCCTGGCGAGCCACGGCACCTTCCGGCCCGGCAGGGTGTTCTCAATCCGGCGGTGGTCTTGGTAATAGCCGTTCTGTATGTCCGTGCCGATCACTTTGCGCCTGCCTTTGCCTCCCGGGCGGCTTCCTGTTCGATCCAGGCGTAGCCCCGTTTCTCGAGTTCAAGCGCCAGCGTGGAACCGCCCGATTTGACAATCCGGCCATGGCTCATGACATGCACATAGTCCGGGATGATGTAATCCAGCAGCCGCTGATAGTGCGTCACGATCAGAAAGGCGTGCTCCGGGCTGCGCAGACGATTGACCGCTTCCGCCACCAGCTTGAGCGCATCGATATCGAGTCCCGAGTCGGTTTCATCCAAGATCGCCAGGCGGGGTTCCAGCACCGCCAGCTGTAGCACCTCGTTGAGCTTCTTCTCGCCACCGGAGAATCCCTCGTTGACCGACCGGTAGAGAAGATCTTCCTCCATGCTCAGCCATTCCATCTTTTCCTTGACCAGCGACAGGAACTCCATGGCATCCAGCTCCGCCTGGCCGCGGTGCTTGCGGATGGCGTTGAGCGCCGCCTTGAGCAGGTAGATGTTGCTCACGCCCGGGATCTCGATGGGATACTGGAATGCGAGGAAGAGGCCCTCACGGGCCCTCTCCTCCGGGTTCAGCCGCGTCAGGTCGCGCCCTTGGTAGAGGATGGTCCCACTTGTGACCTTGTAATGCTCATGTCCTGCCAGCACATAGGCGAGGGTGCTCTTGCCGGAGCCGTTGGGACCCATAATGGCATGCACCTCGCCCGCCTTTATCTCCAGATCGATCCCGGTGAGGATGGGCTTATCCCCGATCGCTGCATGCAGATCCGTAACCGACAGCATGCCCTGACCCCGGTTCATCAGCCAATGGCTCCCTCGAGGCTGACGCTGAGCAGCCTCTGAGCCTCCACCGCAAATTCCATCGGCAGCTCATTGAACACCTGTTTGCAGAAGCCGTTGACAATCATGGATACGGCGTCCTCCGCCGACAGACCGCGCTGCCGGCAATAGAACAGTTGGTCCTCGCCGATCTTCGATGTGGTTGCTTCGTGTTCCACCTTGGCCGTCGGATTGCGTACATCGATGTGGGGGAAGGTGTGCGCGCCACACTTGTCACCCAGCAGCAGCGAGTCGCAGCGCGTGTAATTGCGTGCACCCATGGCCCCCTTCAACACCTTTACCAGGCCGCGGTAGGAGTTCTGGCCGTGTCCGGCGGAAATGCCCTTTGACAGGATGGTGCTGCGGGTGTCCCTGCCGATGTGGATCATCTTGGTGCCGGTATCGGCTTGCTGGTAGTTGCTGGTCAGCGCCACCGAGTAAAACTCGCCCACAGAGTTATCGCCTTCAAGGATGCAGCTGGGATACTTCCAGGTGATGGCCGACCCGGTCTCCACCTGGGTCCAGGAGATCTTGGCGCGGTCGCCACGGCAGGCGCCGCGCTTGGTCACGAAATTATAGATTCCCCCGCGACCCTCCTCGTCGCCTGGATACCAATTCTGAACGGTGGAGTATTTGATCTCCGCGTCTTTTAACGCAATCAGTTCCACCACCGCCGCGTGCAACTGATTCTCATCGCGCATGGGGGCCGTGCAGCCTTCCAGGTAGCTCACGCAGGCGCCTTCATCGGCGATGATGAGGGTACGCTCGAATTGCCCGGTCTTGGCCGCATTGATGCGAAAGTAGGTGGATAACTCCATGGGGCAACGCACCCCCGGCGGCACATACACGAAAGAGCCGTCGCTGAACACCGCCGAGTTCAGGGTTGCGAAGAAATTGTCCGTGTAGGGCACCACCGTGCCCAGGTACTTTTGCACCAGTTGTGGATGAGCCTGCACCGCCTCGGAGAAGGGGCAGAAGATGATGCCCAGTTCCGATAGCCTGTCCTTGAAGGTGGTTGCTACAGAAACGCTGTCGAACACGGCGTCCACCGCGATACCGGCCAGAACCTCCTGCTCGCGTAAGGGGATGCCGAGCTTTTCGTAGGTCTCCAGCAGCCTGGGATCCACCTCGGCAAGGCTCTTGGGCCGGGCCTCCCGTCCTGCCGGTGCGGAGTAATAGACGATGTCCTGGTAATCGATGGGGTCATACCGCACTTGGGCCCAAGTCGGCTCGTGCATGCTGAGCCAGTGGCGATAGGCCCTGAGACGCCATTCCAGCATGAATTGGGGCTCATTTTTCTTGGCCGAGATCAGCTGGATGATGTCTTCGTCGAGACCAGGCGGTACCGCGTCCTCCCCGATGTCAGTAATAAAACCTGCCGGGTACTTCTTCTTAATCAGGCGCCTGATCTTTTCCTCTGGACCGCTCATGGGTATTCCCTGCAATTGGCGAACGTCTGAATAAAATCAGGGTTTCCATGGACAAGTTTAGGCCCTGCGGCCGCTCTTGTCCGGATTATCCGGATCGACCGTTCTTTCAATACTCGCTGGCCAGACGGTTGACGGTCTGCGCGGCCTTGCTCTCGAACGGATCCCGGCCGGCATTGCCCGCCGCAGGGATTGTGCAATCGGTATTAGAATACTGTAGGCTTTGTCATGGTCAGGGTTGGTAAAAGATTCCGCGGAAGCATTCCAGCACCTGAGCGGTCATCTTGCGTGGGCCCTCGAGTGTAAGGTTGGCTTGCAATTTCCGCGCCTTCATGATGATGAAACAAAGGCTTTCTGGGTTAATCTTTGACATGTGGGCGCCACAATCCGGGCGGCACCCTTCGGTGGGCTTCTGTAGCGCTGGGATGCGCGAAAGCGGCAGGCGTGGCTTTCGCCTGATTACCTTCCAGGGCCAATGAGCGGGATAATCAATCCGGACAGGCTTGCGGCCCATGTATCGAAGCTGGCGGGTGAGATCGGGGAACGGAATCTGTTAAAGCCGCAGGCCCTGCATGCCGCTGCGGACTATATCACGGCGCAGTGGCAGGAACAGGGCTATCGAGTAACCCCCCATGCCTATGAGGTCCGCGGTGTCGACTGTGCAAATCTGGAAATCACCCGCCAGGGCGGTTGCAGGCCGGAGGAGATCCTGCTTGTCGGCGCCCATTACGACTCGGTCGCCGGGAGTCCCGGCGCCAATGACAACGGCAGCGGTGTGGCGGCCCTGCTGGAATTATCCCGGCTGTTTGCCCGGGCCCCGACAGACATCAGCGTCCGCTTTGTCGCCTTCGTCAATGAGGAGCCCCCCTTCTTCATGTGGAAGGAGATGGGCAGCCTGGTGTATGCCAGGATGGCCCGCAAACGCGGGGATGATATTCGGCTCATGGTCTCGCTGGAGACCATGGCCTATTATCGCAGCGAGCCTGGCAGCCAGCGTTATCCGCCCCTGTTCCGGGCCTTTTACCCGGACCGGGGCGACTTCATCGCCTTCGTCTCCAACCTGGGTTCGCGGCGGCTGATGCGCCGTGCGGCGGCTGCCTTTCGGGCCTGTTCAGACTTTCCCTTGGAGCATGTCGCTACCTTGGGCCTTATCCCCGGCGTGGCCTGGAGTGACCACTTTTCATTCTGGCGCCAGCGCTATCGCGCCTTCATGGTGACCGATACCGCCTTTTACCGCTATCCCTATTACCACACGGCGGATGACACCCCGGACAAGCTGGATTACCCATCGCTGGCCCGGGTCACCAACGGGCTGTTCCAAAGCTTCGCCGCGTTGGCGGGTCATGACCCCAGTTACGCCCTCTAGGCGTCCTTCGGCCCCATCGCGCCTGGCGGACAGATCTGCTTGAAGCCGTAACCCTTAATAATGAACGCTGCCGATAAGGCCAAAGAACAGCGAGAATTTTCATCAAAATCAAAGTCCATAACATACCCCTGATCACCATTATCCAAGCCAGCATTTCCCGCCTTATACCTGGAACTGCCCCACCAGGCCCCGCAGTTCCGTGGCCATTGCCGCCAGGTCTTGACTTACCTGTGCAGTTTGGGCAGCGCCCGTGGCCGTTTCGGCTGACATATTGTTGATCTTCACGATATTACGGTTTATCTCTTCTGATACGGCGCTCTGCTCTTCAGCTGCGCTGGATATCTGGATGCCCATTTGGCTGATTTTACTCACCGCCTCTGCAATCACCGTTAGCACCTCGCCGGACTTGGCGGCATAGTCCACTGCTGCTTTTGACTGCTCACGGCTCTGCTCCATCACCGCCACAGCCCGGCATGAACCGTTCTGGAGCTTTCCGATTATATCGTTAATCTCTTCGGTGGACTGTTGGGTGCGGCCAGCCAGGGTACGCACTTCATCTGCAACCACGGCGAAACCACGCCCTTGTTCGCCAGCCCGTGCTGCTTCAATGGCGGCGTTCAGGGCCAACAGGTTGGTCTGCTCCGCAATCCCCTTAATGACGTCTAGCACGGCGCTGATCGCCTCGCATTGCTGGTCCACTTCATTGATGGTTTGTGCTGAGATTTCCAACTGTTCAGCCAATTCGTTGATTTGCTTGATGGTCTGCTGCACAACCCGGGCGCCTTCGATGGTCTGCTCATTCGCCTCATTGGCTGAGGTGGATGTAAGCGTGATATTGGAGGCTACCTCCCGGACGGTAGCGGTCATCTCAGCCATGGCCGTAGCCACCTGTTCCGTTTCAGTGCGTTGTTCCTGGATTGTCTGGCTGGTCTGGCTGGTTACCACTGACATCTCTTCTGAAGCGGTAGACAATTGCGCTGTTGTATCGGAAATTTCAGATAGCATGCCAAGAAGTTTTTTGCGCATACCATTCATTGCGGTTAGCAGCTCACCGATCTCATCTTTGCTATCCACTTCGATAGGCTGAGTGAGATCACCTGATGCGGTTACCGTCGCCCTACGAATGGCATTCACAATCAGGTTGGCGGTGAACAGGCTTGTAACCATGCCAAGAATGATGCTTACAATAGCGATAACGGTGAGCACGGAAATGGTGGTTTTTTCATGGGCCTCGGCGCTTTGGGAACTGGCTTCGGTAAATTGCCCGACCTTGCGTAACAGAGATGCCACCTCCTTATTCAGCTGCTCCTCCTCATGTATCACTTTCTTTGCCAGCTGCTCAGCAGCATGGTTGTCTCCTTCTTCCAGCAGAGAAAATATAGTGTGGGCATGCTCTATATAGCTTTTATACTCCTCTCCAATTCCTTTTAATGCGTTGCTTGCTGACTTGAGTTCTTTAAGGGTATCCCCTTGAGCTCCTTCCATTGCCGCTTCAGCTATGATTTCTGCTTCAAGGATCTCGTCATTGATTTGTTTTATCCCTTCATCAAATGCCTTTAAGGCCTCACGAAAACGGGCAGCCGTATCATCTTGTTGTAAAATTCCCGCATAATGCAGGGCGCGTTCAAACTGGATAGCCTGTTCCAGTTGGTGCGTTGTAATTCCGCCAAGTTTTTCTGTAAGAGGGATATCATGTTCGGTAATGGTTGATAGCTCATGGCCTATCTGGTTCATGGAGTAAATAGCATAGCCGGAACCCAGAATGAGCAGTGTGAGCAGGATGCCTGCATTACCCATTAACTTAGCCCTTACAGATAGATTTTTAAAAAATTTATTCATGCTTATCCCCTGATTACTCAAAAATGGTTATTAATTTCCTTCTTTCAGGAAGAAACCCTCGAAAAAGAAGTAATGCATGCTAATGGAGCATAAAACGGGGCGGGGGAAGGGCCAAACTACATACCAGCTGGAGTAGCGCAATGCTTGAAGTGCGCTGATAAAACGGCACTGCGGGGCGATGGGCAATGCCGCTTATGTTGGCTCAATGATCCTGATACAGCTACAACATACCTTTACCCGGCAGGTCAAGGGGCCATTTATTAAAGCCCATATCGGGCAAGGATAAATAAACTTTAGGGTCTTAAAAATGAAATACAGGCGGCTAGCCAAGTCTGTTTCGCATTTCCAGAGCCCATCCCGATACGAAGGATGCTAAAATCGCCTGCCACCCGTATAGCGGGGGGGGTGAGGTGGCCCCAGAGGTGCGGGCGGTTAGCAGTGAAGGCTCCTAAGGGGCCAGTTGAACCCGCCACAAATATCATTAGTTGTCATCTGGCGGCAGCCCATCTTGCCGCCGGTCATTTTCTTCCTCTTGCCGAATATATTGCCTTACTCGGCCCTCATCCAGACCTACGTGGAAGCCCCTTGCATTCCCAAAGATCCGCGATTGATTTGAGCATATGGAAGATTCCGCCCTTTGCAGGGCTGTTTTTTCGGGTGTGCCTTACGTTTAACGGGGGACAAGCGCCCGATTGGCCTGATTGTCCGCGCTATACTTGACCGCTGTGCTTGGTTATAAGGAGTTCTGGCAGATTTTCCCCCGGGCTGCTCGTCGCCCTGCAACAGATCTGGAATTCACGGTGCCGTTATGTCGAACCCTCCGCGGCCAGTTCCCAGCAATGTGCGCGAGCTGATTCAAATAGTGTCGCTGCCTGTTCGTGCACTTTCAGGTGGAGCTGTCCGCCATGATGCACGATTTTGCCGGCGCTCTGATTATTGTTTGAATCTGGTGCCGGCGCCATTCCTTTTTCAAGGCCCATTGCCTGAGGCCCCCGAAGAGGTTGTAAGCCAGCACGCCTATGCGGAAGAACACGGCGCTGGCCTCGAACTGCCCACAAGGCATGCGTTTCATGCCAAAGCCGGTTTTTAACGCCTTGATGCGGTTTTTGCTGGTTTCAGCACGCTGACAATACCACGCCATGGTGGCCCGGGCGCTCTCCCGGCGGTTGCCGGCCACGACGGTATAACGGTAGCCGGCGGACTCTTCATTGAACAGGTCGCCCTGCCTGGGGCGGCGCAGTACAATCAGCCTGAAGGCCTTCTTTGTTTTGTTCATGCTGTGCACGGTTTCGCCAATCTCGCCATCCCGCCAGGGGCGCCATGCCGTAGCCGGGATTGCCTCAATAGTGGCTTTTACCGCCGCATCCAGGTCTCCTCCGATGGCAAAGACTTTGCCCGCGTCCTCGCAGTCATTGATGATGTCGGCCTGACAGGCCGCGCTGTCAGGGCTCACGGGTTCAATGTGGTGAACAGGAGGCAACTGGGCTTTGCAACAGCGGATAAACGCCAGGTTACGTGCTGCCGGGGTGCCGATTCAATTGGTGCTTCAGGAAAACAAATTACCAATATTGCGCTTAAGCGTCCGGCAGATTTTCTCCCGCGTAGCCAGGGTCATATTCTGTGCGCTATTTTCCAGGTGGCTCAGGGTTAGTTACTTAATTGATGCAACCCTATTTACCCTGTTTTGATTGAGGTTTAATTGAAATTTTGTTTTAATGACCGCCTCTGCTCGTTCAGCCCGGATCAGCTTGAACTTATGGATTTGGGAATTGCCTTCCTAAGTCCCAGTCAATGGGAAAAATGGATTTAAAGTTTTTGGTGCCATGCTCGATATATCTTAAGGCATGAGGCTTGCCCGTACCTCTTGGTGAAATGCTTCAAGGCCATATCAAGAGTATTTATCAGTTTGGGTGGCGCCCTTCCCCCGCGGCACCCGGCCAACAGGCATGTTGTAGTCGTCATATTACTGCAGTCGATGCTGTGAGATTCCGGCCTTCCCCCCGCCCAGTGTTGTGCCATATGCACCCTTTAATAGTCACCGAGCCAGTCTTAAGACCCTTCCCCTGTCTTGACTCATCGCTTCAGATGCGGCCATGGATGACCCACTTAAACAGAATGCAAGGGCCATGATCGCAAAGAATAGATGAGGTGCTTGCTTACATCCAAGGAAGGCGACCATGATCTTGGATTGATGAAAACGGCGCAGAGCTAGTGACATCAGAAGCATGAAAATAAATAACTAAATATAAGCGGGGAAAAGAAATGGCCCAAGCACGTTTGCTACTTGCTGATGACGATAGAATTATATTGACGACGTTTGGCGAGGGATTACGCAATGCCGGGTATGAGGTGATAGAAGTCGATTCCGGGGAAGCTGCGCTTAAGGTGGTGGCGGAGAAACAGGTTGATCTGGTGATTCTGGATGTCGATATGCCAGGTATTACAGGTATTGAAACGGCATATAAGATGAGAAGCTTGGGAGTTCCCGTGATCTTTCTTACGGCTTATGATAGTGAAAAGATGGTAGAGGCGGCGGTGGCAGAGGGAGCGCTTGGCTATATCATAAAGCCCATTGATGTTGCAAAGGTGATCCCGACCATTAAGACTGCATTGGAACGGGCCGGGGATCTGCAAGAGTTGAAAAAGGCTCAAGACAGGTTGAACGCCGCCCTGGATACTGGGAAGGTGGTAAATGTCGTGGTTGGCATGATCATGGAACGTTACAGTATTAGTCAAGATGAGGCCTTTGAGCTCTTGCGTCAAAAAGCACGCTCGGAACGGCGTAAAGTGCGCGAGGTGGCTGCGGATATGGTCAATGCCTGGAAGGTGCTGAGCAGGCTTAATCCGGGTTGCTCTTCAGCGGGCAAGAAGAAGCGCTGATCGCTGATCTGTGATACAAACGGGTTTTCGTCCAGCAATGCCGGGGTGGGTGTTTCTGGGCGGTTACTGAGCCATGGTGGCGCCCTTTCCCCGCGGCACCTGTCCAACACATGTTGTGATTGTCATGCCACTGTTATTGGTACTGTGGCTTCCGGCCGTTCCCCCGCCAGTGCCGTGCCACGCATGCCGTTTGCGGTCACGGAATTCGGCCTTGAGACCATTCCCCCGTCTTGATTTGTCATTTTGAATGTGGACGTGAATTCTTCACATACTAAGAATACAGGAGCCATTCTTATGAAGAATACAGGTGAGGCACACGGTTGCAAGGAAGATATTTATGACATGGATGCGGCTGCTACAGATCAAGCAATCTCTACTGCAGATAATGGTGTTGCACCGATGGATATTCCTGTTGGAGAAGATGATTGTCAGTCGTTGATAGATTTTGAAGTTGTCGGCCAGTTGAGGATGCGCATTGGGCAAGAAGGCGTGAATGAGCTGCTGGAGATGATGCTTGAGCATATCCCCCAGCACCTGGCCGGATTGCATGAGGCTGTGCAAAATGGTGACCGCAAGGCAATGTGCGCCATTTCCCATACCCTGAAATCCAGCAGCGGCACCCTGGGATTGACGGCCCTGTTTGACCAGTGCAAGGCTCTATCGGAAGTAAGCCACCAAATGCCCATTATTGAAGCGAAGTACAGAGTGGATACCATCGAAGATGTCTACAGGCGGACGGCGGCCTTCCTGCGGCAAAAGCACTTCGGAAAGTGAAAGGGGGAGACTAAAATGAATACCATGCCACTTACGACTCCCGTGCCACTCGTCATGGTGGTAGATGACGACCCCATTATCAGACGGCTGCTTACTCGGGAACTGGAGGCACGTGGTTTTGAAGTAAAGGAAGCCATCACGGGAGCGGATGCACTGGCGCAATTGGGACGGGATCCGGCAGACTTGGTTTTGCTTGATGTCTGTCTGCCGGAGATGGATGGCTTTGAAATATGCAGACGCCTGCGCGCCATGCCCGGGTTCCACATGCTGCCAATCTTGATGCTCACTGGCCTGGATGACATTGAATCCATAGAACAGGCGTTCGATGCTGGAGCTACCGATTTTATTACCAAACCGGTCAATCTGCCGCTGGTAAGTGAGCGGGTGCGCTATGCCCTTCGGGCGTACCGCATAGCGCAGGACCTGGCTTTCAGCCAGCAGCTGTTATCTCATGCTCATAAGCTTTTGAGGCTGGGACACTGGCAGCTCGATCCCGTTAATCAAACCATTGAGTTTTCTGCGGAGGCCAGAAAAATCATGTGTTTGCAGACCAAAAACAGATTCATGCCATTGGATCGCCTGCTGAAACTGCTCCATCCAGTTAGCAAAACAAAGATGGAGCAGATGCTGATTCAATTGAAGAAAGGGAGACGTTCCATCAGCATGGATTTATGCCTTCGGCCCGGACGTGTCCGGGAGCGTCATGTGCGAGTGCATGCGGAGCTCATGGGAAAATGCGTGGAAACAGCACCAGATCTCGTGCTTGGCACCATTCTCGATATCACGGAGGATAAACGCAAAGAGGCCCTGATACAACACCAGGCCCTGCATGATGAATTGACCGCCCTCCCCAACCGGCGCATGTTTAAGGAGCACCTGCTTCAAGCCATTACGATTGCTGAATACAAGGGACAGTTGCTAGGGCTGCTGTTTATTAATCTCGACCGTTTTAAGGTTGTTAACGAAACATTTGGGCATGCCCTTGGCGATGATTTATTGAAGATGGTTGCGGACCGCCTGCTTACTTGCGTGGGTTCCAGTGACACCGTAGCCCGCCTCAATGGGGACGAGTTCACCGTCCTTCTGCAGAATGTTCAGAGACGCAAGGATATCTCCCTGATCGCGGGTGCCATAGTGGAAATTCTCTCGGAGAGTTATATCCTGGGTGGCCAAGAGATTGTTATAAGTCCCAGTGTCGGCATTTCTCTCTATCCACAAGACGGGGCTGAACTCGACAGCTTGATGCGCAATGCCGATATGGCAATGAACCAGGCCAAGGAAAGTGGTGGAGGACGCTATAATTTCTGCAACGCCCAGTTGAATGCTGAAACCAGTGCACGGCTGAGTATGGAGACAGCTTTACGCCGAGCGCTGGAGCAGGATGAACTGACAATTTATTATCAGCCGCAGATAGATCTGCATAGCATGTCGGTAGTGGGTGTGGAGGCATTGGCCCGGTGGCGAAGTGATGAGCTGGGCGATGTTCCTCCTTCCAGCTTCATTCCGATAGCGGAAGAGTCTGGACTTATCCATCCCCTTGGCGAATGGGTGCTGCATACCGCCTGTACCACGGTGGCGGGCTGGCATACCCGGGGACTTGACTCACTACGGGTGGCGGTCAATATATCACCCATTCAATTTCGTCGGGACTGCTTGATCAAACGGATTGAGAACGCTTTGTCGACAACTACTCTGGAGGCGCAGTATCTGGTGATTGAGATTACTGAAAGCCTGGCCATGGAAGACGTGAAGCGTAGCGAAAGGGTTCTTGGCCTTTTGCGCGAACAAGGGATGCGGATCGCTATTGACGATTTTGCCACGGGGCATTCTTCGTTGCGTTACCTGCAACGTTTCCCAGCCGATGAACTGAAGATTGACCGGGAATTCATCCGCTGGCTTGGATCAAGCCCTACTGATACGGCCATTGTACAGACAGTAATCTCCCTGGGGCACAACCTGGGGCTGGAGGTGCTGGCTGAAGGGGTGGAAACAAGAGAGCAGTGTGTCTTCTTAAAGGAACATGGTTGTGATTTGGTGCAGGGATATCTTTTCTCCAAGCCGGTGAATGCCGATGATCTTTTCAATATATTGGTGTGTCCGGATTCATTGATATTATCCTGTCTGGATCGAGGAAGTGCAGCAGGTGAAGATAGTATCTGCGTTAAGGCAACGGGCAATCATATTACAGCCTGATTTGGGGGTAATGCAAAGCGACCCAAGCCTCTGATCGGTTAAGGCCCTGATCGCCCGAAAAGAATGAGCAGAACAGCCGCAACAGCAGCTGGGGAATCAGCGCATGCAAGAATCCAGCGCGAACAGGCAAAGTCGCTCGCAGCGGGCGGGTTGCCGTCCAATATCGCCATAATCGGCAGCAGCCTCTTGATCGTTATTGCCTTATGGCATACCGCTAATCAGATCTCCTTGCTGCTTTGGCTTACAGGCATGTCGAGCATGGCATTGGTCCGTTTGCTTCTCATAAGACACTATTACCATATTGAAGAAAGGGAGCCGGGCCATGGAATCTGGGTGCAAAATTATTTTATAGCAACTGCGCTTGTAAGCCTTGGGTGGTGTGCGCTTCCATGGTTGCCGCAGATATTTTCAACAATATTTTCACAAGCAATCATCGTGTTTGTGACGGCAGGCGTGTGTTTTATGGGTGCTGCGGTTTTGTCTGTTCATAGGCTGGCCCAGTTCAGCTATATAATCCCTCTCCCTTTTTCTGTTTCATTGCGGTTCTTGACTTACCAGCAGGAGGCGGCGACTGTCATTGGGATCATGGTGTTGTTTTTTGGGGGGGTTATGTATTGGATAGGAGAAAGGCAACATCAAGTATTGCTGGAGAATATTAAGCTCCAGTTTTATAACGAGCAACTGGTTGCCGATATGAAAGAGGCGAAGGATATCGCTGAAGCAGCCAGTCGCGCCAAGAGTGAATTCCTCGCCAATATGAGCCATGAGATCCGTACTCCCATGAATGCGGTCATCGGCATGGGGCATCTACTTCAGAAAACGGCCCTTACGGAAGAGCAGCAGGAGTATCTTGCCAAGCTCAAAACTTCCTCCAAAAACCTGCTCAGGGTTATCAACGACATTCTGGATTTCTCCAAGATTGAAGCCGGAAAGCTGGAAATGGAGTCGGCTGAATTCAACCTGGATATGGTATTGTCGGATGTCGCCAATCTGGTGGGTGCTTCAGCACGGGAAAAAGGGCTCGAACTACAGCTTGCTGCTTCTGATGATATTCCCCTCATGCTTGTGGGAGATGATCTTCGGCTGAGCCAAGTGTTGACAAACCTTGCTGATAACGCCGTGAAGTTCACCGAGCGGGGTAAAGTGACAATAACAGCCAAACTGCTGGAGCGGGGAAATAGCGATGTCCGGCTTCAGTTCGAGGTTAAGGATACGGGCATGGGGATAGGGATGGAGCGGCAGGAGGAGCTGTTTCAACCTTTTACCCAGGTGGATGCATCTCATAGCAGACACCATGCTGGCACGGGGCTTGGTTTAACTATCAGCAGGCAGCTTGTGGAGATGATGGGTGGAAAAATGTGGCTGGAAAGCGAAATAGGCAAAGGCAGTACATTTTTCTTTACTGCGCACTTTGGCTGGGGGATGCAGGCTCCGGTGATACGCAAGATGAATTCTGTTGTCCCGGCCAATGAGCCGCCGACACTGCCGAAAGCTGCTCATGTGCTGCTTGCCGAAGATGACAGGCTTAACCAAGTGGTTGCTGAAAAGATACTGGGGTCATACGGAATCCAGGTCACTATTGCGGAAGACGGCCTGGCCGCCGTTCAAATGGTAAAGGCCAGGCTTTTTGATGTGGTGCTGATGGATATTCAGATGCCCAATCTAGATGGTTACCAGGCAACCAAGGAGATCCGAAAGGATCCCCGGTTCAGAGAGTTGCCCATCATTGCCATGACTGCTCACGCTATGGCTGGTGAGTTGGAGAAGTGCCTGGAGGCGGGCATGAATGATCACTTTGCAAAGCCATTCGAGCCCGAAGATCTGCATCGCCTTATACTCAGGTGGTTACCATCCTGGAAGGGCGGTTACACTGAGCTTGAGAGTGGTCATGGGATTGGCGTAGAGCAAGCATAGCACCTGATGAATCAACACAAAAGTAAAATTTTGATTGTTGATAATAGTGCCTATATTAAGGAGCTCGTCAATCTGCTAAAGGCTGAATATCACACCGTGGTTGCAGAGAATGGAAAGCAAGCACTGAAAAATATCAGGCTCGATACACCACCTGACCTGATTCTTTTGGATGTCATGATTCCTGGCATGGGTAGCTACGAGTTCTGCCGCCGGCTAAAGAAGGATTCTGCAACCCGTAATATCCCGATTATCCTCATGGCCGCCAAGAGTGAAGCGCACAACGTGATTGAAGGCCTGGAATCGGGCGCCGTGGATTGTATTGATAAACCGATAAGTCCGCCGCTTGTCAGGGCCAGGCTGCGGACTCATCTGGCGCTTAACAGGGCGCGCCAAGAGCTGCTGCAGGCGCATCATGATCTTGAAAGGCAGGCTGAGGAAAGAATTCATGCGCTTTCCGTGGATGAAAGCCGACTGAGCATCATTTATCACTCAAACCCCGATTGCATCAGGATTATAGATTCAGATGGAATAATTCTTGATATAAATCCTGCTGGGCTTGCCATGCTTGGAGCGAGTTCCATCGATGAAATCAAGGGGCGGTGTGTCTATGATTTTATTGAGGCCAAGCAGAGAGATGAGTTCATCAAGATGAACAACATGGTTTTTGCTGGTGCTTCAACCTCAATGGAATTCAGGACCCTGACGTTGAGGGGCGATTATATATGGGTGGAGTCCAACTCTGTACCGTTATTTGACGGGCAAGGCAATGTAACGGAGTGCCTGTCCATAACCCGCAGCATTGCCGAGCGCAAGAAAACCGAGGAGGAGCTGAGAAAGCTTTCTATTGCTGTCGAGCAAAGCCCGGCTAGTATTGTCATTACTGACAAAAGCGGCAATATCGAATACGTAAACCCACAGTTTGAGCGCGTAACCGGATATGCCAAACATGAGGTCATTGGCCGAAATCCAAGGATTCTCAAATCTGGACGTATGCCGCAGGATACCTATGTCGACCTATGGAAAACCATTACCAGGGGGGAAATCTGGTCTGGAGAGCTTCAAAACAGAAATAAAAACGGAGAAATCTATTGGGAGTTTGCGTCAATTTGTCCCATCAAGAACGATGCAGGCGAGGTCACTCACTTCATTGCCGTCAAAGAAAATATCAGCTTGCTCAAGTTGCGCGAGGAGGAATTGCGTGCCGCCAAGGAGATTGCTGAAACCGCCAATCAGGCCAAGAGCGAATTTCTCGCCAATATGAGCCATGAGATCCGTACTCCCATGAATGCGGTAATCGGCATGGGGCATCTGCTCCGTAATACACGGCTTACAGATGAGCAGCAGGAGTATCTGACGGCACTCCAGTCTTCCTCCAGGAATTTGCTTGGTATCATAAACGATATTCTGGACTTCTCCAAGATCGAGGCTGGAAAAATGGAGATAAAACCAAGCGAATTCCGCCTGCACGATGTTTTGCAGGATGTTTATAGCCTGATAGGTCCCTTGGCCAAAGAAAAGGCGCTTGAGCTGCGTTTTTGCATTCCGGAATCGATCCCTGGCGCCTTGGTAGGCGATCCGTTGCGGCTGGAGCAAGTGCTGATAAACTTGACCGGCAATGCGGTGAAGTTTACCGACCAGGGAGAGATCGTTGTGATTGCTGAGATCCTGGAGCAGGAGGCCACTCGAATGCGGCTTTGCTTTACCGTCAAGGATACTGGCATAGGCATAGAGCCTGGACAGCAGCAAAGGTTGTTTCAGCCTTTTACCCAGGCGGACAGCTCTCACACCCGCCGGCATGGTGGTACGGGACTGGGGTTGACCATCAGCCGTCAACTGGTGGAGATGATGGGTGGAAAAATCTGGGTTGATAGTGAGCCAGGCAAGGGGAGCGCCTTCTTCTTCACGGTGCAGTTCGGCTTGGTTCGGGATGCCCGTTGGACAGAACTGTTGTCGTACAAGGCTCCTCACATCAAGCCTTCGCCGCAATTTAGAGGCGTTCAGGTGTTGCTGGTGGAAGATGACAGGCTCAATCAGATTGTGGCCCAAAGGTTGCTTGAGTCCTATGGCGTGCAGGTCGCCATTGCGGAAAATGGATTGGATGCCTTGGAGGCGGTTAAGCGCCAATCCTTCGACCTTGTGCTGATGGATATCCAGATGCCGGAACTGGATGGTTATCAGGCTACGGCGGAAATCCGCAAAGAAGAGCGGTTCAGAGCTCTGCCCATTATAGCCATGACTGCCCATGCCATGGCGGGAGAGCGGGAGAAATGCCTGGCTGCCGGCATGAATGATCATTTCACCAAGCCTTTTGATCCGGGAGAGCTAAAACGTCTGCTTGTTAAATGGATACCATCGGGGAGCCTGCAGCAAAGTTCCTGCTCCGAGATTCAGGCAAACCTGGAAAGATTTGTGGAACACATGGGTGAGAAGCCAGCTTTGGCTCCATTGGATGCCGTGCTTGATCTGGTCCCTGAGAGGCTAGCTGGACTTCGAAACGCGCTGATGAAAAATGACTGGGAGGCGGCAAAAGAGCAGGCCCATCTTTTGAGAGGGTCCCTGAACATATATGGTTCTGAAGGGCTTGCGAGGCTGCTCGGTGACATTGAAGATGGAGCCGGTTTGGCTTCCGAGGTCGATGATATCGTCCAGAAGCTGGAAAAAGAGTTTGGCTTGGCGTTAAGATTGGTTCGGAAGATGCGGAAAAAATTAGGCCGCTGATGATATTTTTCACGCTGCCCCAAGAAAGCTCCAATGAAAGCCATCCCCGGCCTTATCAGAGCATGGAGATGAAAAGTACAGTTTTTTTATTTCTCTTGCGTTTAATTGCTTACTGCAATTGGCAGGCCAGGATTTTGGGTAACTGCAACTGTGGCAGGGCCCACTGTAAAAAATGTACGCAATCGGCGTTCTTCATTGCCTTCCCTATGGCATCGGAAATCAGGGGTGTTCGATGCCGGGCGCTTTATGCCCTTCAGGGGCCGTCTGGATCACAGCCAGTGCGTCCTTTAGCATTTTATGAGGCACCCGGATGCCGTGGTCCTGTTGCAGCCGCTGTGTGATGGCTTCGATACTTGGTGGCTGTGGCCCCATTGCCCCAATCAGTACCCTCAGATCCTCCATTACCGCCCAGGGATAGATGATCCAGCGCCATTTAAGCACCTTCCTGGCATAGTAGTCGGGCACGAAAGTGGAGACCGTCTTGTGATGCAGGACTGCCGTGCGGACCTCCGCCGGTGCGCCCGGGCTGCGCAGGTGGTCCAGCGCCACCCGGAAAGTGTCGCCTGAATCGCTTACGTCATCCACCAGGAGAACCTGTTGTCCGGCCGTATCGGCCGCAAGAGGATACCTGACCCGCGCCACAGGCTCCTTGTGCAGGCCCTGGTAGTGTTCGATCTTGAAGCTGGTGAGATTCATAATGCCCAGGTGATCCGACAAAATACGTGCCGGCATATAGCCGCCCCGCCCGATGGCGATGATGATGTCAGGGTGATACCCGGCCTTTCTGATCTTGCCTGCCAGCCGGCGGGAAAGATTGTATACGCCGTTCCAGCTTATCAATTCGCAGGGGGTCGGATTGGTCATTTTCCCTTCAGGCCTTTCTGTGCCAGATCAATTTACCGTCCTTGAAGACTTCCCTGATCCTGTGTAACGGAATGGTATGAGTTTCCCCTTCGGGATCGAAGCACTGGAAACTGAAGTGGTCCGCCTCATCGAAAAATACATCCGTCATGGGGATCCTGATGTTTTTTTCTTCGACCCGGTCGTAATAGGTGATCTCAAATCGCCCGGCACCGAAGCTTTTGTCCCATTTGATTCTGTTCAGAAGTTCCTGGATGGGGATCATCGCCGGCTTTAAGGTCCCTGGGTTGTGAGGCCGGGAAAATGGAGAAATCTGTCTGCAGCCTCTATCATGGTTAGGGGTAGTATAAGACAGGTTTGGAGGATGCCATGCAAATACCATTACAGATCACCTTTCGCCATGTGGATTCGTCCGCTGCGGTGGAACAAAGAGTCCGCGAAGAGGCCGCCAGGTTGGAGAAATTCCACGGCCAGATCATGAGTTGCCGGGTAGTGCTGGAGTCACCCCATGTCCATCATCACAAGGGAAAGCTGTATCAGGTCCGAATCGACCTGAAGGTGCCCGGCAAGGAGTTGGTGGTCACCCGTGGGCATGGCCAGGATCACGCCCACGAGGACATCTATGTCGCCATCCGGGATGCCTTCAATGAAATGCAGCGTCAGCTTGAGGATCACGCCCGGCGTCAACGGGGGCATGTCAAGGAGCATGTGTCACCGCCCCATGGCAAGGTATCGCTGCTGGTGCCGGAGGAGGACTATGGCAGGATTGAAACGCCCGACGGGCGGGACATCTACTTCCATCGCAATAGCGTGCTTGGTGACGCCTTCGACCGGCTGGAAATAGGCACTGAGGTGCGGTTCGATGAGGAACAGGGGGATTCGGGCCCTCAGGCGAGCACCGTCAAAGTGGTCGGCAAGCACCATATTGTGGATTAGGGCCTGTTACCGCTGACGGTGGACTTGGCGGTCGCCGGCATGTTGCGATGAAACATGAACTCATCCACATTGGCACCTCAGGATGGTCTTATGATCACTGGAAAGGCCCTTTCTATCCTGCGGGGCTGCCCAACGATCAAATGCTGGCCTATTATTTCCGGCATTTTCAAACGGTTGAGATCAACAGCTCCTTCTATCATCTCCCTCAAAAGCAGACGCTGGAGAGATGGCGCGAGGCGGCGCCCGAGTCTTTCATATTCACGGCCAAGGCCAGCCGCTACATTACCCACATGAAAAAGCTCAAGGACCCCCAGGAAAGCGTGGCCACCTTTCTCGAACGGATCCGCATTCTGGGGGACAAGCTCGGTCCCATCCTGTTTCAACTCCCGCCGCGCTGGCATTTCAATGAGGCCCGGCTCGCCGGCCTCTTGGATGCGCTCAGCGGCGAGTTCCGTTATGCCTTTGAGTTCCGGGACCACAGTTGGCTGAACGAGCGGACCTATGCGCTGCTTTCCCGGCACAAGGCGGCATTCTGCATCTATGAGCTGGAAGGCTTTCTCTCGCCCAAGGAAATAACGGCAGACTTTATCTATGTGCGTTTGCACGGACCGAACGGGGCCTATCAGGGAAGTTATAATGCACAGACCCTTGCCGGCTGGGCCGGTGCATTCTCGGCCTGGGCATCCCGGGGTCACAGCGTCTATTGCTACTTTGATAACGACGAAGCGGGTTATGCGGCACAGAATGCGCAGCGGCTGGAGGACATGCTGTACGCTGAGACAAAGAAAAAACGGCGGATGCCTGGAGGGCATGCCGGCAAGGGCTGTACGCTGTACCCCCATTGTGACCGATAAAGGAGAGCACTGATGCCGCGCTACCAACAGCTTGATGTGTTTATGGCCGAAATGAGGCGGGCAAACCCGGTTTGCGCCGAGTTACAGGCGGCGGCGAATGCCTTTGAAGGGCGCAAACGGGATTTGCATATCACGCCGGAGCACATGAGTGGTTGTAGCGCGATCTATCGGAATTTTGCAGCCAATCACGATCATGTCGTTGTCATGGGTTTCGATGCCGATGTCTGTGTCAACGCAAACCTCTTCGGGGCCCCCGAGGAAATGCCTGACGGCAGTTTCGTTCCCCCCTTGACCAGCATGACCCACGTGGTGACCTCGCGTGCACTATTGGCCATGCAGGGACAGATCTTTCCGTTTGACAACAGGGGAGAATACGGCGTGCTGAATGGCCTTTGATAAGCGGGCGGCATAGGATGCCCTGGCAGCGCCAAAGCGCCTGCAGGCAACTTTAAACTCACGTATTCAGGTAAAAGATCCGCTTATGCGCTCGCCTTTCTCACTTCCGTATCTGCTGCTGTTTCTGCTTGCGTTAGGGTTTCTCGTCTCCTTCGTACAGATAGGCCTGTTGACCATTTCCTTTGCCAAATTGGGCCTGTCCCCAGGCTCCGCCTATCTTCTGCTGATTGCCTCACTACTGGGCAGCGCCCTCAATATTCCGCTGTTCAGCATTCCGGCGGAGCGTCCTCCCCCGGACGCCATACTCCGTGCGCATGGGCTTTTGCGGGCCGGGTTTATGCAATTTACCGGCAGGACGGTGATCGCTGTCAACGTGGGCGGCGCCTTGATTCCGTTGCTGTTTTCAGGCTACCTGCTGACGCATAATCCCCTGGGCCCTGGCCAGGTGGCCATCGCGCTCGCCGTCGTTGCGGCCGTCAGTTACTGGTGGAGCCGGCCGCTGCCGGGCGTGGGCATCGCCATGCCCATTTTCGTGGCGCCGGTTACCGCGGCATTGGTTGCAGTCGGCATCGGAGGTCCACAGAGTGCGCCTCTCGCCTATATCGCGGGCACCATGGGTGTGCTTATTGGGGCGGACCTTTTGCGCCTGCGTGATATTCAAAGAATGGGCGTTCCGGTGGCCTCCATCGGAGGCGCCGGCACCTTCGATGGCATCTTCATGACCGGTCTGGTTGCGGTTTTGCTTGCGTAGCGAGTCAGCTTGAGACTGGAGGAGCCGTGTTCCGAACCACTTGCCGGACCTTGCGAACATAGGCGCGCGTCTCGGAATAAGGGGGAACGCCGCCGTGGCGTTTGACCGCCTGCTCTCCTGCATTGTAGGCGGCAAGGGCATTGGTGAGATTGCCGTTAAAGTAGTCCAGCAGCCATCGCAGATACGCCATCCCGCCTTTCAGGTTATCCAGCGGATCCAGGATGTCTTTGACGCCGAAGCGTTCGGCGGTCGCCGGGATGAGCTGCATCAGCCCTTGTGCGTTTTTGTGGGAGCGTGCTTTGGGATCAAAGTTGGATTCCACCTGGATGACGGCGAGCACCAGAGCCGGGTTGAGTTCATAATCCGGGGACAAACGTCTGACCCATTTCCGGATCAGCTTCCGTGATGGATTCGGTACGCTCTTCAATGCCTCAAGGTATTCGCTTCCATCGGTGAGTATGCATTTTGGCTCAGGGGCCTTGTCCGCATCGCCGATGAACTCAAGCATGCGCCTGGCCGGCCTGTCTCCCTGGCTGGCGGCCAGCCTGAACCAGGCGGCCGCGAGGCCGTCGTCCCGGTCTACGCCATGGCCATTGGCGTATGACCAACCCAGCCAGTACTGTGCGGGCGCATAGCCCTTTCGGGCGGCGGCGCAATAGAGTTTTATGGCCCTGTCATGATCGCGGGCCACGCCTTCCGCATGCTGGTAACGCAGTCCCCACTCGGTTTGGAGGGCCGGATCCGCTGAGGCGGGCGGGCCTGCGGGCATGGATTCGGCCGCGGCTGCGTTGAATGCCGTGAGCATGATCAGTAAAAGCGCCGGCTTGAGTTGTCGCCTGGATGATTTGTATGAAAGCAAGGATTGTTCACCGGATTCCCAAGGTGTTGGGGCAAAGACAGCAAAAATCACGCCAGTATTGCCAGAGTCGTGGTTTTTCAAGCCGTTGCGAAACAATATTGATGTGCCGGGCCATCAATGATGAATCCGGGTGTAAAGTTTTTCGACACCCTTGGGGCCTGTTTTGCGGCCGGTGGTATTGGCCGGTTGAGGATGTCGGCGGAGCCAGGCCGGGAAATTCCTGTGATTTCCCGTGGTTGGCATAGGGAGGTGATGCCGGTTCCGGCTGTAAAAAATGTTGACGGCCGGAAAAGGGAAGGCGCTTCCCGAGCCCGGATGTATGTGGCGCTGATTCAAGGATTGCTTCCCTGTTGCGCCCTTTTTTATGCTGCCAGGGGGCGCCTCCGTGCTAAACTCAATAGAATATGTTAGAGCATGGTGTCCCCGGTAATCAGGGAAACTCTTGGAGAATCAAAGAGTCAAACTTGCTTGAATTCACGAGAAGGTGGTTTTGATGAAACTGCGAAACCGTTTATTGCTGTGCCTGTCCCTGGTGTGGGCCTTTCCGGTCTGGGCGACGGTTACCGAGGTCCCCCTCAGTGATCTCTACCCAAGCCGCGCTCACCGCCAGTCCACCATGATCATCCTCAGTGTGATCGAAAAATACCACTACCGGGATGCTTCTCTCGATGACAAGCTTTCCGAGGAAATCATGGAGCGCTATCTGGATACGCTGGATCCCAATCGCAGTTTTTTTACCCGCCAGGATCTGGATATCTTCGTGGTTTATCGCAAGAAGCTGGATGATGCCCTGCGGCGTGCATGGCTCGATCCCGCCTTCAATGTCTTCCGGGTTTACCGCAAGCGGGTCGAGGATCGCATCGCCCTGGCGATCAAACTGCTGGACAGGGAGTTCGATTTCACCAAGGACGAATACTACCGCTTCGACCGCAGTGAGGCCGCCTGGCCGGCGGATAAGGCCGAGCTGGACGAAATCTGGCGCAAACGGGTGAAAAACGACATTCTCAGCCTGCGTCTCGCCGGCAAGGATGAGGAAGGGATCCGGAAAACCCTGAAGGGCCGCTACGAGGGCATTGCCAGGCGCACCAAGCAGCTCAATGCCGATGATATTTATCAGCTTTTCATCAATGCCTATACCCTGAGCCTGGAGCCGCATACCTCCTACATGTCGCCGGTCACATCGGAGAATTTTGATATCAGCATGCGGCTTTCCCTGGAGGGAATCGGCGCGGTTTTGAGCACCAAGAACGAATTTACGGTGGTGCAGAAAACCGTCCCCGGAGGCCCGGCGGCCCTGGATGGGCGGTTGAAATCCGGTGACCGCATCGTTGGCGTGGGCCAGGACGAAGACGGGGAGATGGCCGACGTGGTGGGCTGGCGCCTGCAGGATGTAGTGGATTTGATCCGTGGCCCGAAAGACAGCACCGTGCGCCTGCAGGTCTTGCCCAAGGATGCCGGCGCGGACGGGCCGTCGAATATCATTACCCTGGTGCGCAACAAGATCAAGCTGGAGGAACAGGCGGCCAAGAAGTCCATTGTCGAGGGCCTGGAGGGCATGGGCAACAGCCGCATCGGTGTGATCACGGTGCCCACCTTTTACCGTGATTTCCGCGCCTATTCCCACGGAGACAAGGACTTCCGCAGCACCACCCGGGATGTGCGCAAGCTGTTGAAGGAGCTTATGGATGAGGGGGTGGACGGGATTGTCGTGGATCTGCGCCAGAACGGTGGCGGCTCCCTGGCGGAGGCGACGGCGCTGACTGGCCTGTTCATCGAATCGGGCCCCGTGGTGCAGATCAAGGATGCCATGGGCAAGATCGAGGTTGAAACCGATCCCGACCCCGACATCGTATACAGAGGGCCGCTGGCTGTACTGGTCGACCGGAACAGCGCTTCGGCGTCCGAGATCTTTGCCGGCGCCATTCAGGACTATGGCCGGGGCATTATCATCGGCGAGCCCACTTTTGGAAAAGGGACGGTTCAGACCCTGATCGATCTGGACCGCTTCGTTACCGTCGGAACGGAGCAACTGGGGCGGCTGCGCCTGACCATGGCCCAATTTTTCCGCATCAACGGCGGCAGCACCCAGTTCCGGGGCGTGGTTCCGGATATCGTTTACCCAACCGCCTCCAGCACTATCGATCATGGTGAGCGGTCATTGGATAATGCCCTGCCCTGGGCGCGGATCAAGGCCGCCAGCTATAAGCCAAAAGGCGTTGTGTCCGACCTGCCTTATCTGAAGCGGCGGCACGCCAGCCGCATCAAGTCCGATGTGGGCTTCAGGCTTCTTACGGAGGAGGAGCAGGTATTCCGGGATATCCGTGACCAACACACGGTTTCGCTGCTTGAGGAAAAGCGCAAGAGAGAGTGGGACGAACGCGAGAAGAGGCTTCGTGACAGCCGGAATCGCTACCGCATAGCGAAAGGCCTGAAGCCGCTGCCTGAAAACGCCAGTGTTGCCGCTGAGGAGGAAGATCATGCATCCACGGATGAAGCCGAAGATGAGGAGGGCATTCACCTGATCATGGTCAACGAAGCGGCGCTTATTCTCAATGATCAGATTAACCTGCACCGGCCACGTTCCGCTGCTGTCCGCCTGGGGCAGGTGAATGCCGCGGCCTCCTTTTAGGGCCTGATTAACCCGCATTTCTCACCAGGATTTGGTTTTTGGAACAATCTGGCTTCGCATCTTGAACGATCAGCCTTGAAGCATAGCTACGGCTATGCTTCGGCGGCCGATCGTCCAACCTGCTTCGCCAGCTTGCCCCAAAAATCCAAATTCTGGTGAGAAATGCGGGTTAACCCAGGGAGGGGTCGGCCGCCCGGCCCTTCTTGCAGTCAGACACCCTGACCGGGCGGCTGTCCGTCTCCCCGCGTCTGTGCGGTATAATCACAATCCCAAGCCAACCCGCGGCCGCTTCCGGCGCTGCCTGACACAGGATCTGATGTTTGTACCAAGCCATTGAAAAGCGCCTGGCCCGCTTTGTTAATTCCGGGCAGTCCCGGCTGTTGCGGGGGGGGCGGATCGGGCTGGAGAAAGAAAGCCTGCGGGTCTCGCCCGACGGGGGTATCGCCACCACGGCGCACCCGGCGGCCCTGGGCTCCGCCCTTACCCATCCCTTTATTACCACCGATTACTCGGAGGCGCTGACGGAACTGATCACCCCGCCGTGCAGCGATGCCAGCGAGGCCCTGGCCTTCCTGCGGGACGCCCAGAAGTTCGTCTACGACAATCTGGAGGGTGAATTCCTGTGGGCCACCAGCATGCCCTGCGTGTTGCCCGGGGCCGACAGCATCCCCATTGCCCGGTACGGTTCCTCCAATATCGGCACCATGAAGACCGTGTATCGCCGGGGTTTGGGGCATCGCTACGGCAGGGTCATGCAGGTCATCGCCGGGGTGCATTTCAACTACTCGCCCCGGGAGGCATTCTGGCCCCTGTACCAGGAGCTGGAACAGGACCGGGGATTCACGCGGGCCTTCGTGGATGACGCCTACCTCGGGTTGATCCGGAATTTGCAGCGTTATGGCTGGCTGATTCCCTACCTGTTCGGGGCCTCCCCCGCGGTGTGCAAGAGTTTCCTGGGCGGCCGGCCCACCCGGCTGGACGAGTTCGACGCCCATACCTGTTTCGGGCCATTCGCCACCTCCCTGCGCATGGGGGATATCGGCTACACAAACCGCAAGGAAGAGGGTGTCGGCGTCAAGGCCGACTACTCTGATTTAGAGGCCTACATCGCCTCGCTGGTCCGCGCCATCGAGACGCCTTGCCCCCAGTGGCAACGTATTGGCGTCAAGGTGGGGAACCGTTATGAACAGTTGAACGCCAATATTCTCCAGATCGAAAACGAGTACTACAGCACGGTGCGCCCCAAGCAGGTGCCGGATGACAATGAAAAGCCTACCAGCGCGTTGAGACGGCGGGGCGTGCGTTATGTCGAGCTGCGCTCCCTGGATGTGAATGCCTTTGAACCCCTGGGCGTCAGCGAGAGCCAGGCGCGCTTCCTGGAGGCCTTCATGCTTTTTTGCCTGCTGCAGGAGAGTCCCCGGATCGACGCATGCGAAGGCCGGGAGATCGATGAAAACCTGGTTCAGACGGCCCACCGCGGGCGTGATCCGGCGCTGAGGCTCCAGCGTGGGGGGGAGGCGGTTTCATTGCCAGAGTGGGCGTCAGAGCTTTGTGACGTGATGACGGGGGTCTGTGACCTGCTGGATGCCGGTGATGCGGACCGGCCCTACAGCCGGGCGCTGAGGCAGTACCGGGAGTTGGTGCGGGATCCGGACCGGACGCCTTCCGCCCGCATACTGGCGGAGATGCGGCGGCGTGGCGAAGGTTTTTTTCATTTTGCCCGGCGCATCTCCCTGGAGCACAAAGACTATTTCGATGGCCTCGGCCTGCACCGGGAGAGAAGGGCCTTTTTCGAGCGCGAGGCGGCGGCGTCCCTGGAGCGGCAGGCGGCGATCGAGGCGTCGGATACGCTCTCTTTTGATGAATTTCTGGAAAAATATTTTTCCCAAGACTAAGCGCTCGGTACTCACCCTTTTCCCACCCCGGATGCCTTCAACAACAGGCTGTCCAGCGCCCGGCTGGGCAGCAGGCGCTTGAGCGCGCCAAACAGATGGGTGGGGAAGGTAACGTAATAGCGCACCCGGGGGCGCGGGCTTTCCAGGGCGTGAATGACCTTCTTCAGCACCGCCTCCGGCGGCAGGGTGAAGGGTACGGCCGGCCCTTCTTTCTCCAGGCGCTTTTCCATGGCGCGGTATTGCTCGCGGTGGAAGCTGTGTTGCGCATCGATGTTCTCTTTCCATTTCCTGAGGGCGTTGGCGCGGAAGCGGCTTTCGATGGGGCCGGGTTCGATCAGGCTGATGTGGATGCCGCTGCCGCGCAGCTCGAGTCGTAGCGTATCGGTCAGGCCCTCCAGGGCGTACTTGCTGGCGTTATAAGCGCCGCGATAGGCCATGACGACAAAACCCAGCACGGAGCTGTTCTGGATGATGCGGCCTTCCCCCTGCTTGCGCATGACCGGGATGATGCGGCGGGTCAGGTCGTGCCAGCCGAACAGGTTGGTCTCGAACTGGGCGCGCAGCACATCCGGGGTCAAATCCTCCACGGCGCCCGGCTGGCCATAGGCGCCGTTATTGAAAAGGGCGTAGAGGCGGCCGTTGGTGCGCTCCAGCACGGTCTCGACAGCCCCTTCGATGCTGCTGCCGTCGTCCAGGTCCAGCGGCAGGGCCTCCAGCCCCTCGTCCAGCAATTTTTGCACATCCTCCATGCGGCGGGCGGTTGCGAATACCCGGTAGCCCCGGTCCCGCAATCCATGGGCCGCGCACCGCCCTATACCGCTGGAGCATCCTGTTATCAAAAGAGATTTTTCTTGGCGCATCATAAATTCCGGCCTCTTGTCGAACAGCGGTATTGTCCGGCATGAAAGGGGGTGAAATCCATTGTAGGCATTAAAGTTTTCAATGCCATGCCCGCTATTGCATACAACGGCGGCCCCCCGGTTCGTGGCCATGAGCGCCGGAGAATTGCAGGAGTAGAGTATTTGGATATCGCAACCCTGATCGGCCTGATAGGCGGTTTCGGCATCATCATCGGCGCCATTGCGACCGGTGGTGACTTGATGCTGTTTTTCAATGTCCCATCCCTGTTGATCGTTATCGGCGGCACCACCTTCGTGGTGCTGATGCAGGTGCCCATGAAGGACTTTATCGGCTCCTTTGGCATCGCCATGAAGGCGTTTTTTTATCAGACCTATGACTCCAAGGCGCTGATCGAAGAGGCCGTGCAGCTTGCGGACGTGGCGCGCAAGAATGGCCTGCTCGCTTTGGAAGGCCAGGAGATCAGCAACGATTTTCTCAAAAAGGGTATCGGTCTCTGTGTGGACGGGCATGATCCCGCCCTGGTGAGAAAGATGCTGGCCAAGGATATCGATTTGACCATTCACCGCCATGAAGTCGGACAGACCATGTTCAAGAATATGGCCATCATGGCGCCCGCCATGGGCATGATCGGCACCCTTATCGGCCTGGTGCAGATGCTGGCGAATATGTCGGACCCGGCCAGTATCGGCCCGGCCATGGCGGTCGCCCTCCTCACCACCCTGTATGGCGCCGTTATCGCCAATGCCTTTGCAACGCCTATCGCCGAGAAGCTCGCCTATTCGAGCCAGTTGGAGCAACTCAACAAGGGGTTGATCATGGAAACCATCGGCGGTATCCAGGAGGGGATGAATCCGCGGGTGCTGGAGCAACTGCTTTATACCTATCTGCCGGCCAAGAAGCGCCCGACTGAAGATGGGGCGGAGGAGTAGTGCCTTTGCTGTCTGAAGGCCGGGGCTGATGGCGGAAGGCGCTGAGAAAAAATGTGATGAAGGCCTGCCGCCTTGGATGGCCACCTTTGCGGACATGATGGCCCTGCTGATGTGCTTTTTCGTGTTGCTTCTCTCTTTCGCCGAAATCGACGCCATCCGCTTCAAGAAAATGGCGGAATCCATGAAGGACGCCTTTGGGGTGCAGCAGGAGATCCCGGCCGTTGAAATCGTCAAGGGCATTAGTGTTGTCACGCAATCGTTCAGCCCTTCGGTGGGAACGCCGAGCGTCATGGAGGAGATCAGGCAGGAAACGACGGAAACGGAGAAGGAGCATCTGGAGGTCAACCAGGGTGACTTGGAGCAAGGCAATCTGGCGGAAGGCGCGGCCTTCGAGGCAGTACCGACGGAAGGGGGGGAGATGGCCCAGAACCTGGAGCTCAACGCCAATGTAATGGATGCGGTGGAGCAAAAACTCAGGGAGGATGCCCAGGCGCAGGCGGAGGAACTGAGGGCGACACTGCAGCAGGAGATAGAGGATGGGTTGATAACCATTGAAACCGATGCGACCAATGTCATTGTGCGCATCAATGAAAAGGGCTCTTTCCCCTCGGGCAGCGCCGATCTGAATCCGGGCTTTCTTGAGGTTATCGACCGCATCGCAGTCGCCCTTTCAACCCACCCGGGCAAGATTATAGTGGCGGGGCATACCGATAACCGTCCCATATCGACGGCCAGGTTCCGTTCCAACTGGGAACTTTCATCTGCCCGGGCCGTAACCGTGGTGCATGCCTTGCTCAACGATCCTACAATGGACCCGGAGCGCTTCCTGATCGAGGGGTATGCGGACACCGATCCCCTGGCGCCCAACGATACCCCGGAGAACCGGGCCCTCAACAGGCGGGTGGAGTTGATTATCAAGCACGGCCAGGATGTGCTCTCGGATGAGGTGATACATGCCAGGGAAGTGAATGCCGCGGGCGGCGAGACGCCTGCGGCGCAGCCTGACGCCGCCGCTGCGGAAGGCGGCAGTGACGGGGTGGCAGCCGACGGCGGCCCGACAAATGATACCGGAGAGATGGCAAATGAACAGTGAGACCGACCAGCCCCCGGCGGACGACGACCGCAGGGGCTATTTCCGTATCGATGACGTGGTCAAACTCGCATACCACAGGATCCCGGCGGAAGAGCTTACGGAGCGCCTGGAAAGACTGGAGGAGGGGTTCAGCTCAAATTTCACCCTGATGAGCAGTTTTTCGTCCATCAGTCAGCAGATGGCCCTCCAGCTCCACCGGATTGAATCGAACTCCCCGGATGTGGCGGCCTGCATCAAGGCCCTGGACCAGAAGATCAACATACTCGGCCAGGCCTTTCTGGCCCAGGAGGAGGAACTCGCCGACCAGCCGGCCCAGGCGGTCAATATCAGCGCGGGCGGTATTGCGCTGAATAGCGCGGAAGAAATCGAAGTGGGCGCCATCGTCGAGATAAAGCTCCTGCTGCTGCCCTCATTGACCGGAATCCTGATCTACGGCGAGGTCATCGGCTGCGATAAAAACGAGGAGCCCGACAGCGATGACTACCCTTATCAACTGCGTATCAATTTTTCCCACATGCGGGAATCCGACCGGGACGTCCTCATTCGCCACATTTTAAGGCGCCAGGGTGAATGGTTGCGCAAGAGGCGTGAAGAAAACGAGGAAAACGAAAACCAGGATGAATGAAGCCGGCGGCCTTGCATTAAGGGGAACGGCCCCCATGTAGCGGCTGTGCAGTAGCTGACTGACGCTCTGCGGTTTGTGGTAAAATTCCATAAATTTTTACTGTTTATCCATTTGCGGCGCTGCCTGCTCCGCCGGCGCCCATGGGATCCGTAACTTGTTGAGGGTTGAGTTATGCCGATTTATGAATACCGCTGCGAAGGCTGTGGCCACGAACTGGAAGTCATGCAGAAAATGAGCGACGCCCCGCTCAGGGATTGCCCGGACTGCGGCAGGCCGGAATTGAAAAAGCTCATCTCGGCCGGCGCCTTTCACCTCAAGGGGACCGGCTGGTACGAAACGGACTTCAAGGGCGGCAAGAAAAAGAGTCCGCCGGATTCCTGTAAAACCGAATCCACCCCGCCCTGCGCCAAGACCGGCGCCTGCCCTGCGGCTGAATAGGATCCGGAATCCTGGGAATGTCTTTCCTGCGGCGCTACTTGGTTGCCGGCCTGCTGGTATGGGTGCCGCTGGTCATCACCGTGCTGGTGGTGCAGTTGCTGATTCAGTGGGCGGACAGCAGCCTTCTTCTATTGCCAAAGGCCTACCGCCCTGAGAATCTGCTCGGCTTCAGCGTGCCTGGTCTGGGCGTGGCGCTTACGGTCGTCATCCTGTTGCTTACCGGCGCTGTCGTGGCCAATTTTTTTGGCCGCCGGCTGATCGCCCTGTGGGAGCGCATCCTCGACAGCATACCCCTGGTGCGTTCGGTCTATTCGGCGGCCAAGCAGTTGGCCGAAACCATGTTTGCCGCCGACAGCAATTCATTCCGCAAGGTGCTGCTGGTGGAGTTTCCCCGGCGCGGCCTCTGGACCCTGGCCTTCCAGACCGGGACCGATATTGGCGAGGCCCAGGAAAAGACCGGCCGCGACGTGGTCAATGTCTATGTTCCCACCACCCCCAACCCCACCGGCGGTTATTTCGTCATGGTGCCCCGGGAGGATGTCCGGGAGCTGGACATGAGCGTGGACGAGGGCCTGCGCATGCTCATATCCATGGGCGCCGTGGTGCCCGGCATCCATAAAGACGCCCCCGAACTTGCGCACGCCAAGGCCAAACCGTAACATTCCCGCTTTTTACCGCTGTTCCCCGGATTACAGCCCCCTGACAGGAAAAACATCATTATGCGCAGCCACTATTGCGGACATCTGAATGCCTCCCATATCGGCCAAGAGGTCGAAATCTGCGGCTGGGTGCATCGTCGGCGTGACCACGGCGGGGTGATTTTTATCGACCTGCGCGACCGGGAAGGCCTGGTTCAGGTGGTTTACGATCCGGATATTCCGGATATCTTCGCCATCGCCGAGCAGGTGCGCAGCGAATTCGTGCTGCGGGTGGAAGGCCGGGTGCGCCGCCGTCCGGAGGGCACGGAAAACCCCAATATGCCCACCGGCGAGGTGGAGGTGCTGGGGCTGGGCCTGGAGGTGCTGAACCGGGCCGAAACGCCCCCCATCCAGCTCGATGACGAGGATACCTCCGAGGAGCTGCGTCTGCGCTACCGCTACATCGATCTGCGCCGGCCCCGGATGCAGGAGCATATTCGCCTGCGGGCCAGGGTAACCCGGGCGCTGCGCGGCTATCTGGACGGGCAGGGGTTTCTCGATATCGAAACCCCCATGCTGACCAAGGCCACCCCGGAGGGGGCCCGCGACTACCTGGTTCCCAGCCGTACGCACCCGGGGCGGTTTTTTTCGCTGCCCCAGTCGCCCCAGTTGTTCAAGCAACTGCTCATGATGTCCGGCATGGACCGCTATTACCAGATCGTGCGTTGTTTCCGCGATGAGGACCTGCGCGCCGACCGCCAGCCGGAATTCACCCAGCTCGACGTCGAGGCCGCCTTCCTGGACGAACAGGAGATCATGACTCTCATGGAAGATATGATCCGGGGCCTCTTCCGCGAGACTTTGGGCCAGGAACTGCCCGAGCCCTTCCCCCGCATGACCTACGCGGAGGCCATGGAGCGCTTTGGCCTGGACCGCCCCGATCTGCGCATACCGCTGGAGCTGGTGGATGTCGGGGACCTGATGCAGGGAGTGGAGTTCAAGGTCTTCGCCGGTCCGGCCAAGGATCCCCATGGCCGGGTCGCCGCCCTGCGCCTGCCCGGCGGCGGGGAGCTGACGCGCAAGGAAATCGATGAGTACACCAAGTATGTGGGCATCTACGGCGCCAAGGGCCTGGCCTACATCAAGGTCAACGAGCTGGCCAAAGGACGCGACGGCCTGCAGTCCCCTATCCTGAAGTTCCTGCCGGACGAGGTGGTGGACGGCATCATGGCCCGCGTCGGCGCAGAGGATGGCGACCTGGTGTTCTTCGGGGCGGACAAGGCCGATATCGTTAACGAGTCCCTGGGCGCCCTGCGGGTCAGGCTGGGCCATGATCGCGGCCTGATGGAAGAGGGTTGGAGGCCCGTGTGGGTGGTGGATTTCCCCATGTTCGAATGGGACGGGCAGAACGACCGCTGGAGTTCGCTGCATCATCCCTTCACCGCCCCCAAGGAAGAGCAGCTCGATCTGTTGAAGACCGACCCCGGCGCCTGCCATTCCCGGGCCTATGACATGGTGCTGAACGGGACCGAAATCGGCGGCGGCTCCATTCGTATCCACCGGCCCCAGGTGCAGCAGCAGGTGTTCCGCCTGCTGGACATCAGCGACGACGAGGCTCAGGAAAAATTCGGGTTTCTGCTCGACGCCCTGCGTTATGGCTGTCCGCCCCACGGCGGCATCGCCTTCGGCCTGGACCGCCTGGTCATGCTGATGGCAGGTGCCTCCTCCATCCGCGAGGTCATGGCCTTCCCGAAGACCCAGACCGCGGCCTGCCTGCTCACCTCCGCGCCGTCGGAGGTTGCGCCGGAGCACCTGCGGGAGCTCTCTCTGCGGGTGCGCAGGCCCCAGGCGGAGGAGAAATAGCACAGACCCTGCTATCAACGTAGGGCAGGTTCCACCTGCCCTGTGTTTTGGCTTGATCAAGCGCCATCCGGCGCTTGTCGCAGACCTGTCCGGCCGCTGCCCGCCCGGCGATGGCGCTAACCAACGCGGCCTAAAACGCGCTTGTGGAATCCCACGCCGCACTCGGCCGCCAGGCGCTCGCAGGCGCCGATATCCACCCCCTCCAGCCCCTCCAGCGCCGTGGCTGTGACCTGCTCGACATACCCCGGCGCCTGCCTCAGGAAATCCAGCATGCCTTCATAGGAACCGGGCAGCGCCGGATGACAGTGCCGGTTGTAGACCTCTTCATTGTGGGCGTTCATGGAGACGGAGAGGGCGTCCACATATTCCCCTAATTCCGGCAGGACGTTGCGCCGGTGCACCAGATTCGCCAGGCCGTCGGTGTTTACCCGCACCCGGCCACCGTGCTCCTTGATGTATTTCGCGACCTGCAACAGCACCTTCAGGCGGAGAGTGGGCTCGCCAAAACCACAAAAAACGATCTCCGGATAGCTCGCCGGGTCCCCGATGGCGTCGATGATCTGTTCCGGCGCAGGCCGCTGGTCCATGGTCAGGTCATAACCCTTTACCTCGGGATGGCCCAATGTCTTGGGGCAGAAGGCGCACGCCAGGGTGCAGCGGTTGGTGATGCTGAGATAGAGGCGATCCCCTATCTGATAGCTGATAGTCTGGGTCACGATAGCGGTAAAAAAACAAGAGGAATGTCGGGCGAAGAAAATCCCGCATGCCGGGCGCATCCGGCTCCCGGAACCAAAGGCGCATATTCTAGCAAGTTTCCCGTTTCCCGGACCACTTCAGTTATGCAGTAGAATGATGGTGTCAAGCAGAGACCGGGTAACATCTCAGTAACTCTGTGCAGTAAATAAGTCTCCCCCTTTGTTAAAGGGGGATTGAGGGGGATTTTGATATAAAGGCACGGAACTGAGTTACGAAACTGGCAGTGGATAGGGCATGGGTGAGCAACAGGAAACCGTGGTGCTGGTGCACGGCATTTGGATGACCGGATTGGAAATGATCTGTCTCCAGCGCCGGTTGGCGGCCGCCGGATTCAGCGTCCGGCGCTTTCACTATGAATCGCTGAAACATACGCCGGAGGAGAATGCCGCCGGGCTGGCCGATTTTATCCGCCGCCAAAAGGCCCAAACCCTGCACCTGGTGGCCCATAGCCTGGGAGGGATTGTGGTGTTGCATCTTTTCAACCGTTTCTCTTCCGATCTGCCCCCCGGCCGGGTCGTCCTGCTGGGAGCCCCGGTGCGGGGCTGTGAACTGGCCCGCCGCATGACCCGCATTCCAGCTTTGAATCGGATGCTTGGCCGTAGCGGTGAACAAGGCCTGTTGGGCGGCGCCCCGGCCTGGGCTGGAGGGCGTGATCTGGGGGTGATCGCCGGCACTCTCAACATGGGCGTCGGCTGGCTTTTTGGCGGCGTAAAGGGACCCTGCGACGGCACCGTAGCCGTGGCCGACACCCGGCTGCCGGGCGCCGCCGATTCATGCGTCTTGCCCGTCAGCCATATGGGCCTGCTGTTTTCCCGTCAAACCGCCGACGCCGTGGGACGGTTTCTGAGGACCGGCGGCTTTCATCCAGACAGCACCCGTAAAACCGGCGCCGGGGAATAATCACCCCGGGATGAAAGTTGTCACACCCCGGGGGATTACATAAAATACCCCGGCATCTCATCCCTCAAGGCGGAGGGCGTTTCTCAAATAATGCTGGCGTAGCTCAGTTGGTAGAGCAGCTGATTTGTAATCAGCCGGTCGGGGGTTCGACTCCTCTCGCCAGCTCCAAATTCCAACCCTGACCATGGCAGAGTGATGAATCAACCCGGCTTTCGGCCGCCGGCACCACATCGCCATTTTCAATGCATTGCAGACAGGCCGCGCCTTTATTCTGGAGAAGTCACTCATCTGGATCAAGGCGTTCGACGTGGTATTTGCTGACGCCCCTGGCGGCCTCGGCCGCCCCACAACCGCGGTGCCACGCGGTGTCCAAAATGTATTTTACAGAATCCGTGGTTCGACCGAAGTCGTCCACCCCTTTGCTGGCTCATCGCCTGGGCGAATGGTGAACAGGATGGCATGCTCGGACGTCCAATCAGAGTCTCATGGTTTTTAACCAACCCCATTACCTGGCTCATCCGGGCCGCCAAAATCGTTATGCAAACAGCCGACCGGCATCGAAAGGCACTTGGTCACGCAGCATGTAATACGCTGCCCGCGCCAGCTTGCGCGCAATGGCGCGGATAGCAATGATGCCTTGGTCTTGGCGCACTTGCGGTCATAAGATCGCTGGGCGGCAGGCTCATAGTGGACCGCGAAGTGCGTTGCTTCCGAATAGGCCCAGGAGAGGTACTTGTTGCCCGCCTTGCAGTTGTCCTCGCCCTTGCGCTTGCCATTGGAAAGGCGCTCGGCCTTGATGCAGCGGCAATAGGAGCTGTAATCGCCAACCGAGGGGAAACGGCGGATGTCGCCAGTTTCCAGCATAATGGTGAGAGCTAACCCGCATCGCTCACCGATTATTAGACTTCGACATTTTTTAGCGCCGGGATGTGGCCGAGACGCCCCGAGAGCCCCTTCCTCGTGCCAACGCGCTTGCCAGGATGGGGATTTGCGTATTTTTTGGCTCTCCGACATCGCCGG
>DRKS01000092.1 GCA_011051655.1 Sedimenticola sp.
AAGCCAGATTGATGGAATACATCCCTGTATTCCACCCCTTCGGGGTCGCTGCGCGGTCCAAATCCGCTCCAGGCGAATTTGTGTTCCAAAAACCAAATAGGACAGAGTATAAATTAACCGCCATCACCTTATGAGACTAAGTACATTGAATTTCATAAATTTCTCAATTAACCGGGTCCGCCTGGTGAGAAATGCGGGCTAGGGTAAAGGCCGCCAGTGCCGTGTCGCCGGGCAGGGCCTGCATCCTTATCGGCTTGATGGTTTCCCTGCCCGGTGCAATCAGCGCCGCCCAGTGGTACTCGGAATCCTCGGTGCGCATTCGCGGCGTCTATGACGACAATATCCGTCTCTCCAGGCGCTATGGCGAGGATGTCACCGGCAGCATTCTCAGCGGCCGGATGAAAGCGGGCCGGCGCACCGAAATCACCGATATCAATCTCAGCGGCAGCCTGGATCTCAAGCGCTATTCGGGGGATGACAGCCTGGATACCAACAATGGGGAGATCGAGGTCGATCTGTCTCACCGGACTGAACGCAATCAGTTCGGCCTGAATGCGGGGCTGGTGCTTGACTCCACCCTTACCAGTGAACTCGAGAGCAGCGGGCGCACCCAGGCCAGCAAGCGCCGCATCCGCAAGACGTTTGCGCCGTCCTGGACCCATACCCTGTCCGAGCGCACCGCCCTGACGCTGAGTTACACCCATGTGGATACGAAGTACAGGGACGCCAGGCTCACCGGTCTGTATGATTACAAATACCTGGTGCTGGGGACCACCCTCACCCACAGGCTGAACCAGAAGACACAGGTGGCCGCGTCGCTGAACGCCTCCCTGTACAAGGCCTCCAACAGGGTCGACAGCCGCACCCGGGATATCGGCCTTACACTGGGCGTCAGCCGGGACTTCAGCGAGAACTTCCGCGCCGGGATCGCGGCCGGCATGCGTTATTCGGAGACCAAATATAAGCTGGCGGGGGGCGATGAGGAGAACAGCGACAGCGGATATCTCTTGAACGCCAACATGGAGCGCAGCTTCGAGCAGGCCGCGATCAGGGGTGAATTCTCCCACCTTGTCCAGCCCAGCGGCGCGGGCGCCCTGCTGGTGTCGGACAGGTTGATTCTCGAAGCGGACTATAAATTGAGCGAGCGCCTGAGCTGGCACCTGGTGTCCAGGGTCTACCGGAACTCCGCCGCCGATGAGAAGGACTCGTCCCAGGACCGCACCTATCTTCTGATCGAACCCAAGGTGCGCTGGCGGGTCACCCGCCGCTGGGATGTGGAGGGCTCGTTCCGCTACCGTCGCCAGAAGCGCAAGTCGGAAGGCACGGTGGATTCCAATGCCGTATTCGTCTCGGTCAGGCACGCCTGGCCCTCAAGGCCGGTAACGAAATGACATTTACGCTAAAATTTTTCCCATTCACTCCGATATTTCTGCGATATCCCTGCGGTAGAATCCAGCTTTCCTCTGTGGTGAACTGAGTAATGGAACAAGACATCAAGGGGTTTGGCGACTATGTCGCCGTCCTCAATCGCCGCAAGGCCCGGTTTATCGTTCCGGCGGCCCTCATTTTGGTGCTGAGCGCCGCTGTTGCGTTTCTTTTGCCGCCGGCCTACCGCTCCAGCGCCACCATCCTGATCGAGCAGCAGGAGATCCCCTCCGACCTGGTGCGCTCGACGGTGACCAGTTATGCCGATCAGCGCATCCAGCTCATCAGCCAGCGGGTGATGACCAGCGCCAACCTGCAGCGGATTGTGGAGAAATTCGGGCTCTATGCGGAGGAGCTGGAAACCGAAAGCATGCTGACGGTGCTGGAGGAGATGCGCGAGGATATCGGCCTGGAGATGATCAACGCCGATGTGGTCGATCCGGCCAAGGGCAAGGCGGTGCAGGCCACCATCGCCTTTACTCTCTCCTACGTCAACGAATCGCCGCTTTTGGCCCAGAAGGTGGCCAACGAGCTGGTGACGCTGTTTCTCAACGAGAATCTCAAGCAGCGCAGCGAGCTGGCGAGCGAGACCTCTTCCTTCCTCACCGGCGAGGCGGAAAAGCTGAAAAAACGCATTGGCGTGCTGGAGGCGGCGCTGGCCGAGTTCAAGGAAAAAAACATCAACCGCTTGCCGGAGCTGATGCAGCTCAATCTTCAGCTCATGGAGCGCACCGAGCGCGAACTCACGGAGGTGCGGCGCCAGATCCGCTCCCTGGAGGAGCGCAGGATCTATCTTAACGCGGAGCTGGCCCAGCTCAGCCCCAACAGCATGCTCTACTCGGCGGATGGCGGGCGCATCTTCAGTCCCGAGGACCGCCTGAAGGACCTGCGGGCCAGGTATACGACCGCCGCCGCCACTTATTCGGAAAACCACCCCGATCTGGTGAAGATGCGAAAAGAGATTGCGGCGCTGGAGAAGGAGGTCCAGTCCGATGAGGTGGCGCTCGAGTTTCAGACCAGGCTCAAGGATCTGAACGCCCGGCTGGTGGGCCTGCGGGAGCGCTATTCGGCGCCGCATCCGGATGTGAAGAAGGTTCAGCGCACCATCAACAGCGTGCAGCAGGCCCTCCAGCGGGAGCTTGCCAGGGAGAGACCGGCGAAGGCGGCGGCCCCCAAGCCGGACAACCCGGCCTATATCCAGTTGCAGGCCCAATTGGATGCGGCGGAATCCGACCTGGCCTCCTACCGCAATACCGAGGCGGAGCTCAGGGCCAGGCTGGATGACTATGAAAAGCGCATTACCGGCGCCCCTCAGGTGGAGCGGGAATACAAGAATCTGACCCGCGATTATGAAAATGCCCTGGCCAAATATCAGGAGATCAAGGCCAAGCAGATGCAGGCGGAGCTGGCGGAGACCCTGGAGAAGGAGAACAAGGGCGAGCAGTTTTCGCTGATCGAGCCGCCCCAGCTGCCGGAGGAGCCGGAGAAGCCCAACCGCCTTGCCATCCTGTTTCTCGGCTTCATCTTTTCCATGGCCGGCGGGATCGGAACCGTGGCCGTCAGCGAGGCCATGGACGATTCCATCCATGGCGCCCGGGGGGTCGTCGAGGCGGTGGGCATGCCGCCCCTGGCGGTCATCCCATACATAACCAACCGGGCTGATCACAGGCGCAACCTTGCGCGCCGGCTGTTTCGCAGCCTCCTGTTCCTGGTGGTCATTGGGGGTGGCGCCGCCCTCATACACTTCTTTTTCATGCCCTTGGATGTGCTTTGGTTCTCCATCCTTCGCCGCCTGCAGGCCTGGTCATGACTCAATCGGTTAGGGTAAAAACAGAATGGAACGAATAAAGCAGGCGCTGGACAGGGCGCGTGGCGAGCAGCAGGCCCCGGTGCGGGGACGTTCTCCGCTTGCGGGCAAGGCCATGGGGTCCCCCCAGGACATAACCTATACCGAGACCAGCGTCGTGCCGGTGTCTGCGGAGGCGCTGCACAATAACCGGGTCGTCGCGGTCAATGAGGAGGACCCCGCGGCCGGCGCTTACAAGGTGCTTCGCACCCAGGTGTTGCAACGCCTGCGCGCCAACAAATGGAATTCCCTGGCCATCAGCAGTCCCACCGGGGGCTGCGGCAAGACCCTGACCGCCATCAACCTGGCCATCAGCCTGGCGCGCGAGGTCAATCATACCGTGCTCCTGGTGGATCTGGATCTGCGCCGGCCCAAGGTGCATACCTATTTTCCCAACATACCCGGCCTGGGCATCAGTGATTATCTGTTGGGTGACATAGAGCTGAACAGCATCCTCATCAATCCCGGCATCGAGCGCCTGGTTATCCTGCCGGGCCATGAGGCCTTTTCCAACTCCTCCGAGACCCTCTCCTCGCCAAAGATGGTGCAACTGGTGGAGGAATTGAAGAATCGCTATCCCTCCCGCATCGTCCTGTTCGATCTCCCCCCCGTCCTCTCCTGTGACGATGTCGTGGCCTTCGCCCCCTACGTGGACGCCGCGCTGCTGGTGGTGGAAGATCACAAGACCCAAAAGAGGGAGCTGAAGCGCGCCCTGGAGCTTCTGGACGCCATCAATGTCCTGGGGACGGTGCTGAACAAGTCCACCGAAAGCGCACTGCCCCATTATTACTGACCATGTATGAAAGCCACTACGGGCTCCGCGAGAAGCCCTTTTCCCTGCTCCCCGACCCGGACTTTCTCTACCTGGGCAAAAACCACGGCATGGCCCTGACCCTGCTGGAATACGGCCTCATGAGCCAGGCCGGCTTCACCGTGATCACCGGGGAGATCGGCAGCGGCAAGACCACCCTGTGCCGCCAGTTGCTCAACCAGTTGGGCGACGAGGTGACGGTGGGGCTCATCAGCAACGCCCAGCGATCCTTTGGCGAGCTGTTGCAGTGGGTCCTGCTCGCCTTCGGCCTCGACTACCAGAACAAGGGCAAGGTGGAGCTGTACCAGGCCTTCAGCGATTTTCTGATCGAAGAGTACGCCAAAAACCATCGCACCGTGCTGCTCATCGACGAGGCCCAGAACCTCGGCGCCGAGACCCTGGAAGAGCTGCGCATGCTCTCCAACATCAATGCCGACAAACACCAGGTGCTGCAGATGGTGCTCCTCGGTCAGCCCGAATTGCGCGCCACCCTGCGGCGGCCGGAGCTGGAGCAGTTCGCGCAGCGCATCTCCATAGACTTCCACCTGGAGCGCCTCAACGAGGAGGAAACCAGGGCCTATATCCGCCACCGGCTCGAAGTCGCCGGCGCAAGCCCGGAGCTGTTCACGGATGAGGCCTGCCGGGTGGCCTTCATTCTCAGCCGCGGCACGCCGCGCATCATCAACCGGGTCTGCGATCTGGCCCTGGTCTACGGCTTCGCCGAGCAGAAGGATCGGATCGGCGCGGACATCATGCGTGAGGTGGCCCTGGACAAGGCCAGGGTGGAAAGCGCCGGCGCTGCCCGTCCGGCCCCGGCGGAACAGCCCGCCGCCCAAGTGGAAGACCAGCTCCAGGGCGCCGCGCAGGGTGGGGCGGGCGCCGTTATTTATCCCCACTGTGGGGCGGACTCCCATCCAGGGCATCTGCTCGATATCCTCCGCAATGAGGCGTTCAAGATACTGTCCACCAGCGAGCCGCCCGACCTGGGTTACCCCGAGACCCTGTGGACGCCCGGGCTCGTGGCGGAGTTGGTATGGGAACAATGCGGAACCCGGTTGAATGCCGACGAGACCAAGCAGTTGCTTATAAAGCTGGGGCTGGAGACCGAGGCGTCGCTTGAAGGAATGCTCGCCCGGCAGGATGAAAACAGCCGGCAAAGGTGGCGCAACGAGACCTATGCCGCCATCAGGGAAAGGGCGCGGACCCGCCAGGCGGAAATCCTGCTCTGCGGTGTCACCGAAGTCTGGTGGGGGGATGATCCGGAAAGAGCGCCGCGGACGAATCAAAAACCGGCGGCCACGACGCAAAGGGAGGGGCATTGCTTTACCCAGCTCTTCGCCGTGGACGAGGAGGGCGGCATGGTCTTCCGGCTCGACCGGGGCAGGCCGGACAGCGGCATGGCGGTGGATTTTCTTGAGCGTCTGCTCATGGGGCGGAACAAAGGGCTCTGTCTCATCTGCAATGAGGATTCCATCCTGGGCGCCGGCCGGGTGCGCGCCTTCGCGCGCACCCAGGGTGAGCGGCTGCAACTGTTCTACCTGCCGCCCACCCCTGTTTAGCGCCTACCCGGAAACCATGTGTGGGATTCGTTTCCGGTTGGGCATTATTCAATATAGTCCAATCCCTTTTCCCGGCCCCGTTCGTCGTGGAAATACTTGTATTTCACCCGGGCCTCCAGGCCGTGACAGTCGACGCAAAAACTGCCGCCGATCCCGCGCCGGCGCAGAAAGCTTGTCAGGACCGTGCCTTCCCGCCCGCCGGTGTTGCCATCCGGTTTGAAAATATATTCTTTGTCCCATCCCCGGGATATCAATGCCGGGTCGAGCCGCAGGTCAAACGGCTGTAATCCCGGCAGCATGCCCCATGGAGAACAATGGGAGGGCGCATAGGACCTGCTGTCAATGCAGCCGAACGTCCAATAGGCGGGGGAAGCGTTTTCGTCGGAAAGAGCTGCCCCGCCGGGTGCCACGCTCCAGCGGTGGGGGTCATGGCAGGTGATACAGCCGATACGGCCGAATTCGGAAACCTTGTCGTCCCCGCCCAGCAAGGGAAGATCATCCACCGGTGACCGCATCACCATATCCTTGTAGGGGTGGCTTGCCTGTTCGACCATCTTGTCTTTGGCATAGCCATTCTCCCGATGACAGGCAAGACAGAGCCCGTCACGGGCCGTTGCCGTTGAAGATCCGGTAATGGATTTTTCCATTGATCCGACAAAGAGAAACCGGTGCTTCTCTTTGTTCCGGTGCATGCTGTGGCAACTCCCACACAACCCGGCCTGCTCATGGCTCTGCTCCAGGCTGTTGGTTTTTACAGGTAGCGTTTGTGCAAGATCGTGGTCGGTCCAGGCCACACCCATCTGAGCATCATGGCAGGTGCGGCAGAGGGTTCCATCACGGTGTTCGACTACGGTTGCCGGTGTGCCCGGCTCGCCCTTGTGGAGTTTATGGCAACTCAGGCAGGTTATCTTTTTTACCTCCATATCGGCGATGTTCACCGCCTCTTTCAGGGTCATGTTTACCGGATGCACCCCTTTTTTGCGTGCGTCGTCCAGGTCCTTTGCGTCTTGTTGTTCATGGCAGGTGCGGCAGATCTCGCCATCATCACTGGCGGCCACTAAGGCCGGGGTATCGGCTTTGCCTTTGTGAGTGCTGTGGCAGCTGATGCAGGTTAGCTTCTTGATCTCCTTTTCCGCCAGCTTGACCGGCTTCTCCAGCTCGGTATTGATCGGATGCACCCCTTTCTTGCGTGCTTCTTTATCGTCTGGTGCATAATGGCGCTTATGGCAAGCCTTGCACAGGCTTCCATCCCGATGATCGGCTGCCAGCGCCGGGGTGTCGGCTATCCCGCCATGGATATCATGGCAGCTCAGACACTTGAGCCGCTTGATTTCCTTGCCGGCCAGCCTGACAGGTTTTTCCAACTCCACGTTTATCGGGTGAATCCCTTTTTTGCGCGACTCCTTTTCATTTTCCGCATGCTGCTGCTCATGGCAGCCTTGACACAGACTGTCACGGTTGAGACCAGGCGGCAGCAGGGCCGTGCCCGGCTCCGCAGCATGTGGATAGTGACAACTGCCGCATGATATTCTGGTTATCTCCTTTCCATTGATCTTCACCGGTTCTTCGAGTTTGATATTGATCGGGTGTATGCCCTTGCGGCGGGCCTCTTCTTTATCCTTGGATTGCAGCCGCCGGTGGCAGGAGGTGCAAAGTCCTCCGGTATCGTTATTCAGGATGAGCAGGGCGGATGCCGGTGCACCATGAATTTGATGACAGCTTTGGCACATCACCTGTTCCTCCGGCGTTAACCGCCCTCCCGCCTGCTGGAGCGGTTTTGGATAGCCGTCTTGCAGTTCCCGATCTTGCGGGTATCCCTTGGCCGCCTTGGAAGGCGGCGGCCTCATGCTGATATCGATGGGATGGTTCTTCTTGGCGTCCGCTGCGGCGGTATCCTTCCAGCCGGTTGCGTAGGCTTTATGACACTGGCGGCAGAGTCCGGCCCCCTGGTTCGGCTGGCGCAACCATGAGTTGGAATAATTCTTGCGGCTTGGCTCGCCTTTGTCCGGTTTTATGTGGGGGGTATGGCAGCTGCCGCAATAGAGGCGTTCATCTTTTACCAGAGGAAACGCCTTTGGGATCTCATTTTTATCCCCGCCACTCTTTTTTTTCGCAGACTCCTTTTGCTCCTGAGGCAGACTCGGATGTTGATGACCCTGGCCAATCCTCAATCTTGATTCGATAACAGCGCCATGGTGGCAGCCGTAGCACATCCTTGCGCTGGCCACCGGTAAGACGCTTTCATCCATTTCGTCCGCACGGTAATCCGGGCTCCAGGAAAGATGACAAATGAGGCAGCTTTTTTTGGAATATCCGGGGCGTGCATCATCTTTTCTTTCGGGAGTTGCAACACCATTATCAAACAGCCGTATGGCCGTGAGGGTGCTGCCGAGCGTATCCACGACATAGAGGCGGTCCCGCCACAGGGCTATGCCCACAGGCGCCTTGAAACGCCATACATTGCCCGCGGGATCACGCAGATCCCCGAGGGGACGAAAATTCCTGAACAGGGCTATGGCGCCGCGATAAGTATCCGTGATGTAGGTCATGGCGTTGTTATCAATGGCGATGCCGTTTGGCCGGTACAACTCATACTCACCACCGCCAAAGCGTCCATACCCGCCATAATAGTAACCATTCCATTTGAAGCGCTGAACCCTGGCATTGAGGACATCAACCACCATCAGTGAGTCATCAGCTTCCATGGCCAGCATATAGGGGTAGTTAAATTCCCCGTTTTTCCGCCCCCGCCCTCCCCAGCAGCGGACGGGTTTGGTCCTATCCATTATTTGACTGCAGAGACGATGCTCTTTCCGGTCAGACCAGTAGATTCTGTTTCTGGTAATCAGTATGGCCGTTGGTGTTGCAGGGCCGGTTTCGGTATTTAGCAGGACTGTTTCAAGTATCTTTCCCTGAAGTGTTGAGACAATGACTCCATGGCCTGAGGGATCCGCTATATAGAGTTTGTTGCCGGAGATTTGTATATCCGTTGTCAAGTGATTTTCCGGTGTGTCTTGCGGCAGGGCCTTGAAACTTTTCTGCAGACCACCATCCGGGCCGTATACATGGACCAGTTGGTTGGTTCCATCCAGGAGGAATACCCTGCCATCTTCCGCAACCGCAACGGCGGAGGGTTGCTGTAACCCTTCACTGATCCGCCATAGCTGCTTGCCAACCACCGCCGCCAGGGCAGCATTGGTGGAAAACATTGGGATCAAGGCAAGAAAAATTGCAATCTTCAAAAAGCCGGATGGCATGAAACACCCGTTCATTCCAACAGGTCCGTCAGATGCATGGGTTTTGTGTTCTTATCGATATCCCGCTTGTCGATATAGATGGCGATCGGGTTATAGACAAATGCATGTTGCTGTTCCTGTGTCGCTCCAAGGGACTTCAGGTTCAGCAGAGAGTTCTTTTCCTGATGACAGTCCATGCATTCAATTTTATCTTTCACCAGAGGCGCATGCAGTCGCGCCCTCAACGCAACCTTACTCTCGTCATTGGCGTCTTCCCACTGCCGGGCCGTTTTCTGTGCAAAGCGGTGGTTTGAGACAATGGTTATCGGAGTCTCTTTATAAAATGGGGCGATGCGAAAGCCGGTTTTGATGAGTGGTTTTCTGGCATCAGGATCGACATCCACCTCGGGTTCGTCCGTGACTTTGATGCTGCGGTAATCCAGTTGGACATTATCAGGCCGCCAGTGGCAGGTCTCACAGGCTATGAAGGTGGTGTGGAAATTGAGAAAGCTCCGTTTCTCCTCGTGCTTCCTGTGTGGCGGATTTTTATGGCAGACACCACACAGAACCCCGGTCGATCCTGTATATGATGCGGATACCCTATGAAATGGAGGCACCGCCAGCGGCTCCTTTATTGGTTCAGGTGGTGGGTTTTGCAGCTTCTCCCGTGACTCCTGCAACATTTTTGCATCCGGTTTGCTTTGTCGCACCTGCTCCAGATAGAGATTTTTCCCTGCAACCGCCGGCAGGGAAAGCAGCACCAGCAAGGTGGCAACCAGCAAGCGATCAGCCATTGGCGTTACCCTTTTTACCATTACGCCTGTTATCTTTCTGTTCGGCGAAGGTAAGCATGGTGAATTTAAACCGTTGGCCGCCAAAGATTGAATAAACGGCCCCTTTCTGCTTTTTCCCAAACAGCCACCCAAGCACCATGACCAATAGCATGAATGCAACCGGTGCGCTGAGTACAAGCATGGCCTTGACCCAGGGTGAGTCCATGCGCAGCAGTTTGTCCCAGCCCCGCCAGGGAATCATTGGGGCCCAATCCAGATCATGCATGTCGGTTTCCAGAAATCCGCTATTGGCGGAATCATCGGCATAACCATGGCAGTTTTCGGCGCCGCATGTTTTAACCAGGTTGTCTGGGTGGGTTGGTGCGGTCTCCACTTCATCCGCCTCTATGGCATGCCGTAGGCCTGCCGGCGCATGGCAGTCGATGCAGGCGGCCCCGCTGTCTCTGCCGACCGTAATCAGGCGTCCATGCAAGGTTGCGTCATAGGTGGCGGTGGCCTGGATAAAACGCAGGGATGCGGGTTCCGGTGTTTTGCGCGCCGCCTTTCGTTCCACTTTTTGCATCATTTTTTCATCGGCATGGCAGCCTTTGCAGATGGCGTTGCCCTCCTGCTTTGACCACCGGCCAGTCATGAAACGGCGCAGGACATGCCCGGCAAAGCGGTTTCGCCAGGCCGTTCCCTGGTGGCAATTGCCGCATTGTTTGTCGGTGTGTTCGAACAGCTCGGCGAACTTCGGCAGGTCTCCGGCCGTGATGTATTCGGTGTTGCTGTGGCAGCGGCGGCATGAGGGGTGCAATTCATCACGGGATTCCTGCAAGCGGTTGCCGCCGGTAAAGCCTTTGCTTGCCCCTTCCTTGTGAACCGAGCGCTCCATTTCTTCCGCAACCGGCTTATGGGTGTAGGCCTCCCCCTTAGACGGTTCGTCCAGATGGCATTCCGCCGTACAATCAACCCCAGCATTTTTTTTTTCGTGGGGGAAGTAGCGGATCTGGCTATGGCAGTCACGGCAACCGACGCTGCCGTGGAGAGAGCTGAGGTAGTGTACGGTATTGATGGTTATGTTACGCTCGATGCCATTTTCATCAATATAATTCAGACCGGGCAATCCGTGGCATGAGAGGCAGCCGTCCGGATCCGCCTGCCTGGGCGCCGCCTCTGCGATGTTGGAGAGGAGCAATACTCCACCGGCAATGGCAACACCGGACAGGGCCGCCACCCGCCATAACATGCGTTTTTCTTTTCGCTTCTCCTTTGGCTTTATGGAGTAGATGCCGACCCACTCCGGCAGCGGCCTGTAATCAACGCCCTTTTTGAATCGCCCATGCTCGATTTTTGGCGGCACCGCAAGCCAATCAATGGCTCCCCAGTCGCACACGTCAGCGCACTCATGACATGACATACAGGAGAGCTGGTCCACCACTGCAATTTTGTCCACCATGCGGATAGCGCCACACATGCACTTTTGCGCACAGATGTTGCAGCCGGTGCAGCGTTCGCGCGCCACCCGGATGCGCCGGGTGAAGCGGAACGTCGCCCCAAGCCGGTTGACCAAGGCATCGATGGCCCCGATGGGGCAGAGGAACTGGCAATAGGCGCGCCCCTTGTTGGCGAAGAAGCCCAGCAGGAACAACAGCGCCAGGTTCATCAGGCCGATGGTTGATACCAGATAGGCCAGGCCCTGCCAGTCACCGTTCAAGGCCTGGAATATTCTGGGTACGGTGATGAAGTTGCAGATATTGCAGGCGCTGATCCCGGTCACCGGCAATAGAAAGACGTAGGTCAGAAAATAACCGTAGCGCAGTTGAATCTGGGGCATCCAGCGGTATTCTATTTTCCAGCGTTCACCGAATATACGGCTTACCAGTTCGGAGAAACCGCCGACCGGACAGATATAGGCGCACCAGATACGCCCAAACAATAGCGTCACCAAAAGGATGAAGCCCAATGCCGTGGCGCCAATAAAGGCGACTTTTACTTGTGCAATCAGATCCGCCGCCTCCATGCCGGGGAACCAGAGATAGAACCGGCGCATGCAAAGCGGGCCGCAAAGATCCTTGCTGTCGGCCAGGCCCGGCAATATGGCCAGGGGGGTGAAAAACAGCGCGCAGGAAACTGCTATCAACAGATAGCGGAATTTTTGTCCCTTTGGGATTGAGATACTGACCTTAAGGTTAGTAAGACGGTTAAAAATCATCATCAATCTTTGAACCGGTGGCAGGCTTGGCATAAAGTGCCATCCTTGGCAGGCAGACGCAGCAGGACTTCTTTAGCCAGCCGCTTATATTCCAGAGCAAAAGGGCGTCCTTGCTCCTGGCTGAACTCGGCCAGCCGTTGCTCCTTATCTGTGGCATAGATCGGCGCCCATTTGCTTTGGCTATATACCACCCCATCCTCGACGCGGCTCTCCGCTACCTGGCGTCCTCCGGGTTGATCAGCGGGGATCACTCCCTTTTGGTGTGGCGTATGGCAGGTAATGCAGGTGATTTTTCCTGATTCATCCAATGGCATCCTTACCCCTTGCTCATCCTGTGTCTGGTGCAGATAATCACGCATGGTGTCATCTGGTTCCTGTTGGTGAAGCATGGCATTGAGGTGAGGGGTTTTTAAATGGCAGCCCAGGCAGATGCGTCCGGGAGGCAGGCGCAACTTGAGGTCGTCACGTGCGTTCCGGTTGTTGGGATCAGGTTGCTCCTCATGGCAATACTGGCATGTGGTTTTATCTGTTTTTCCTGATTTCAACCGCTGAATATGGATGTTTTTCCGCTGGAATTCGGCATCGTCATGGCAACGGAAGCAGAATTTCGTTAAATCCCTATAGGGTCCGCCATGTAAAAAATCCGGATCCTTTTTATTCAGCTCATCTCTTGGTTTCTTTTCTATATTGTCAATGCCATGGCAGGTGCTGCAGATTATGCGTCCCCTGTCATCCGGTTTCATCTCATCCGGAAGCTGCATGTTCCCAGGGATTATCACTTCAACCGGATGGTGCCGGACCGGCAGTTCCGGATCATCTTCCGCCTGTGCCTGGATCGGCGTCATGACCAATAACAGCAGCAGGGATACCCAGCGCTTCATAGACCCGCCTGTATGGCTTGGCCATGGCTGTGGCAGGGACGGCAATCCCCGGTGACTCGATGGATGCCAGCCAAGCCGTTGCCGGTATCATTGTCCGCCGCATCGACCGGACTTTTCATCTGATGGCACAGGACGCAAAGTTGTGCATAGTTGCCCTCCGAGATATCGACAGGCCAGTCCTTATCACGGAATTGTGCCTCCAGCCTGGCAACCCCTTTTCCGGACCGGTCAATCAGCAGAGAGGGGTTGTTGGTTCCATGCATGGCGTGGCAATCGGTGCATTCAACCCAGGCGGCATAGCGATAACCCTTTCTCAGGCCATAATAGAGGCGTTTTCCGCTGCCATGGCGCAAACCGTGGTAATCGATAAAACGGTAGTTATCCTCCATGGCGACCAAAGGGTCGTAGCGGGATTCCGCCTTGATTTCATATCCAGGAACCTGGTGGCCGCGATTATGACAGCGCAGGCAAAACTCGGTTATGGAGTGGCTTGGGGTCAATTTGCCATTCGCATCCGGGAGCTTGGTCAGATCGATCTCCGGGGTGAAGCGGCCATCCATATCGGAAGCCGCATGGCAGGCAACGCAGGCGTCATCACCTAGTCCGGATTCGGTATCATTGAAATTGTGCGAGTGGGTCCCGTCCAATGCCGGGGCGCCGGGGAGGGCGCCGGAGTTGTGACAATCAACACAGACCGGAGGCTTTTCTTCACCGCCGTTGGTACCGTGGCATGAGTAACATGTTGCATAACCTTCCTGTCCTACAATAGCGTACACGCCAGGGTCGCCAAGGTGGATGAATCTCAGTGGATGGCATGCGGCGCACCGGTCCAGCTCCCAGGCCGCACCGCCGCCATGGCTTGGATCAAGCACCAGAGCCGCCGATGCCAAAGGAGAAATCATAATCAGCAGAAGCAGCAGGGCAGACCTGGGTCGGGATATTTGAACAATGTTATTCATGGCGAAAAATATGCTTAATTGAAAAACCAGGTTCGTTGATGACAATCGGAACAGAAACTTGCGTTATGGCAGGCGCCACATTCCAACGGTGAAACACGTGCCTCGATGCCATGGGAGTAGCGGTATCCCGGCTCATGTTGTTGGCTGCCATGATCATTGCGATGGAAGTGGCAGCTTATGCAATCGGCAAGTTCCAGGTGACATTCCTTGCAAGCCGATTCATCGTCTTTTACGGCCGGGCCGTGAAGGCGCAGATAATCCGAGTTGTGATCCTGTGGCCAGACCTTTTCCGGCTGTGGGTGACAAAGAACGCAGGCGGAAGGTGCACTGCGATCATCCACATGGCAAATGTGGCAGATCGCCTTGAGTGGCTCATTGGCGATGGTGGTCAATTTCTTGAGCACCTTCGTATCGTATTCCCTGGACCGGCTGAATGGGTGGCAGGCCAAACAGCTGATGCCTGCATCCTGTAATGCGGCCTCATGTTGGTTGTGAGGGAAATGATGCTCCGGCCGTTGCTCTTTGCGCTGTTGCCACCAGCGTGGCTCCTTGTCGTCTGAATCTCCTGCCGGTTCCGAAGCCGCCAACAAGGTTGCGCTCATGCACCAGAGCATGATCATTACGGCGATGCCGGTCTTCACCGGTAATCCGCCTTTTTCAGTGCCGGAAATTGGTAGATAAGCCGCAGGCTGATGTGGTCAGCATCGATGTCTTCCAGGATACCGAACCGGTCGCCGTAATAATCCACATCGATCTTTTCCCCCTGCAGTGAGAGGTGCAGGCTATGGGTTATCATCCACCGCAACTGCAACTCTGTCGCCGTCACCCTTTTTGGCACGAGAAGGGCTGAATCCTCTTTTATATAAGATCTGCCCAGCCTGAGCATTAGACGTGAGTTCAGGTTGTATTCCAGAGCTAACTGCCATGTGCGTTTTTTTTCCTTGCCCACATCCAGCTTCCCGATACCTGCATGGATACGCCAGCCTTTGTGTGAATTGAACACGCCGCGGATATCGGTTGAGATGCCATCCTTGCCAAACTCCCTTGAAATATGCCGCCTGTGCCCGCTCAGATCGATGGTTTTTGCCAGCCGGAGATTTCCTCCTATCGCCTTGATGCGCTGAGGGCCGCGATTGTAGTTGTGGTAATAACGATCTAAAAATGTGACCGGCTCCCGCGGCGGTTCATATTTTCTGGTGCGCAGATAGATATGGTTGTGCCGGGTAAAATAGGCGCGGGCCTGGACGTCATATATTTTTCGCGCCATGTCTTCCGGCTGCAATGTGAAGCTGGCGTCCAGGTGAAAACTTTTCAGGCCGAATGCCGGTTGCTGCCAGATACCGGTGAATGTCCCATCCAGACGGTTTTCCGTAACTTTCCCACCCCAGGCGTGCCTGAAACCAAGCTTGAAAAATGCCCGGTCATCCGTCCTTTTCGCCAATCCGGCTATGGGTGTGCGGAGACTGAAACCCGCAACATGATTTCCGCTGGGTGAATCTTTTTTTGCCGATGTATTCGATGGCGTTGGATAAAGCTCAGTCCGTTTGGGCGTGCCGGCATAAGTTTCAAGTTCTATATCATTTACCCGCCACTTCAGGCCGAATCCATCCAAGGTATAAAATCCGCCGCCATCCATGCGTTCAAAACGCCCGGCGGTAATCTGAAAGGGCAGTGGGGCTGCGGCAAATTTTTTGCTCATAAACAGATGTTGCAGTTGCTGGCCTCCGCAGCCGCCGCTCCTGTTCATGCCCATAAATCCCCAGGATAAACCGCTATTGTCCTTTTGATTGAGATTGACCCATTGTTCGAAATAGGACTTACACTTGTCGTCGCTGTGCGATTCATAGCGGGCCTCCAGGCTTCCAAAAACGACTGCAGAAGCATGGCCGGCAGAAAGCATCAATAAGAAAAACGGTATTGATGAATTTTGGCTGACACGTAGCGGCATCCCCGATCAGACGGCGCTTTCCCGCCCATGCTTTTTCCTGCCCAGGTATGCCCACCCGACCAGCCCGGCCAGGGCAACGACACAGCCGCCACAAGCCGCACATTGTCCGGTCTTTGGTACAGAGCAGCCTGAATTCAGTAGAATCTGTGATGCCGCAACGCCAGAGCCTGCAAGCCATGCCAGTGGGAGTGGAAATGAATGTTTCTGTTCGGACTTTTCAGGCATCGTTATTCCCCTTAAACGAAGTCCCCCCATGCCGTGGGAAAATGGCATGGGGGTTCTTGCCTGGATATTGCTTCAGTTAGAAATCACAAAAGCCGTCTTCGCCACAAAGGGGACTGTACAAGCCATTTAGATTGGCCGTCGTCATGTATCCCAGCTCGGTGGTTCTGACAATGACAAAGCCCGGCCCCCATTCATTTGGCTTTTGCTGCGTAACGATCGCTCTCCAGCCAATGGCGCGCCAGTTTTCGCCATCCGGGGAGATCAAAAGTCTGAATTTTTTAAAGCCATCTCCATGATAAGGCAGGCGCACCAGAAACTCAGTGCCATAGAGGCGGGACATGCGTTCATTTTCACTGTTGACCATTTCGATCTTGAATATGTCGGAGGTAACAGTAAGACCTTTTGCAGCGGCAAACTCAGCGGCCGGGGCCATCTTGCCACTGGGCAAACTGACCTCGAAGCTGGTCTGGGGCAGAAGCATGTCGGTGAGGTAGTTGTCGTTTGCTATGATTTTTACCTCACGCAGCAGCTCAGCACCGTAGAAGGACTTATAGAGGAATGCATTATGGGTGTATATTGCATCGGATAATGCTGCGGCCTTCCTGACGGGTAACGGCTTGCCATTTGCGGGGCCAAAGCCTGCGACGGCTTCACTCTTGCTCATACGTTTTGGCGCGCCCCGAACTGCGGTGGCAATGCTGGCGTTAAGCCTGCTCATGGATGGGTTCATCAGGGTGTAGTAGAGGATGTCCTCCACGTTCTCCGTCACTTCGCCGGCGTCGTTGATCTGCAGGTAGGGAAGATCCAGGATGACGATGCCGTCATCCACCAGGCGTCGGTCGGGCAGCGTGGCCACCGTCTTCAGATTTCCCGGCCCCAGGATGCCGTTCCTCTTGATCAAGGGGCTGAAGCTGCCGTTCTGCTTGCGCGCATGGCAGTCTTCGCACTGAATCGAGGATACCGCCGGCCTGGTGTTGTGGGACATGAGATACTGATTGATTTCAGTCAGGATCATGGCTGTATCCGGTGTGCTTACTCCTTTCAGCGCGAGCACCTTGTCATATACCCTTTTCAGGGCGACATAGCCGTCATAGGTGTCCGGATCGCTGAAGCGCCAGCTGCCATGAGAGAACCGGGCGCCAACAGTGGCGACCACCGCTCCCGTTTCCGGGTCAACCATCTCGCCATAATTCTTGCCGTCGGCATCTATCGCCAGTCGAAACACGCTGTTGCGCTCGGTTTTGGTCAAAACCCGGCCGCTGTTTTTGTCTTGCCAGAAAGAGCGGGTCCGCGGGTTGTATGGAACGATGCGCAGCTTTCCGTCCTCTTCCTGCCGGTTGCGGTACATGATCTGCATCGGTTTGCCCCGGTATTCCTTGCCTGTTATGTGGCAGGACTGGCAGGACAACTGGTTAAAATGGGTCTTGGTTATTCTCCACAAGGTGTCTTTCGGATAGCCCGCCATATCCCCGGCCCGGCGCCATAGCGCCACGTGGGCGGCGAGCATATTTTTCCTTCCTGATGGGATGGCCGGGTTTTCGGCATCATTGTGGCAATAGACACAGTTCTTGGCGTTCGGCTGGTTATCCAGGTCGTCGCGCACATTCATGTCGGAGTTACCCTTCAGCGGGTCGTGATTGGTATCCAGGTCGGTGTTGATGTAGGGTTCCCGATAATAGTTGCGGGCATGACAGGCATTGCAGGAGGTCATGCTGCGGGTCTCACCATTCGCCTCCGTCCAGTCGATGCCGTAGTGAACGTCGTCCTTGTAATCCTCGACAAGCACACCATCGTCTTCGTAGCTTGGCGCAGCGTCCTCGCCAAAGCCATAAAAGCCGCGGCGTGAGGCAGAGGTCCGGTGACACGAGTAGCAGGTCTCATTGGTTGGAAATCTGACCATCGGAATCTGCACCTTCATGCTTGAATCGAAGGCGGCAGGGTTCCAGCCCATGATCGGCCGGCCATCCACGCCGATAGCCAGATCGAAGCTGAGATCCATGCGCCCACGGCCGTTATCAGTCATCTTGACATTCTTCTTGATAAACATGACCAGATTGGTTGGCTCTGCTTCCCCGGTGATATCAAGATTCAGGAACTCCAGGGTTGCCGTATTGGCATACCTGAAATGACCGCCTCTGATCAATTTGGTGGCGCGCAGTGTCTTCTGGAGTGATCTGGGCTCCGGCGCCCCTTCAACATTGAGTTGGGGGTCGAAAATCGCCATCCTGCTGAAATCCGCATGGCACATCAGGCAGTCGTTTTCCACCACGCCGCTCTTTTGCCAATCCCATTGGCTGACGACCGAGGCATCTGTAGGCTGGTTGTTTTCGTCCGTGCCACGGTTGTAATAATCCCCATCGAAGGCGGGCACTGAGGCGGGGTCGACCTCATCATAGCGCCTGCCATTACGGTCCTTCTCCATCCAGCCGCCGCCGGAATGGCACCCGACGCAGCGCATGACCCAGCCCGGGGAACCCATATCGCCAAAATCCTCCGCGGAGGCATTTGTCTTTTTGGCCAACTGATCAGGATTGTTTCTTCCCATGCAGCTATAGCCCCCAAAGTAGCCAGGGCTGACGATCTGGGGCAGCCCCCGCAGGGCACCAAAGTCATCACTGGCTTCGTCCCGCCCCTGTTCGATATGGAAGGAATGGGTAATGGATTCATAATTGTGGCAGCCGGCCTCACCGCAGCTCATACGCGAGCTGTAGGGCTCGCCGCTGTTCAAGACATGTTGTCCCTCCTCATCGAGCAGGGGAATGGCGGGGTGAAGAACCGGCTGATCCAGCATATTGGCCAATATCGGGCTACTATTGAGCAGGCCTATCAGGGCAAACAGCAGGACTCGTGCTCGATTGTGGTTTAACATGGTATTCTCCAGGCAAACAAGGGCGACTTTTATTGAGGGCCCTGCAGTGATCGGCAGGCATCCCTTCGCTATTGTGTGGCAGATGCTACCTCCAGTGCTTAGCTGTTAAAATGCGGTTCATTGCCGCGCGGCGTTTTGTCGCACCGCCGTGGATATGGTGTTGCATCTATCGCTTTTTATATATGCGTTTTTTATGGTCTGATGTGAGATATCCTTCTCGCGGGTGGGTTTTCATTTGATGAGCATGCTGCTCCCTAATCTGATTATCGCGGGTGCGCCAAAATGCGGAACAACTGCCCTGTTCTGTTATCTGGCGGCCCATCCTGAGGTGTGTGCTTCCAGTGAGAAGGAGACCTGTTTTCTCATGGATGCGGGCTACCCTTTGTATCGCCCACAATGCAATATTGACCACCTCGGTATAGAGGGCTACCGGCAATTTTTTTCCCACTGCAAAGGAGGGGATTCTAGAATTTATCTGGAGGCGACCCCGGATTATCTCTATCAGGAGACTGCTTTGAGAGTGTTGTCCGGATTTGATCCCCAGCCGAAGGTGGTTTTCATTCTGAGGAAACCATCTGAGCGGATCTATTCGCTGTTTCGTTTTGCCCAAAACAACATGGCGGTATTGGATGCTTCCATCAGCTTTAAGAAATTTCTCGAAATGGTAGAGTGCCGGGATCCGTCGCTGCTGGGGCGGGATATCCTGCTCAACGCCATCGGCCACTCGAACTACGCCATCCATCTCGAAAAATGGTTCACGGCCTTTGGGCGGGAGCGGGTCAAGGTGCTGCTATTTGAGGAGCTGGTCGCCGATCCCCGCGCCCTGATGGAGGAGCTCTGCTGCTGGCTGGAACTGGAGCCCGAGTTCTATGAGGGCTTTGATTTCCAAAAGCAGAACGAGGCGGTGACCGTGAAGTCCCAGGCGATTCACTACTGGCGACGGCGCATTGCGCGTTATCTGCCTGCCGGGCTCAAGCCGAAGGGGCTCAGGGCTCTCTACGACCGGCTCAACATCACCCGGGGCGGGGTGGAGCGGAGCGCCGAGGAGCAGGTCACCCTGGCACGCTTGGACCAGCGCTTCGCCGAGGGGGTTGAATGGCTTGGCGTTCTGACCGGGTTGGATCTCTCCACCTGGAGCCAGACCCGGGAAGGGGGGCGTGGTGAGAATTGCGCCACCCTGGAGAAAACCCATGGCGAATAGGCCGGTCATCGCCAGAGTGGCTCAGCGTATGGTGAGAGGCAGAGCCTCCGTGGAGGCCAAGGTCTTGCCGAGGGGAGAAGCGGACCCAAGCAGCTGGACAAGGACAAGGATGAGGAAAGTTTAGGTGTCTTCTGTGAGACTATAGGTGACAGAGATAGGACCGTAAGATGAGAAGAAAACACGCTAAGTTTTAAGGCAAAGGTCGCAGTGGCTGCCCTGAAGGAGGCAAGGCGTTAGCGTAGCCGGCCGAGCAATTTGTTCATCCAACATGGAGAGCAACTTCTGCGTGGAAGCACTGGAAGTGACGATAGGCCGCTATGGTGTTCCGGAGATATTCAAGATGCAAGATGTAGATTAAATGGCTTTACTAAGTCGTCTCATTGCAAGACTACGTTCTTCCAAGGAAACCAGGATACTATTGAAGGGATCAGCGGTCACCTTTGGGACGAAGGTGATAGGCTCGTTTGGGACCCTTGCATTCTCTATTTTGCTTGCACGCTATCTTGGGGCTGATGCTGCGGGAGTTTATTACACCGCTGCAAGTGCGGCCTTTCTGATTGGAATGATTGCGCAGTTTGGCATGCCAGGTCTGGTGATGCGCGAGACTGCGGCATCGTTCGCGGGTGGCTCCAAGGGATATAGAGTTACACTGCAGCGTATTCAGCGAGTTCTGATGGCAGGCTTGCTAGCGGGCATGGTCGCTCTGGTTGCGCTGTCATGGGCGGTGGCCAGTCTATATGGTCGGGCGGAGTTGCGGCCACTCCTTATGATCTGGGCCTTTAGTAATCTTGCCATGGCGGCTCTGGCCATTGCAGGACAGATTCTCCGTGGTGCGCAGTCATTCCACAAATCCGGGTTTATATTATTTGCAAGTGTTAGCCTATTTAATCTTGCATTTCTCTCTGCAATGGCATTTGGGTTGGCTGATCTCTTTGGATTAAAACCGCTCATGGCTGCCATGTTTGCGCAGATTGCGGCAGCGGTGGTTGCGGCTGCTTTGGCTATCTGGTGGGCAAAGACCACTTTAGCTGGGATGCCACGTACCATGTGGAATGGAGTTTCGATGCTGAATTATCGGCGCATTGTAGGTACTGGATTTTCATTGCTCCTTAATATGCTATCTACGAGTACTATGAGATGGGCCGACACGCTGATTCTGGCTGCTTTTGTCCTATCATCTGAGGTGGCCGTCTATAATTCAGCCGCCAGAGTGGGCGCCTTCGTATTATTTGTCGCGGCGTTAATGGGTACAGTCGCGGGTCCTCGTATGACCTCGGCCTTTCGAAACGGGCGCAGGGGGGAATTGGGAAGAACGTTTGCTATTGCTACATTGGCTGGCACGGCGATAGTCTTGCCAATAGCCATAATGGCCGGTTTTTTTGCCAAGTCGATCATGGGAATTTTTGGGCCAGATTTTACGGCCGGGGCAGGCGTGCTACAGATATTGGTCATAGGGGCTATTATCAGTGCGCTGGTTGGCCCTTATGGTGAGTTGTTGATTGCCGCAGGAAAGGAAGTTCATGTGCGCAATAGTGCTGTTGCAGCATGTATTATTGGAATATTAATGCTTTTCATATTAACGCCCATATTCGGTGTATGTGGAACTGCAGCTGCGATGACAATCAGCATATCAACAAGAAACCTGTGGAACCTAATCGCCGGATGGCATGTGCTTGGGATTGAGCCCGCATGGCTGCGATTGTTGGGTCGACGGCAAATAAGTACCTGAAAAGAGGCATAAACAAGATGTCAATAATCACTGGGCTCAAGAAAAAAGTAATGGAACACTCCAGGCAGAATAAATTGCAACATTTCTACTCGCTTTTTAGGGAAGGAGAGTCTGTTCTGGATGTGGGTGTATCGACGGAAGCAAAAAGGGGGCTTCCGGCACGAAACTACTTCCTTAAGAATTATAGATATGACCCTGGAACATACACAGGTCTGGGCATTGAAGATCTTGCTGGCATGGAGGATATGTTTCCCGGCAAGCGTTTTGTACAGTATCAAGGCGGTAAGTTTCCTTTTTCAGATAAAGAGTTTACTTGGGTATTCAGCAACGCGGTAATTGAGCATGTGGGTGATCGTAAAGCACAACTGTTGTTTATCAATGAAATGGTGCGCGTGGCCCATAATGTATTTTTTACAACTCCAAATAAATACTTTCCTGTTGAATCACATACAAACGTATTGTTCTTGCATTGGAATGACCAATTGTTCTTTCGCTGGTGCACAAAAAATAGACCAGAAATAACAAGAGATAACCTGCATCTCTTGTGTTTTTCCCAATTGCAAAAATTATTAAACGACTCTGATTCGACTTCGGCCTCGCTGTTCAAGAACCGATTACTCGGTATTCCCATGACGTTTACTTCAATATGCACAAAAGTGTGATATCAGAGTCCGAGCGGGAGTTGACAGTCACGCACTACCGGAATTCAAATGATTGTTCGCGCAAACTGCTGGGGCGGGACCTGCTGGATTATCCATAGTGGCGGCAGAACTACGTTTCAAAAAAACTGATGGCACAGGGCGTATGGGGCTGGAGACCCGAGGGATTTTCAGGTCATGAGTAATCTTCGTCTGTGTGTCGCGCTGATTATTATCGCCTCGGCAAACGGCTTTTTCTCATTGGGTGCATGGTGGCACGTGGCGGGGGTTTTCAATATCGCCGACGTGGGGAACGGCTTGGCTATGCTGGTCATCACCCTGGGGCTGGTGGCCGCCAACGAGCGGTTGCTGCTACGCAACCCCTTTACGATTCTGTTGTTGCTCTACCTGCTGATGGTGGGGATGCACATCAGCCTGGCCGGTTTTTATCATGACCAGGAGATCCTGCAGAGCCTGATCGGGGCCAGGCATCAGTTCTATTATCTTTCCTTTTTTGCCTTTCTGGTTCTTCTGCCCACCCGCGAGGAGGTGCTTCGCCTTTTGAACGCCTTGGCTGTGTTGGCGTTGATTCTGTTTCTGCTGTCACTGGTCAACTACTATGGCGTCACCCTCTTTTCCCACAGATGGGCGGAGGGACATGGGGTACGCAGTGGCATTGAGCGGGGCTTCATCCCGGGCATGGGCGTGCTGAGCCTGGCGCTGATGTGGCTGGCTTCGCGCTGGGCCTCGGGTCGCAAGATGGTTACTTCAAGCGGTGCCGGGGCGGTGCTGTTGTTCGCGGCCCATGTGTTCAGGCAGACCAGGAGCCGGCTGATTGCGGCGACTGTGGTGCTGATTGGTCTTTTCATTTGGCGCAAACGATTCAAGGAACTGGCGCTGGCGGCAGGGGTTGTGGCCCTGATCAGCGTGGTCTGGCTCTCCGGCACGGAGGGCAGTTTGCTGGTCAACCTCTTCAGCAGCAGCGTTGAGGATGTGACCACTGAATCGGGAACCATAAGGGGACGCCTGGCCCAGTTGAACGTGGCGCTGGAGGAGTTCTATGCCCATCCCTATATCGGCAGCGGGGCCTCCGTGCTGCGGACCGAGGGCGTCGTGGCCATGTACGGAAAGGTTAAGGATGTGGCGGCCCTGGGATACAAGAGTGATCTGGGCTACGCCAAGTGGCTCGGCTCCTATGGTTTGCTTGGGGCGCTGTGGTTCGCTTCCTTCTGGATTGTGGTGCTGGTGAAGCTGCGCCGGGTGGCCAAGGACTGCGCCTCCGCCGATGCCATGCTGCCCGCCTTCGTGGGCAGTTACCTGGCCTATGTGGCGATCAGCTTCCTGACCATCAACCACTTCATGAAGCCCGAAGGGATCGTGCTGCTGATGCTGGTGCTGGCGGTGCTGGTGCGGATCGCCGACGCTTCGGCCCCGGAACCCACCGAGGCCCGGGAGAGGGTGGAGCCGGCCCGGAGCGACTCCGTGCTCAAACGGCGCAAGGGCTTCGTGCCCCTGCTCAGGGGAGGGCCGGGGGAGTCCGATGGGTAGCTCGGCGAGCGGGATCGAGGCCGGGGCCAGTCCCCTGGTCTGGATCGTCGTCCTGAACTGGAACGGCTGGCGCCACACCCTGGAGTGCCTGGAGAGCCTGTTTCGCCTGGCCTATCCCCGGTACCGGGTGGTGGTGGTCGACAACGCCTCCGAGGATGACTCCGTGGCGCGCATCCGTGACTGGGCGGAGGGGAGACTGGAGGCTCCGCTGCCGGAACCGGCGGAGCCGCGTGCGCTGGTCGCCCCGCCCGTGCCCAAGCCGATCCCCTACCATGAGCTGGATCGACCCGGGGCCGGGGAGGGCGGGGCGGCCATCCCGCCCGAGGCCAGGCTGATTCTGCTCCAGAGCGGCGCCAACCTGGGCTTCGCCGGCGGCTGCAACCTGGGGCTGCGCCTGGCCCTGGCCAACCCGGAGGTGGAGTACGTCTGGCTGCTGAACAATGATACGGTGGTCCGGCCCGAGGCCCTGGACGGCCTGGTCCGAACGATGCGGGCGGATCCGGGGATCGGCATCTGCGGATCGACCATCCTCTTTTATCACCGGCCCGATACCATCCAGGCCCTGGGGGGCGGGCGCTACAACCCCTGGATCGGCTTCGCCAGCAGCGTGGGCGAGCACGCAAGGGTAAAAGAGGCGTCGGGGCCGACGCCGCCCATCGAGTATGTCAACGGGGCCTCCATGTGCGTCTCGCGCCCCTTTCTCGAAACGGTTGGGTTGATGACGGAGGAGTTCTTTCTCTACTTCGAGGAGCTGGACTGGGCCTGCCGCGCCAAGGGGCGCTTCCGGCTGGGCCATGCGCCCGGGAGCATCGTCTACCACAAGGAGGGGGCCACCATCGGCACCAGCGGCAAGGCGGGGCAGCGCAGCAGCCTCTCCGACTACTACATGTTGCGCAATCGGTTTCGCATTAACCGCAAGTATTTTCCCCTGGCCCTCGTCACCCTCTATCTCTGGGTCCCCGTCATGCTGCTCAACCGGGCCTTGCGGGGGCAGTGGGATCGGCTGGGAAGCGTGGTCAAGGCGGCGCTGTGGCGATAGGGGAGGCACCGACGGTGGACGCCCGGGCGGGCAGCATCACCCTGTTTGGCCTCCAGTTCAGGGATGTTTCCCTGGCCGAGGCGGCCGATGACCTCGTCGAGCGGGCGCGAACCGGGAAGGGGGTCAGGATCAACTTCGTCAACGCCCACTGCGTCAACGTTGCGGCGGGGGATAATGATTATCTGCGGGCCCTGGAGCGGACGGATCTGCTCTATGCCGACGGCATCGGCATGGCCATCGCCGCGCGGCTGGCGGGGACGGGTTTTCGCGACAACGTCAACGGCACGGATCTCTTCGTGCCGGTTTGCGAGCGGGCCGCCCGAGGGGGACTCAGGATTGGCCTCCTGGGGGCCAGGCCGGGGGTGGCGGAGGCCTGCGCGCGGGAGATGTGTCGGCGTGTTCCCGGTCTTTCCATCGCCTATGTCCGCGACGGCTACATGGCCGCCGAGGAGGAGGGCGGAATCGTAGCGGCCATCAATGAGGCGGAGGTCGATATTCTTTATGTGGCCATGGGGGTACCGCGCCAGGAGTTGTTCATCGATAAGTGGAGCGAGCGCCTCGATGTTGGGGTGATGCTTGGGGTTGGGGCGCTGCTCGATTACTATTCGGGAACCGTGCGGCGGGCGCCATTGTGGCTTCGCCATCTGAGGTGCGAGTGGATTTACCGGCTCCTGCTTGAGCCGAGGCGGCTGTTCATGCGTTATGTGGTGGGCAATGTAACCTTTCTTCTTCGGGCCCTTTGGCGCCGATTTGGTGGCCGGCTCGTCTCCGGCAGATTGAGGCTGGACTGAAGAAGATGAAGGTCGCCAATTACCACGGCTCGCTGAGGGCGCTTGAAGAGGCCTGCGAGATGCTGGACGGCAGGGTTGAGTGTCTGGCCAACCCTCTGGTTGGACCGCAGATTCCGGGTCTCCCCTCGAGCCACCGGCTCAATCGCCTGCTGTGGAGGGGCGGAATCCTGTTCAGGCACCTGAGGCTCTGGTTCAAGGTGCTCGCCAGGCGTCGGGCCGGGCGAATCATGGTCAGAGAGTTCTCAACCATACCCTTTGGGCTGCTCTCCCCCCTGTTCAGGCCCTTTCGGGAAAAGCTCATGCTCGTGGTGAATCACAACCTCCAATGGGCGGAGCGGAGTCCGTTGGAGCGCAGGTGGTTCCGGCGTTTGGTCTCCGGTGGTTTTCACTTTATCCTGTTTGAGACGGACCGGATGCCCATCGTTGAGGTGCTGGGGCTGTCGAAATCCCAATATACCCTGTTGCCCCACCCCGTCACGGCGTCGCCTGCCAAATCAAAGCGACGAGAGGATGGCCCCTTGCGGATCGGCCTGGCGGGGTACTACCGTAAGGAGAAGGGGGTCGATGAGCTCCTGGAGGCCCTGCTAAAGGAGAAAGTGCCGGGGTGGGAGATCGTGCTGGGGCTTCCGAACGCCGGCGTGTTCGAGCGAGAGTCGAAACTGTGGCGCCGCCATGACGAGTTCTCGATCGTGGACACCGCCGGCCATGAGGCCTATGGCCGGTTCATCGCCGAGTGCGACGTGGTCATCCAGAACTACGCCGCTGAGGCCTATCGGTTTCGACCTTCGGGAATCGTTGCGGATGCGGCGGGAAAGGGGACGCCCGTCATCGTGCCCGACTTCCCGGTGATTCATAGCCAGGTCCATTCCCCCGTCTGCATCGGAGAGACCTTTTGTGATATCGACGAGATCGCTCCGCTGTTGGAACGGGTGCGCGAAAAGATGAAGCGTGGCAAGTATGACTTTGAGGGATACCGCAAGGTCCGCAATGCCAGGGTCTTGGCGAGCCTCCTGGGTGAGGCGATAGGCCACACCCTTCCGAAACAGGTTTGACGGCGGATCAGACGGTGATGCAAAGAGCGGGCCTGTCCTTTTTCGTCCTCGGCGCCCAGAAGGCGGGTACGACGGCGCTGCATCACTACCTCGCCCAGCACCCGCGTATCTTTCTTCCGGCTATCAAGGAGACCCATTTTTTCAACGATGGGCATGAGGAGTACAGATATGGCGTCGATCATTATCTGGAGAGGTACTTCGCGGGAGTCGGTGATGATCAGATTGCGGGGGAGGTTGACCCCGAGTACCTCTACTTCCCGGAGTGCGCCGGACGAATTGCAGATGCCTTTCCCGATGCCCGCCTGATTTTCATATTCAGAGATCCGGTGTCGAGGGCCAATAGCCACTACTGGATGAACGTGAGGCGCGGGTGGGAGAGCCTGAGCCTGGGGGAGGCGCTGGAGCGGGAGGAGGCGAGGCTCGAGGAGGCGAGGCCCAAGTGGCCCCGGAGCAAGGAGCTCTCCAGGTACAGTTACGTGAGTCGCGGGTTCTATTACCGGCAGGTTAAAAACTACCTGACCCGGTTTCCCAGGGAAAACATGCTGTTTCTGCTGTCCCACGATCTGGGAGAGGATGCGGCGGGGACCATGGCCAAGGTGTATGATTTCCTGGGCGTCGATTACCTTGAACCTCAACGCTTGAGTAACTCGCAGCGCAACCGGTCCGCGCAGCCGCGCAGCCGCATGCTGCGCGACCTGGTCAACAGGCCATCGCCACTGAAGTCCGCGGCGCGGCTGCTGTTGCCGCGCGATGCGCGGGCCGCCATCTGGTCTCTGGTGGATCGGTGGAATAAAAAGGGGATGAAGGTGCCGCCCATGGAACCGGCGGTCGAACAGGAGTTGCGGGAGCGTTTCAGATCCGACTTGATTTCACTGTCGGAGTTTCTGCAGGTGGACCTCTCCCAATGGATGGAGCAATCGCCGAGGCATGATGGGCCGCCGGCTATGCGTTAAGCCAGTCCGGCAGTTCCGTATAACCCTGCTCCCGCAGCATATCGCCAAGGCGCCTGTTGTAGGGATCAAAATATTCCCTCAGTTCCGCGAGCGTGCTGGTGTCGATCTGCTCAGACTGTTGAGCGTTTACCCGGCTGTAGATACGAGCAAGCTGCGTCTTGAGCCGTTCATGGCGACGCAGGAAGGGCTCGGCGCTGTTGTTGAACCAGAGCGCCAGGCGGTGCAGGGCCGCGCCCCGGTACATGGCCGAGGGGTTGAAGACCCGCAGTTCCTCCCAGTCGACGGCGCCGCCGTCGAGGCCGAGCCAGTCGCAGAGCTGGGTCATGAGGCCGCTCTTATCCTTCAACTGATCGGAGAAAGTCACCATCAAGCGGTCGCCGAAGATCTCGAACCAGGGCAAGATGAACTCGGCGTAGAGGCCACTGTGGAGGGCGCCATATTCGGGGGCGATGGCTCGTGCCGCCTTGTCCAGGGAGCAGCGCTCATGACAGCCGGCGATATAGTCTGGGAAGGTCATTTCCTTCGGCAGGTGGAAACGGCTCTTGAAGAACTTGAAGAAGGAGACGGCCCTGGCCGTGGGATCGCGCAGCATGATGATGATGCGTGCATCCGGCAGGGTGTCCTGAATCGCCCGTGCGATTCGCTCACCGCCAAACATATAGCCGGGGGTGGCCTCCATTCGATAGCGCTCATCCCGGCAGTGAGAGAAATTGGCGGCGTAGGAGGCCAGGGGGGCAAGGGCGCCGCCGTCGTGCAGGGGGGAGAAGTACTCCGTCTCTTTTCTCCTGGAAGGGCAGATATCGGGGTGAGCGCCAAGGTAGCTGAACAGGGATGTCGTCCCTCCGCGGGCGACGCCGGCAATAACCAGGTTGGGCAGGTTTAGATCAGACAATGCGTGGTCCGGATATGAGGCGGTTGCTGTTCAGTACTGGGGCATTTGCCAGCCGCCATCATAGCACAGGGGCCAGCCGTCTTCCGGTGGCTGCGGCAGTGCCTCGGCATCGAACTGTTGGGCAACGATCTTTACCCCCGCGGGCCACCAGAGGCGGGTGCGAATGTCATCGACATAGCTTTCGTAATAGCTGTGCCAGATCAGCACACCATGATTACGAATACTGGAAAAAAACTCAGCAGCCGCGGAAGAGCGGCTGACTCGGGAGACCTGCCCCGATCTCCCGTGCCCGGCCACCGGCAGGCGGACAGGGCGCAATATCCGGATATCGGGCCTGGCGCCGGTTAGGAGGGATTCGAGTCCGAGACCGCGCAGATAACCGCGCAGTGTTTCGGTCGTCACTCTATCATAACGGGGCGGCTCCGAGGCGTGTCTTGAGGAGAAGATGTTCAGGAAGGCGGCAATGAGCCTGCGTGAGGGGTTTCCTTGCCGCACCATATCGGCCAGTTCGCCATACCAGGCGGCCAGGCTGTCGTTGCGCCAGGAACTCCAGCGCCGCTCCAGCCGGTTGGCGGAGAGCCATTGAACAAAGCGTGGTGCTTGAGGCGGGGGCGGCGTAATATCAGAGCTGTCCCCAAGCGAATCGATAAAGCGCCGCCGTGTGGCCTCTCCAAAACCCCAGTCAGGGCCCGGATACTGGATCCAGCTTGAGGTGTTGAATGTCAGTCCCACATCGCCCAGTGCCGGTGAATCGCCGTATCTTTCCATAAATTCACTCAGCACGGAACGTGCCCAACCCTGCACTTCAGGATTCAGGGGATCGTAGATGGGAGCGGCCCAGCCCCGGGGCGCCAGTTCGCGTAAGCGCCTGCCGTCCCGGCGCACCAGATCAAGGGGTGTCCCGCCCTGTTTCAGCCGTTGCTCGAATTCTGGAACCTTGCCATAGAACATGAATAAAGGGCTGAATCTCTTTCCCTCCTTCTCGAAAAGACGCAGTAACAGCCTGACGATGTCCTTCTGGACCGGATCGAACTGCCTCCTGAATTTGGCGTCATTGTCGTATCTGCTCCTTGAATCGATATGCCTGGATGGATAGAGGGTGGCGCCGTAGGCGTAAACCGGGAGCAGCACCTCGTCGTAGCCGGCCATATTCATGGCGTGCAGCAGGTTCTCTCCCGCAACCAGAAAGGTGCGCCAGTCCGAGCGGGTTTGCGCTGATCGCGGGCGCTCCGCCAGCCGCGGACCGCCCAGGGTGCGGCCGAATATGGGCTCCTCGAAAAGAATACCCAGGCGTTTGCAGGCGGCCCTCAGCGGGCTTGGTTCAACGGATGAAGGGGCCGAGTAAAGATTGACCTGTTTAACGGCAGCGCCCGTGCCGTTTTTCGCATTGAAGAAGGCCACTGCGAATTCTTCGCTTCTGGGCCATACCAAAAGCCGGGCAACCCGTATCTTTTCGGGCTTTTCCGGTTTGGTCGTAAGCAGATAATCGGTAGTGTTGCGGTATTTCGAGCCCCCGTTGTGATCGATGATGCTGACTACGAATGCCCTGTCGCCCTCATTTGGATAGTGGATTTCGAGCCAGTGAGGGCGGAGAGGGTGGGGCGTGCGCATGCGCACGGCGAACCAGTTGAGGGTCTTGTCGGGATCGGGCTTCCCATAGGCCTTTTCGGCGCGCCGACCGGTTATTCGATAGGCCCCGTAATCCTTGCTGAGAACCACGCCGCCGGTGCCATCGCTGCGCAACCTGTCTGTCCCAAGATCAGCGCCGAGATCGACGGACTGGATAAGCTCCGGCCGAGCAGCGATGTTGGCTGCCTTTTCCATGGGTTCGGCGTCAACCACGATGAACTGCAAGCGCTGTGATTCAGGCCTGTTTTTACGGCCAAGCCAGATTGAGTAAACACCTTGGTTCGAAGGTGCCGTCAATTCAACATCGATATGGGAACGATTTCTGGCATTGGCCTGGAAGATTTTTGAATATAGCTCCTTATGCCCGGGATCTGTGGTCATCCGCACCAGGGCAGAGGCGGGCCTGGCCAGCGCTTTGCCCGTGGCGTCAGGAACCTGGAGGATGAGCTTGAATCTCTCCTCCGGGTTTAGAACAAGGTCTTTGCGCTGTAGCCGTACTTGAAAATAGCCGGCGCGGGGTTGACCCTTTAATAATTCAGTCCCGGCGCCGCTAACGGTCCCAGAAAAGGGAATGGCGACAAGGGCGGCCAGAATGACAGTTGCTGTTGGGCGCATTAGAATGGCCGCATGTGCGGATACGGGCAAAGGTTCCTACTCTGGGACAGTTGTCAACTCATTGGCTATAAAAGCGGATTTAAACAGAGATGACAAGTGCATGAGGCAGATGGCGGGAACATTGGTTTGGAAGGAGACCTCCCAGCGCTGGGCATTCGTTGCGCTGCTCACGATGCTGCTCGCTTTTATTTTCTGGGATGGCCTGGAGGAGTTGGCCCGCCTCTGGGGCAAGAAGGAAGAGTACAGCCACGCCTATTTGCTTCCGCTCATTTCAGTGTTTCTGGTCTGGCAGAAGAGCGATGAGCTTCGGCGCCTGCCGCTGGAAGGGGCCTGGATCGGTATTCCCGTGGTGCTGTCGGGTCTCGCTCTCGCTTTTGTCGGTGCGCTCAGTACCATCTATGTCGTCATTCACTATGCGATCCTGGTGACGCTTACGGGTGCCGTGTTGGCTTATCTGGGGTGGCGGGGATTGAAGGTGGTATGGGCCCCCATCGTCCTGCTGTTTTTCACCATACCCCTGCCTTCATTTCTGTACCAGTCCCTGTCCATAAAACTTCAGCTTATCTCATCCGGGATGGGGGTGGCGATGATACGGCTGTTTGGCATCAGTGTTTTTCTCGAAGGCAATGTCATTGATCTCGGCACTTACAAGCTGCAGGTCGTGGAGGCCTGTAACGGGCTGCGTTATTTGTTTCCGCTGCTGAGCATCGGCTTCATTATGGCCTATTTCTTCAAGGCGCCCTTGTGGAAGCGGGTGCTGGTGTTTCTGACCACCATTCCTTTGACCATCGTCATGAACAGTATCCGTATCGGCATTATCGGGATCATGGTGGAGCACTGGGGCACGGAGATGGCCGAGGGGTTTTTGCATGACTTTGAAGGCTGGCTGTTTTTCATGGTGTGCATGGTTATTCTTATAGGCATTATGTGGCTGGTCGCAAAGATCGGCCCGGAGAGGCGGCCCTTCAGGGAAATATTCGGCATTGATTATCCGCTTCCCGTTCCCGAAGGGGCCGTGGTCAGGCCGAGGGGCATACCAACCACTTTTTATGGCCTGGCCGGGGTGTTGATCCTGGCGGCTGCGGCGACTCAGATTGTGGAAGGCCGGCAGGATGCACCGGTCGAGCGGCTGGGCTTCGATGAGTTTCCCATGGAGATGGGGGAATGGAGCGGGCGGCGCGGCACCCTTAAGGAGATTTATCTGGAGGCGCTGGACCTCACCGATTATGTGGTCGCCGACTATGTGCGTGACTCTGGCATGGGGGTCAACTTCTACACGGCCTACTATGCTTCCCAGCGCGCCGGGGAGTCGGCCCATTCGCCGCAGGCCTGTCTTCCGGCCGGCGGCTGGAAAATCCATAAAGTGGGCCGGCGCAGGATCGATGCTGTCCCGGCGGATGGGGCGGCGCTTGATGTCAATCGGGTTCAGATGCAGATGGGTGAATCCAGGGTATTGGTCTATTACTGGTTTCAACAGCGTGGCCGGACGATTACCAGTGAATATCTGGTGAAGTGGTATTTGTTGGTGGATGGCCTGATGAGGCACAGAACCGATGGCGCCCTGGTGCGGCTGACGACGAATATCGGTCCCACTGAGGACTGGGCGGACGGGGATGCCAGACTGGAAGATTTTGTTCGAAAAGTGGCGCCGGTTTTGAAGGATTATGTGCCGGATTAGATCCGCTTTGCCCAGGCGGCGCATGGCCCCGGTCGAAAACGAAACGGGGTTTACGGGTTAAGGCATGCATGCGCTGTTTGTATTTATAACCGCAATGGCCATCAGCATCGTGGTGTTGCCGATAATGGTCCGGCTTGCGCCCTATACCGGGATGATGGATCAGCCGGGCGCGCGCAAGGTGCATGCGAGGCCCATACCCAGGGTTGGCGGGATCGGTATTGTCCTGGGGGCCCTGGCGCCCTTGTTGGCATGGGCGCCCATGGATAATCTGTTGCTTGCCTATGTTATCGGCAGCCTGGTGCTTTTCGGGTTTGGGGCCCTGGATGACAGCCGGGAACTGGGGCATTACGTTAAGTTTATTGGCCAGTTCATTGCGGTTGGCATGGTCGTTTTTTATGGTGATCTGACCATCACGCGGGTTCCCTTCCTGGACCCGCAGCCCCTGCCCCCTTCGATTGGCGTTCCCTTCACTGTTTTTGCGATGGTGGGAATGATAAATGCCATCAATCACTCCGATGGCCTGGACGGGCTGGCAGGGGGGGAGTCGCTTTTGAGCCTGTTGGGCATCGCCTTTCTCGCCTACCAGGCCGAGGCCGGGGCCAACCAGGCGGTTGTCGCCGCCTGTGCGGCAATGGGCGGCATCGTGGGTTTTCTGCGTTATAACACCTATCCCGCTAAGGTGTTCATGGGGGACAGCGGGAGTCAGTTTCTCGGTTTTACCCTGGGATTTCTCGCCATCCTCCTGACCCAACGGATCAATACGGCCTTGAGCCCGGCATTGCCCGCCCTGCTGCTGGGTTTGCCCGTGATAGATATTCTGGCGGTTTTCTATTTGCGGGCGAAAGGAGGCATGAACCTGTTCCGGGCCACCCGAAACCACATTCATCACCGTTTGCTGGATCGGGGTTTCTCCCACCAGGCGTCGGTGGTCCTTATTTACTCGACCCAGGCATTTTTCGTACTCAGCGCCCTGGTCCTGATGTATGAAGCGGACTGGATCATCCTGGGGCTGTATCTGGGGGTCTGTTCCCTTGTCTTCATCTTGCTCACCCGGGCGGAGCGCAGCGGATGGCGGGTTGCCGATACAGCTGTCATGCCGGGGGCCCCCGGTTCCTGGCAGGCGGCGCTGCTCGCCAGGATCGGGAGGTGGCAATTTTCCTTTATTCAGATATGGATTCCGCTGTCATTGGTTTGTCTGTCCCTGGTGATACCCGACATACCGCGGGATTTTGCCGTGATCTCCGCGGTGCTCGCCATCGCCATGGCCCTGGACCTCATTTTTGGCAACGAGGGGCGCTCGGTTGTACGCCAGGGGAGCGTGTTTGTCAGCGCCATGTTCGTGGTGTATTTGTACACCCTCCATTTCCCCCCGGAAGCGGAGGGGTACAAGGTGGCGGAGATCGGGATCTATGCCGTGCTTGGCATAAGCATCATAATCACCCTGAAGCTTGCGAAAGGCATCGAGTTTCAGACAACCTCGGCTGATTATCTGACCCTGTTCATCGTGCTGTTGGTCGGCTTTTTCAAGGACATTCAGTTTCTGGGCGTCAACATGGCGGAGGTCGTGGTCAAGTCGGTCATTGTCCTGTACGGGTGTGAACTCATCAGCAACCGCAGTGCCGGGCGCTGGACCTGGCTCAATCTTGCATCTTTGGGCTCTTTGGGGGTATTGGCCTTGCGGGGATTGGCCTAGCTGATTGTGGTGTCAGCTTTTTTTACACGCCCTTTGATTCGCAATTTCCGGTTCGATGCATCGTAACGACTTGATTGGATTGTGGTTGCGGGATTTTTTCGGTAACCATATTCCCTGATGTCCGCAACGGGGGAATCAGGATCCTGCAAAAGTGTCAGCTTTTTTTACACCAACGGCTGTTTGGCTGTTCTGGCGCCCTGTAACTATTTGATAAACCAAGCGTTATGACTGTGGTATATCTGTTGCTTCACCCACCGGGAGCAGATGCACGGCAATGTGCATCCGGGAGAGATAACTGCGATAATCGGCCTATAGCAGGAACCAGAAGGCAAGAGGTAGATACAGAATGTTTTGCAGAAAGTTGATACTTGGGGCGGTGATGGGCATGTCGATGAACGCGGTGAATGCCGCCGGCTTTGTTCCTTCCGTCCCCGTCGCTGACCTGGAACTCTTTTTTGGCGCGGCTCCGGGGGCGATATCCGCCATCAGCCCATCAGCAGATCCCGCGACAGAGGGCTCAGGGATCATAATAACGGATTCCTTCTCTTTTCAGGCGGGCGACATCCTTTCCTTCGACTATAACTTCATGACCAATGAACGGCCCGGGGGGCTCGACGATTATGCCTTTGTGAGTTTTGGCGGCAATCTCAGCTTTCTGGACCATGCCCAGGATACTGCCCCGGGTTACTATGTGCCCTCCGTGGCCCCCTACCAGGAAGAAACCGGCTATAAAAACTTCTCCTATATCGCTCCGGCAACGGGGATATTCGAGTTTGGCGTGGGTGTCGTGGACGCGTGGGATGAATGGGTGGAAACCGGGCTCCTCATTGATAATTTCACGGTGATCCGCAATGATGCGGAGGTGCACTCGAACAGCTTCGAGACTGGTGAACTCATGGGCATCGGCGACGCCTCCATCGTGGATGTGTTCTTCGGAACCCCGCCCACGGACGGTGGCTTTCAGGTTCTGGTAACCACGGCCCCAAGTCCCGTGCCATTGCCCCCGGCGGTGTGGCTGCTGTTTTCCGGCATGGGCGCCCTGCTGGCGTTCAGCCGCCGCAAGCACGGTTGACGGCTTGGCGCAGCACCCCGAAGGCCCCGCTCTCAAAGCGGGGCTTTTTGTTTTGACTTGCCTATTTCGCGGCAAGCGGTTTAATAGGCATAATTCACCTCTTTTTTTACCGGCCGGGCCTCCACCGGCGCCGGCCGGAACCTACCAGAAGGGCCGAAGGAAATGTGTAGCAAGAGAAAAGTTGTGCAGGGTGTTCTTGCCTTGGGGCTGGCTGTTCTGCTTTCCGCCTGTGGCGGCGCCGAGGATCGCAAGGCGGAGCATTTTGAACGGGGCATGCAGCTCTTCGAGGAGGGGAATTACGTCAAGGCCCGGCTGGAGTTCAAGAATGTGCTTCAGATCGATCCCAAGGCGGTGGAATCCCGTTACATGCTGGGGCAGATTCATGAAAAGGAGCGCAACTGGCGCAACGCCTTTGCCGCCTATTCCAAGGCGGTGCAGGTCGATCCGGGCCATATAAAATCACAGCTCAGGCTGGGCCAGCTCTACCTCCTCGGCGGCCAGACGGACAAGGCGCTGGAAACGGCGAAAACGGTCATGGCCAATGCCCCCGAAAACCCCGAAGGCCTGGTGTTGCGCGCGGCCGTGGAAAAGCGCCTGGGGAATCTGGATGCCGCCGTGCAGTACGCCGAATCAGGCCTGAAGCTCGATCCCGCCAACATCAATGCGGTATTGCTGCTGGCGGCGGTGCGTGACGGGGCCGGCCATACCGATCAGGCCATCGATCTGCTGAAGGGCGCCGTCGAACAGCATCCGGACAACGGCACGCTCTATCTGCTGCTGGGCCGGCTCTATGCGAAGACGGGCCGGGGGGATGAAGTGGGGGCCATGCTGGAGAAGGCCGTGGAAGTGGACCCGGCGAATCTCACATTCCGGCGCCAGTTGGCCGCCTTCTACGGCAGCACCGGCCAGTTGGATGAGGCGGAAAGGGTGTTGCGGGAGGGCGTGAACAAATTCCCCGATGATTTGCAGCTCAAGCTGGCATTGGTGGAATTTCAAGGCAGGCACCGGAGTGGCGAGACAACGGAAAAGACCCTGCAGGCCTTTATCGAAGCCGAGCCGGACAATCCCGAACTGCGCTTTGCCCAGGCGGACCTGTACAAGACGCTCGGGCGGCCCGAGGATGCAGAACAGGTCTACCGGAGCTTGATCGAAAAGTATCAGGACGGGCCTCAGGGGCAACTGGCCCGGACCCGGCTGGCGGGGCTGCTTTTCACCCGGAACCGCCTGGTGGAGGCCAAGGGCCTGGTGGACCAGGTGATCGAGGCCAACCCCCGGGATGCCGAGGCCCTGCTGATCCGGGCCGGGATCGCCCTGGCCGGCAAAGACGGCGACAGCGCCATCGGGGATCTGCGCGTGGTGTTGCGGGATGCGCCGGGCTCCGCGCGGGCCTTGCGGCTGCTGGCGCGCGCCCATGCGTTGAAGGGTGAGACCGATCTGGCCAGGGACAGCCTGGAGAAGGCGCTGGAGGCCAATCCCGGCGATGCGGTGCTCTATCTCGAACTGTCGCGGTTTCAGGCCAGAACCGGTGATCCGGACGGGGCCATTGCCTCGCTGGAGGCGCTGCTCAAGGTGAAGCCGGACCACTTCGATGCCCTGAAAGGGCTGACCACCATGCATATCCGGCAGAGGAAGTGGCCGTCGGCGGAACAATATGCAAAGCAATTACAGGAAAGCTACCCGGACAACCATGCCGGCTATTACGCCCAGGGGATAATCGAACAGGCGCAGAAGCGCTATGCCGCCAGCATCGGCTCATTTGAAAAGGCCCTGGATCGTGCGCCGGAGTCCGTGGAGGTGCTCAGCGCCCTCACCAGGAGCCACCTGGCGATGAAGACCCCGGAGCAGGCGCAGGCCCGGCTGGAGGCGGCCCTGAAGAAAAAGCCGGACAATGGCGCGCTGCACAATCTGCTTTCCGGGGTGCTGCTGGCGCAAAAGAAGCCGGATGCGGCGGCGCAGGAGTTGCGCAAGGCCATTGAACTGGCCCCTTCCGTGGTGGCCTTCTACCGGAACCTGGGCGGACTGTACCTGTCGGACGGCAAGCCGGATGCGGCCATCGAGCTCTACAGGCAGGGCCTGGAGAAGACCAACGAAAATCCCGCATTGTGGCTGCTGCTGGCCCAGGCCTACCAGGTGAAGGGGGATCTGGACGGGGCCGTGGCTGAGTACGAGGCATTGTTGCAGAAACATCCCGGGAGTGACCTGGTGGCCAACAACCTGGCCATGCTGCTGGCCACCGGCAGGCAGGGGCAGGCCTCGCTGGACCGGGCGCTTGAGCTGGCGAAACGCTTCGAGGACTCCAAAAACCCCATGTTTCTGGATACCCTGGGGTGGGTTCATTACCTGCGTGACGAGCTCGACCAGGCCTGCGCCCTGTTGGAGCGTGCCGCCGCCAGGGAGCCGGTGTTGCCCGTGATCAATTATCACCTGGGCATGGCCTATTTCAAGAAAGGCCGCACGGACGATGCGAAAGAACGCCTGACCCAGGCGGTCGACGCCGGGGTGAAGGCCCGGTGGGTGGAGCAGGCGCGCGAGGTTCTGGGGCGGCTGTAGGTCCGGCTCAGCGGGGCGTTGATGCCCCCCGCTCCTGGTGGCGCAGCAGGCGCTCCATTTCCGCGCCGGCCTGGGCGAGGCGGGCCTGTATCCGCTCCGGGCTTTTGGCCTTTATCTCGTTTTCCAGCAGGGCCACGGCCCGGTCCAGGGCGGGTACGCCGCATACGGCGGTGGCGCCGTGCATGCGGTGGGCCGTGTTCCACAGTCCCTCCCAATCCTTCTCCATGGCCTGCCTTTGCATCAGCTCGAACTGCCGGGGGAGCTCCTCCAGCAATTGCATGAACATGTGCTCCGCCAGCTCGGCCGCCCCGCCGGCGATGCGCACCGCCTGGGCACTGTCGCGGGCCGGCAGGATGGCGCCGTCTGTTTCCTTTTCCGCTTCCCCGGCGGCGGCCGGTTCCGTGGCGGCGGCGCCGGCGGGCCCCGGTGGGGATGGGGCAGGGGAGGGGGAGGACCATTCATCGAGCAGGCGGCCGATGAGGGAGCAAAGCCGGGTCTCGTTGAAAGGCTTGGTCATGCAGTCGTCCATGCCGGCCATGAATATCTGTTCACGCTGCTGCGGCGCCGCGTCGGCGGTCAGCGCGACAATGGGGGTGTGCTGGCCCGGAAGCTCATCGTTGCGGATCTGCTGCGTGGCCTCGAGGCCGCTCATTTCAGGCATGTGCACGTCCATGATGATCAGGTCGTAGCGATGGGTTCTCGCCAGCTCCACGGCCTCGCGTCCATTCGCCGCATGGGTGATCTGCGCCCCCTTGCCGGTCAGGAGGGTGGAGACCAGTTCGCGGTTGATGGGGTTGTCCTCCACGATCAGAAAGTGCCGTCCGGTGAATGACGGAGAGGCAAGGGCTGTCGCGCCCCGGGAAGGGGTTTGGGTTGGGTCGCTGTCCGGGTTTTCGAAAAGGGCGCCCAGGGTCTGGGCCAGTCCCCTCAGCGTCAGGGGCTTGGAATGGCACCGGTCAGCCCCCGCGAGCTGGATCCGGCGCAGGGCCGATTGCTCCGATACGTCCATCAGCGCAAGGACAGGGCGGGTGGAACCGGACCTGACCGCGGCCACGGTCTTTTCGGCCAGCCCGGAACGGTAGTCGCCGCCGGTAAAGCCCAGCAGGATCAGGTCGGCGTCGCCGCTGTCCGGGGCCTGCAACTGCTCCGGCGTCTCCACCGCCCGCACCTCCATGCCGCAGTATTCCAACTGGCTGCGTATACAGCTTCGGGACAGCTTATGAGTATCCAGCAGCAGCGCCCGTTTGCCGCGAAGGATGTCCGGCGTGGGGATTTTGCCCCTGGCCGCCGCCCTGGCCAGCTTGAGCGTGACCTGGAAACGCGAGCCCCGGCCGGGGGTGCTTTCCAACCGGGTCCCGCCCCCCATGGATTTCGCCAGCCGCTGGCAAATGCTCAGGCCCAGCCCGGTCCCGCCATACAGGCGGGTGATGGAGGTGCTGGCCTGATGAAAGGCCCTGAAAAGATCCTGCCTGGCCTCTTCCGGGATGCCGATGCCGGTATCGGTGACGCTGATCCCCAGGGTGCAGTCCTTGTCCGTTTCGTCCTCCAGCATGACCCGCACGGCTACTTCACCGGCGGGCGTGAATTTGATGGCGTTGTCGATCAGGTTGACCAGTATCTGGCGGATGCGGGCGGAATCGCCGATGAGCTGTTCCGGCACATCGTCATAGATCAGCAGCACCAGGTCGAGCCGCTTGGCATGGGCGGCGGGGGCGAACAGCATGACGCTGTCCTCGCAGCATTCGCGTATCCGGAAGGGGGCGTGTTCGAGGGTCAGCTTGCCCGATTCCAGCTTGGAAAAATCCAGGATGTCATTGATGATCTTGAGCAGGGCCTGCGCGGATTTGGACATCATGGACAGGAACTCCCTCTGCTCCGGCGAGAGTTCGGTTTTGCGCAGGAGGTTGGCGAAACCCATGATGCCGTTCATGGGTGTGCGGATCTCGTGGCTCATGTGAGCGAGGAATTCCGTCTTCACCTTGCTGGCGTCCAGGGCCCGCTTGCGCGCCAGGTCCAGCTCCACGTTCTGGATTTCCAGGGCCTCCATGGTTTGCATCGCCTCCGAGGCGGATTGGTCGATTTCCCGCTGCATGCGCTCCCGCGCCGCCTTGAGTTCCCGGGCCATGGCGTTGAAGCCATCCCCCAGGGCGCGGATTTCAACGAAAGAGCCTGTCTCGATTTCGGCGGAGAGATCGCCCTGCCTGATCCGGTCCATCCCCCCGGCCAGGCGCTCCAGCGGATGTATGATCTGGCGGCCCAGGGCCAGGGCGATAAAGGCGCTGACCGCCAGCACCGGGGCGGATATCAGCAGGATGCCCGCCACGCCCGGCTGGTGTGCGCCGGCGGCATAGGCGGCCAGGGCCAGGGCCATGACGGCGGCCGGGGTGACTGCAAGCATCAGGAGTCTGTTCCCGAGCCTGGATAATCGCGCTGTTCTCATCGGAAAGGTTCCTGTCTGCCAATGCCAAGGTTGCCGGGCGCGGATGTCCCGCCGCGCCCCATATTGCCAATCTTGCCATCGGAGCGGCGAAATTTCTTCTTTGACCGGCTGTTGCAGTACACTTGCGGCCATGAATTATCCCACCATTGAAGATTTTATCGGCTACACCCCCCTGGTGCGCCTGCAGCGCCTGGCGGGGAACAGCAGCAATACCATCCTGCTCAAGCTGGAGGGCAACAACCCGGCCGGTTCGGTGAAGGACCGCCCGGCGCTGAGCATGATCCGGCACGCGGAAGAGCGGGGTGCCATCAAGCCGGGGGACAGCCTGATCGAGGCCACCAGCGGCAACACCGGCATCGCCCTGGCCATGGCGGCGGCCATCAAGGGTTACCGCATGATACTGGTCATGCCCGAGCACATGAGCGTCGAACGCCGGGTGATCATGCGGGCCTATGGGGCGGAGATCGTCCTGACCCCCAGGGAAGGCAGCATGGAGGCGGCCATCGACATGGCCCGCAGGCTGGAGGCGGAGGGCGAGGGGGTCATCCTGGACCAGTTCGCCAATCCCGATAACCCCCTTTCCCACGTGGAGGGGACGGGCCCGGAGATCTGGCGGGACACCAACGGCGAGGTGACCCATTTCGTCAGCGCCATGGGCACCACCGGCACCATCATGGGCGCCTCGGAATACCTCAAGGGGAAAAATCCCGCCATCCAGATCATTGGCGTGCAGCCCCGGGAGGGGGCCAGCATCCCCGGCATCCGCCGCTGGCCCAGGGAGTATATGCCCAGGATCTTCGATGCCAGCCGGGTGGACCGGATTATCGATGTTTCCCAGGAGGAGGCGGAGAACACCACCCGGGCATTGGCCGCCCGTGAAGGTATCTTTGCCGGCATCTCCTCGGGGGGCGCCCTGGCGGCGGCCCTGCGCCTCTCCCAAGAGGTGGAGCATGCGGTCATCGTCTCCATCGTATGTGACCGGGGCGACCGCTATCTGTCCACCGGTGTTTTCGGCAGGGAATAGTCTCCTTTACCTGGCCGCCGGGCTGCTGCTGGCCCGGCCGGCCCCGGCGGTGGATTTCATCAGCCTGGACCTGGGCCGGATCAGCGGGCCCGACTGGACGGCGGAATCCGTCAGCCTGAAGCTGGACTGGCGGGCGGGAACGGCGGCCGCTTTCAGCCTCTCCGCCGCCAGCATTAGCCACCCGGCCCTGCCGTTCCCCCTCGAAAACCCTGTTCTTTCCTGCGCCGTGGGTGTGATATCCGATTACCGGATTAGCTGCCAAAAAGGTGTGTTGCGGTTACACCATCCCGCCCTGGACAGCCCCGGGATCCCCATCAGTTTCGACTGGGAAATCCAGGACCGGACACTCCATGCAGAGCTCGATGAGGTACGGCTGGCCGGAGGGGTCATGCAGGTGCAGGTTCGGTCCCAGGGGCAGGATTGGTCTGTCAGCGCGCAGGGAAAGTCGCTGGATATCGCCACTGCCCGGCGCAAGCTGGCGCCCTACCTGCCTGGAGCTGACGGCCTTGAACTGAGTGGCAAAATGGACCTCACCGCCTCGGTTTCCGGCGCCGGAGGGCGGCCGGCCCGGCTCCAGTGGCGGATTGATTTCAGCGACAGCGCCTTCAGCAGCGCCGACGGGACATACCTTGGGGAGGGATTGGCCGGGCGTTGGCGGGGAGCGCTGGCCGTATCCGCCGGGGCCTGGCAAGGTGATTCGGGGCTGGCCCTGAAAGAAGGGGCGGTACTCACCCCATTCGCCTACCTCGGAGTAGAAGCAGACCCTGTCTCTCTCGATGCCCGTCTCAGCCTGGACCCACAGGGGCTGGAGCTTGCATCCCTCGATTTCAGGCACCCCGGCCTGCTGGAATTTAACCTGGCCGGAAGGGTCTCCCTGGAGGCGGAGCCCGCCATCGAGCGCCTGAGATTGCAGACAAGGCCGCTGGAGCTCCAGGCCGTCTACGCCGCCTATGTGCAGCCCACCCAGGCCGAGTCTCTGCTGGCGAATCTGGAGTGGTCCGGCCGGGCCGAGGCCCTGCTGGATTATGTGGCACAAGGACCGCAACGGCTGGAACTGCGCCTCCACGATGTTCATGTCGGCGAGGGGCCGCCCCCGGCGGAGGAGGGCGTCCCCCGACGGCGGCGTTTTGCCCTGTCCGGCCTCGAGGGCAGGCTGGTCTGGACCCGGGGGCTGGAACCGGAGGACTCCGTCCTGGCCTGGGAGAACGGCCACCTGCTGGAGGGCATCAGCCTGGGGGCGGCGGAGTTGGATCTC